>NZ_JBXAOE010000005.1:0-315879 GCF_058802485.1 Cupriavidus sp. GW822-FHT02D05 | reverse complement strand
AACCGCCTGGGTCTGGCTATCTCAGGCACGTTTGCTCGTACGCCGATTGTCCAATGCCTGAATTTGTCCTCACCCTCTAAGCGATGTCGCGGCGCAGTGCCGCTTCCACGAACGCGACAAAAGCCTTGACCTTCGCGCTGGCCATGCGGCCGGTCGGAAATACCGCCCAGAGGTCGACCGGTGCCAGCGTCCATTCGGCGAGCACCTGTCTGACTTCGCCGCTGGCCAGTTCCGGCGCGAACATCCATTCGGAGCCGATCGCCACACCGATATCCGCGAGCACCGCGGCGCGCACGCCCTCGGCGGCCGTGACCCGCAAGCGGCCGGACACCCCGACGGATACCTCGGCGCCGTCCCGGCGAAATGCCCAGGCATCGCCGCCGCCCTCACGGTCGTAGACGATGGCCTCATGCGCGAGCAAGTCGGCGGGCACCTTTGGCTCGCCGGCAGCGGCAAAGTAGCGCGGCGTGCCGACCACGACCCGCCGGCTCTGCGCGATCTTCCTGGCGGTCATGGCCGAATCTCGCAGCGCGCCCATGCGCAGAGCGACATCCACTCCATGCTCAAGCAGGTCGATATTGCCATCCTCCAGCAGCACGTCCACCACCAGTTGCGGATGCTCGGCCAGGAAGGCTTTGAGGTGCGGGACGATATGCAGCCGCGCGAAGGTGACGGCCGCGGTCACGCGCAGGCGGCCGGAGAGACTGGTGCCCGAGCCCCTGGCCGCATGCTCCGCCGCATCCGCTTGCTCGATCGCGCGCTTGGCGTGTTCGTAGAAATTCTTTCCTGCTTCGGTCGGCGACAGGCCGCGGGTGGACCGCACGAGCAGCCGCACGCCGAGCTGTTCTTCCAGTTGTGCGACCGACTTCGATACGGAGGGCTGCCCGACCTTCAGCAGCCGCGCGGCGCCCGAGAAAGAGCCTGCCTCGACGACGGCAACCAGTGTTTCCATGGCAGTCATCCTGTCCACGATGCGCTTCCTCTCATTGGATTGCCGCCGGGTTATGCCCAGAAAGAATGAATCATATTCCCGCGGCTCGCCTACCGCCGTGAAGCGGCTTGACCGAACATGATTCCAGCAACGTGCACCTTCGCATCGAGCAGCTTACTTGGATCAGATGGAGTAGTCATCATGTCACTGCAGCAAAAACTCGACGCCTTCAAGGCGGATTTCAAGGCCGGCAAGGCACCGTATTTCGCACCGCCGGAAATCCATCCCATCATGGAGCGGGCCACCGCTCAACTGATTGCCTCGGGACAAGCAGGCCGCGCGCTGAAGGCGGGGGACAAGGCGCCCGTCTTCACGCTGACGGACCCGGAAGGCGCACCGGTTCCCTCGGAGGAACTACTGGCGCAAGGGCCTCTCATCGTCAGCTTCTACCGCGGGGTGTGGTGCCCGTATTGCAATATGGAACTGCAGGCGCTGGAGGAGGCCGTACCGGCGTTCAGGGAAGCCGGCGCCAGCGTGGTGGCCATTTCGCCGCAGAACGCGGTCAATAGCCGCAAGTCCGTGCGCACCAACAAGCTCAGCTTTCCCATCCTCAGCGACACGCATAACGACGTGGCTGCCGCGTTTGGCCTGCGCTTCGCACTGCCGGACTATCTGGTGGATCTGTACAAGCAACTGAAGAACGACTTGCCGGCCTTCAATGGCGACGCGAGCTGGACGCTGCCGATGCCGGCGCGCTACGTGATCGGGCAGGATGGGACCATCCTGTATGCCGAGGTCAATCCTGACTACACGCACCGGCCGGAGCCTTCCGAGATGTTGCCGGCGCTGCGCCACGCCAAGGGCGGCAGGCAAGGGCAGCACCATCCTGTGTCGGTGTGATGGGTGAGCAAGACCGGCGGAATGGTACCGCCGGCTAGCCACGGCGGCCCAGGGAGTGCGCGGCAGGTGTGGCTGCGTGCCCTGGTGCCGCAAGGAGGGCACCGCTGGCCCTGGGCTCCAGGTTGCGGCAGGAACCTAGTCCGGCTGGCGCTTCTTCAACAGGTAGCGCTGTGTGCCTTCCATCACGAGCATCGCGGACTGGTTATGCACCGTGGAACGCATCGTCAGCACGCCGGTGCTCCGGTTCGGCGCGAGTTCGCTGACTTCCAGCGTGCTGTAGAGGGTATCGCCGGCAAAGACGGGATGCAGGAAGCGGCTGCTCTGGTCGATGAACCCCTTCAACGATTCCTCGACCATATGTGGAAAGAGCCCGGCGCCGGCGGCCGTCTGGATCACGACCTGGAAGCCATGGGCGAGCAGTTGCGGCATGCCGTGCGCGCGGCAGTATTCCACGTCGTAGTGCACGGGATGGTTATCGCCGCTGGCGAGTTGAAACGCGGCAAACATGGCATCGGTCATGGTGCGGGATGGCAGTACGAAGCGCTCCCCGACGGTGAAATCCTCGAAATACCGCTGTGCGCACATGCGGTGCTGGCTGGGGTCGAATGCGCTTGCAAAGTCGGGTCGGGTCATGCTTCACGGCTCCTTGATATCGGCCGCCTGCGCGACGGTCCGCCATTTGGCGATCTCACTGCCCACGTGCGCGGCGAGTGCCTGCGGCGTCGGATCGGACTCGAGAACCAGGCCCATCTCGAAGGCTCGCTTCTTCAGGCCGGGGTCGGCAAGCGCACGGCGCAACGCACCATTGAGCGTGGTGATCACCGCCGCCGGCGTTCCCGCGGGGACGAAGGCGCCATTCCACGTATAGGCTTCGTAGCCGGGTACCGCTTCGGCGATGGCCGGCGTGTCCGGTGTCTGTGCGAGGCGCGCTTGCATCGACGTGGCAATCAGCCGCACTGTTCCCGCGCGGACCTGCGCGAGTCCCGTCGGCGCGCTGTCGATCATGAAGCCGATCTGCCCGCCGATCAGGTCGGTCATGGCGGGCCCGGTGCCGCGATACGGGATGTGCGTGGTCTTCAGCGCGGCTTTGAGGTTCAGCAGCTCGGTCGCGACATGCGGTGCGCTGCCATTGCCGGCGGACCCATAGTTGATCTGCCCAGGATGCGCTTTGACGTACGCCAGGAATTCGGGGAGATTCCTGGCTGGGAAGTTCTTGTTCACCAGCAGGACCAGGGGCGCCTTGGCCGCCAGTCCGACAGGCGCGAAGTCCTGCGTGGTGCGGTAGGGCAGACGGGGCACGATACTCTCGTTGACCGCGTGCGCCACCGTCGTCAACAGGACCACATAGCCATCCGGCTTGGCCTTGGCCACATAGTCGGTGCCAACCACCGTGCCGGCGCCCGTGCGGTTCTCCACGATCATCGGCTCGCCCAGCTGCTTGCCCCATTGCTCGGCCAGCACGCGCGCAAAGGCATCGGTCGGTCCGCCGGCTGCATACGGCACCACGAGCCTCACGGCCTGGGCGGGCCATGCATCCTTCGCGCTGGCGCCACCGGGGTGCGCTGCGAGCAGCACAAGGATGACGGGGGCGCTCCGGCGCAGGGTGTTCAGGAATCGCATGCGTTCACTCCGCTTCCGTTGAGGGCGATTGTTAAATGATTGTTGATGCCGGCACGCTCAGGCTTGCCAGGATGGCTTGCGCTTTTCCACGAACGCGGCGATACCTTCCTTTGCATCGTCCGTTGCCACCACATTGCCGAAGCTCTCCACCGCCGTGGCGACGCCGCGCCGGTAGTCGTTGTCATTGGCGCGCATGAAGGCCTTGCGTCCCATCTTGACGACGACCGGAGATTTCGCGCACAAGGTCTGGGCAAGCGCTCTAGCCTCGCGCATGACGTCCTGCTCGGGCACCACGCGGCTGACCAGTCCGAGGGACATGGCTTCGGCGGCGTCGAACGCGCGTCCGGTGAAAAGCAGGTCGAAGGCCCGGTGACGGCCAATCACACGCGGCAGGTGCGTGTAGTGGATGGCGGGCGTCAGCCCGACGTCGATCTCCGGATAGCCGAAGGTGGCCGTGTCGGCGGCGACGATCATGTCGCAGGAGATCGCGAGCGTCATGCCGCCGCCGCGGGCGGTGCCGTTCACGGCGGCAATGGATGGCTTGCCCAGGTTGAATTGCGCGTCGCACAGTTCGTTGTACAGCTTGTCGACCAGGCCATAGATCCGGGCCGGCTGCGCCCCGTGCAGCGCATCGAGGCGCAGCCCGGCGCAAAAGCGCCGGGGCAGGGCGCTGCCCAGGATGACGGCCCTGACCGAATCGTCCTGGGCCGCGCGTCGCAGCGCCGCCAGCACGTCGTCGATCATCGCCTCGTTCAAGGCATTGACCGGCGCGCTATCGAGGAGGATTTCCGCGACCCTGTCGCGCACTTCATATCTGACTGAATTGACTGAAGGCATGGTGACTCCTGATGTCATGCGGCCGTGCAAAGGCCGCCGGTTTTGCTGGCATCGGCGCTGGCAATCACGCCGCGCGCCTTGAATCGTTCAATGGACTCGGGCGTATAGCCCGCTTGCAACAGGATCTCGTCGGTGTGCTGGCCCAGCAAAGGCGGCGCGCGGTGCGCTTGCCGGCTGCCGCCGCGAAAGCGCACGGGCAAGCCCATATTCCTTATCTTGCCCAGCACCGGATGCTCAGACTCGGCGATCAGCGCGCGCTCGGCCACTTGAGGGTGCGCCAGCGCCTGGTCCAGCGTGTGGATCGGGGAGCAAGCCACGCCAGCCTTGCGCAATGCGTCGATCCAGTAGGCAACCGGCTGGGTCCGAATACGCGCCTGGACCATCTCGACGGTTTCGGTGAAGTGCGCGACACGGGCCGCATTGGTGGCGAACCGCGGTGCGTCGGCCACATCCTGCAACCCGGCGACCGGGCAGAAGCGCCGCCACTGCGCGTCGTTGCCGACGCCGATCATCACCGGCCCGTCGGCTGCGTCGAACACCTGGTAGGGCGCCATGGCCGGATGCGCGGTGCCCATGGCCCGCGGCACCTTGCCGCCGAGCCAATAGTTCTGGGCGAGATAGCCCATGAAACCCATCGCCGTATCCAGCAGGGACACCTCCAGGTGCATGCCGTGGCCGGTCTTCTGGCGCTCGATCAGTGCCGCCAGGATGCCACTGAACGCATGCATGCCGGTGCCCAGGTCCACCGGCGAAAAGCTGGCGCGCGCATGCTGGCCGCCGGCCTGGCCCATCGTGCTGATCATGCCGCTGAATGCCTGCAGCATGACGTCGTAGCCGGGTTCCTGGCCCAGCGGGCCCGTGCGTCCGTAGCCAGAGATCTCGCAGTAGATCAGGGCCGGGTTCAACGCGGACAGCGTGTCGTAGTCAACACCGAGCCTGGCGGCGGCGCCACTGCCGAAGCCTTGCAGCACGACGTCCGCCTTGGCCGCCAGCGTCTGGACGATCTGCCTGCCCTCGCTGGTCTTGAGGTCAACGGCGAGACTGCGCTTGTTGTGATTGACGGCGAGAAAGGTGGCGGACTGCCCGCGATCCTGCGGCAGCCAGGCACGCGTATCGTCGCCGCTGCCGAGCGGCTCGACCTTGATGACTTCGGCGCCAAGTTCGCCCAGATACTGTCCGCACAAGGGGCCGGCGAGCACTTTGCTCAAGTCGAGGACGCGAATGCCCTGCAATGCGATCATGGATGTGTCTCCAAAACAGATCAACGGCGGGATCAATGGCCGGATCGACGGCGGACGCCGCCCGGAGTCGCGGGCGCAGGTCCGGCGTCGTGTTGTGGCAATGGGATGCCGGGTGAGTCGGGGCTGCTACTCGGGCTTGATATCGATGGAGCGGGCCAGGGCCGTCCATCGGGCGGTATCGCGATTCACATAGGCCTGCACATCGGCGGGCGCCATGTGGAATGGCTCGGCTCCCCGCGCAATCAGCGCATGGCCGTAGCCTGGATCGCCCGCGCTTTGCGCCACGGCCTGGCGCAGTGTCTCGACGATGGCGGGCGGCGTCTTCGCGGAAGCCTGCAACGACAGCCAGAACTTCAGGTCCAGCGCCGGATAGCCGGCTTCCTGCAGCGTCGGCACATCCGGCAGCAGGGGCGAACGCGCAGCGGAAGTGATCGCCAGGGCCTTGAGCTTGCCACCCTGTATCTGGCCGATGGAGGTGGTCATGCTGTCGAAAAGGAAATCCACATTCCCGGCCATGACATCCGTGCTTGCCGGCGCGCTGCCCTTGTAGGGCACGGCCACCGCGGTGAAGCCCGCGGCCTTCTGCAGCAGCGCACCATAGATATGCGGGGAGCTTCCCGCACCGAAGGTGGCATAGGTGAGATTGTCCGGCCGTTGTTTGCCGACACGGACCAGTTCCGCCAGGGAGCTGACCCCCAGCTTGGTTGGATGCACCACCAGCACGTTCGGCACCATTGCAACCACGCCGATGGCCACCAGGTCGCGTTGCGGGCGAAACCGCAAGTCGGGAAACAGCAGCGGGTTGACCGCATGCATGCCGACCGTGTTCAGCAGCAGCGTATAGCCATCGGCGTTGGCGTCGAGCACATTCTGCGTGCCGAGATTGCCGCCGGCGCCGGGCTTGTTCTCGACCACCACGGGCTGGCCGAGCCGGTTGCCCAGCGGTATGGCAATCAGGCGTGCCACGAAGTCGCCGGGGCCACCCGCCGCGAACGGGACGACAAGCTTGATTGGCCGCGACGGCCATTGCTCGGCGTGGAGCGGCGGGGCGAGCAAGGATGCGGCTGCGCCCGTCAGGAAAGTACGGCGGCTGAGTCCCATTGAGTCTCCGTGGATTATCGGTCTTGGCATCCGCGTGCGTTGCGCGGCAGCTGGCATCACTATGGGCTTCGGTACCGCTATATGTCCAAGATAGATTTTTGATATGCGGTATATTTTTATGCTATACCCGGCTGGACCTTGCTGCCATCGTGCCGCCGCCCCGGCAGGCCCTGTGGTGTCACATGCGGAGACTTGCTTATGCCGATCGATGTACGTGGACTCAGATGCTTTCTGGCGGTGGTGTCGGCGGGATCGATCTCCCGGGCTGCGCAGAACATGCATCTCGCGCAACCGGCGTTGAGTCTCCAGATCAAGCACGTCGAGCAGGATCTTGGCGTGGCCCTCTTCATGCGCAGCCACAAGGGTGTCGTCCTGACTGCCGCCGGGCTGAGATTCGAGAGCCACGCCAGGGATATCCTCAAGCGGCTCGACGTCGCCTGCGAGGACGTACGTGACCTGGTGACCGATCCCGCGGGCAGGGTCGCGATCGGCCTGCCGCAATCCATGGCAAAGATCCTGACCGTGCCGCTGGTGCGCGAGGCCATCCGGCGCTGGCCTAAGGTCCAGTTGCAGGTGGTGGAGCTCAGCACCGGGTACATCCCCGACCATCTGCAGAGCGGGCGCGTCGATATTGGCCTGACCTTCCAGGCGGACGCTGGCTCCGGCCTGCTGTTCGAGCACGTGGTCGACGAGGATCTTGTCTTGCTGGCGCCCCCGGGGCAGTTCGCCGATGCCCGCAAGCGCGGAGCCGATCTGGCGAAGACGGTCCGGTTCAAGGACCTGCATCGCTTCCCCATGATCCTGCCCGCCGGCGAGCATGGCCTGCGCGCGTTGATCGATGGGTATCTGCGCGCTCACCAGGTCGCGCTCTCGGTGCTGGCGGAGGTGAATGCCATACCGCAACTCATCAATCTCGCCGCGGCAGGCGTGGGGTGCACGATCCTCTCCTACGCATCGGTCTGCGAGGAGTTGCACAATGGCTTGCTGTCCGCGGCGCGGATCACCCATCCGAGCATGTCGCGCCCGGTCTATCTGTGCCGCTCCGCCACCATGCCACTGTCGATCGCGGTCTCTGCGGTGCTGGATCTGCTGATGGAAACGGTTCGCGCGCTGATCGCCGACGGACAGTGGCCGGCCCGCGTCAACAGCGCAGGCCGCTGACGGCAATGTCCAGGTGGTGAGCCGGGGTGGCCAGCGTCGATACAGGCTGGTGTGCTGGCCGCCCCGGGATGCCGCTGCGCTGAACTCAGGGCGCGGGCGTGGCCAGCGGCTTGCCCTTCTCGACAACGTACACGCCAATCAGCCGGGTCGGTGCCGTGCCGGAATTGTGGGCGTCATGCACAACGCCCGCGGGCACCACGAACGACTCGCCCGCCTTGATGAGGCGAGGTGGCTGCCCCTCGACCAGCAACTCGGCCTGTCCCTCGGCCACATAGCTGATCTCGTCTCCCGGGTGCGTATGCCGTCCGGCATAGATCCCTGGCGCCAGCTCCACGCGCGCCACTACCGCTTCGCGCCCCGGCACGGAAACGTCGGCCTTGCCGACCAGCGTGCGCGTGAGGCCGCTGTTCTGCGCCAGCACGGCGCCGGACGCGATCGACAGGCCGATGCCCGCCAGCACACCCAGAATCCGGATCTTCATCATCTGTCTTCTCCCGTTATGGTCTTCTTCTGCTGCGTTGGACTACAGAAGGCATGTCCCCTGGAAAGCGAAACACGCCGGTGACGCGTGGAACCGGGCTCAAGCGGGCAGGGCGGCTGCATGCCGCTGAATGTCGGACATGCTAGCAGCTGGCTCGTGAAATTGCCTCACCTGCGTGATATGTCGTTTGATGCACATTTTTTGGTGGCCGGTGCCAGTGTCTTGCCTCTGCGAGCCGCGCTACCACCCCCTCCAGCATGTTCATATTTCCGTCGAATCTTATGCGGAAAACGTGCAAGGATCGGCGAAACCATTCGTTCCTTTCAGATAGGCCCCTCGGTAGTCTTCATCCCTGACGCAAGCCTTCCCACACAAGGAGGGCCATGAAACGCGGCGCGCACGCGCCATTTCACGACGAGAATACGGGAGCAAGACACATGATTCGCAAGCTGGCCATCGGACTCGCGGCACTGGCCGTCATCGGTTCCACCCAGACCGCCTGGGCCAACACCGCCCTCCTGAACGTTTCGTACGATCCCACGCGGGAGCTGTATGTGGACGTGAACGCCGCCTTCGCCAAGGCGTGGAAGGCCAAGGGCGGCGACACGCTGACCATCCGCCAGTCGCATGGCGGCTCGGGCAAGCAGGCGCGTTCGGTGATCGATGGGCTGGATGCGGATGTGGTCACGCTGGCGCTGGGCTATGACATCGACGCCATCGCCGAGAAGGGCTTGCTCAAGCCGGACTGGCAAAAGCGCCTGCCGCACAATGCGTCGCCCTATACCTCGACCATCGTGTTCCTGGTGCGCAAGGGCAACCCCAAGGGCATCAAGGACTGGAGCGACCTGGTCAAGCCGGGCGTGCAGGTGATCACGCCTAACCCGAAGACCTCGGGTGGCGCGCGCTGGAATTACCTGGCGGCCTGGGGCTACGCGCTGCGCCAGCCGGGCGGCAACGAGCAAAAGGCCAAGGAGTTCGTCGGCCAGTTGCTGAAGAACGTGCCGGTGCTGGATTCCGGCGCCCGCGGCGCCACCACCACCTTCGTCGAGCGCGGCCTGGGCGATGTGCTGATTGCCTGGGAAAACGAGGCCATCCTGGCGATCAAGGAACTGGGCCCGGACAAGTTCGACATCGTCGCGCCGTCGATCTCCATCCTGGCCGAGCCGCCGGTGGCGGTGGTGGACAAGGTGGTGGACAAGAAGGGCACGCGCAAGGTGGCCGAAGCCTACCTGCAGTTCCTTTACACCGACGAGGGCCAGGAAATCGCGGCCAAGAATTACTACCGCCCGATCTCGGAGAAGATTGCCGCCAAGTATGCGAGCAACTTCCCCAAGGTAAAGCTGTTCACCATCGATGAGGCCTTTGGCGGCTGGCAGAAAGCGCAGAAGGCGCACTTCGCCGACGGCGGCTCGTTCGACCAGGTCTACCAGCCTGGCAAGAAGTAAGACGTAGCCGCCGGCTTCCGTGCCTTATCCCCGCTTCCTACTCCTATTCCTATTTCGATGCCGATGCGAGCCAGCGCCCCGCCGCGCCCTGCCAAGCATGTACTGCTGGTGGCGCTAGTCACCGGCGCACTGGGCGCTGCCTTGCTGGTGATCGGCCTGGATGCGGCAGGCGAGGGCCGCACGGCCACGATCCACGAACAGAGCTGAAGAGACACGGACATGCAGGTCTTCTGGTTTATCCCCACGCACGGCGACAGCCGCTACCTCGGCACCTCCGAAGGGGCGCGCGAGGTCAATATCGATTACCTGAAGCAGATCGCTACCGCGGCCGATACGCTTGGCTACGAAGGCGTGCTGATTCCTACCGGCCGCTCCTGCGAGGATCCGTGGGTGGTGGCCTCCACGCTGGCCGCGGTCACCTCCCGGCTGCGCTTCCTGGTGGCGGTGCGCCCGGGGCTGATGGCGCCCACGCTGGCCGCGCGCATGGCGGCGACATTCGACCGCCTCTCGGGCGGACGCCTGCTGGTGAACCTGGTGACGGGCGGCGATGTATCAGAGCTGGAGGGCGATGGCCTGTTCCTGGACCATGCCGAGCGCTATGAAGCTTCGGCCGAGTTCATCCGTATCTGGCGTGAGGTGTTGGCCGCCAGCCATGAAAGCGCCGAGCTCGACTATGAGGGCAAGCATCTCAAGGTCAAGGGCGCGAAGGTGTTGTTCCCGCCGCTGCAGCGTCCGCATCCGCCGGTGTACTTTGGTGGCTCCTCGGCCGCCGCGCACGAGCTCGCGGCCGAGCAGGTGGATACCTACCTGACCTGGGGCGAGCCGCCGGCGGAGGTCGCCAAGAAACTCGCCGACGTGCGCCAGCGCGCGGCGCGCCATGGGCGTAGCGTGAAGTTCGGCATCCGCCTGCACGTGATCGTGCGCGAGACCGAGGACGAGGCATGGGCCGCGGCCGACCGGTTGATCAGCAAGCTTGACGATGCGACGGTGGCGCGCGCACAGGCGGTGATCGGCAAGATGGATTCCGAAGGGCAGCGCCGCATGGCCGCGCTGCATGCCGGTGGCGGCGCACGCAGCCGCGCGGAGCTGGAGATCAGCCCCAACCTGTGGGCCGGCGTGGGCCTGGTGCGCAGCGGCGCGGGCACGGCACTGGTGGGCGACCCGCACATCGTGGCGGCGCGCATCAAGGAGTACGCAGCGCTGGGCATCGATACCTTCGTGCTGTCCGGCTACCCGCATCTGGAAGAAGCCTATCGCTTCGCCGAACTGGTCTTTCCGCTGCTGCCGCGCTCGGTGCGCGACAAGCTGCAGGGCAAGGTGCTGTCCGGCCCCTTCGGCGAAGTTATGGCAACCGGCATCGTGCCGCGCGCGGCGCGCGCTTAGGAGGCAACCATGTCCGCTCCCTTGACCCTGCCCGCGCGCAACCCTGACTGGCTGCGCCATGCCGCTCGCTCGGCCGCGCCCTGGATCGTGCCGGTGCTGCTGGTGGCGGCGTGGCAACTGGCCTCGCAGCTTGGCTGGCTGTCCAACCGCATCCTGCCGGCGCCGCTCGACGTCGTGAAGGCCGCCTGGGGCCTGTCCGTGACCGGCGAGCTGTGGCGCCACGTGTGGGTCAGTACCTGGCGCGCCGTGCTCGGCTTCACCATCGGCGGCGGCTTCGGGCTGGCGCTGGGCCTGCTGACGGGCACCTTCCGGCCGGCCGCGACCCTGCTCGACAGCACCTTGCAGATGGTGCGCAACATTCCGCCGCTGGCGCTGATCCCGCTGGTGATCCTGTGGTTCGGCATCGACGAGACCGCCAAGCTGTTCCTGGTTTCGTTGGGCGTGTTTTTCCCGATCTACCTGAACACCTACCACGGCATCCGCGCGGTCGACCCCGGGCTGATCGAGATGGCGAAGAGCTACGGCCTGTCGGGCTGGCGCCTTTACCGCGAGGTGATCCTGCCGGGCGCCTTGCCCAACATCCTGGTCGGCGTGCGTTTCTCGCTCGGCCTGATGTGGGTGATCCTGATCGTGGCCGAGACCATCTCGGCGCAGTCGGGCATCGGCTACATGACCATGAATGCGCGCGAGTTCCTGCAGACCGACGTAGTGCTGGTGGGCATCCTGCTCTACGCGCTGCTGGGCAAGCTGGCGGATCTGCTGTCACGCGGGCTGGAGCGGTTCTGGCTGCGCTGGCACCCCGGCTACCAGGCGCACTGAGCGCCGCCGGCCAAGGAGAACCCGATATGCAAAGCAACCCGATCGAGCAAGCCGCGCTGGCCGATGTGCCCGCCAGCCAGGATGGCAAAGGCCTCGCGCTGCGCGTGCAGCAGGTGGTGAAGCGCTACGGCGGGCGCGAGGTGCTGCACGGCATCGACCTGCAGGCCGCGCCCGGCGAGTTCCTCGCCATCGTGGGCCGCAGCGGTTGCGGCAAGAGCACCTTGCTGCGGCTGGTGGCCGGCCTGGAAGCCAGCGACGGCGGTGGCGTGACGCTGGACGGCGCGCCTGGCAACAAGCAGCGCGAGGCGGTCCGGGTGATGTTCCAGGACGCTCGCCTGCTGCCGTGGAAGACGGTACTGGACAACGTGGCGCTGGGGCTGCCGCGCGCGCAGCTGGCCGATGCGGCCAGGGTGCTGGGCCAGGTCGGCCTGGCCGAGCGCGCAGGGGAGTGGCCGGCGCGCCTGTCGGGCGGCCAGCGCCAGCGTGTGGCACTGGCGCGCGCGCTGGTGCATCACCCGCGCTTGCTGCTGCTGGACGAGCCACTGGGCGCGCTGGATGCGCTGACCCGCATCGAGATGCAGGGCTTGATCGAAACCTTGTGGCAGCGCCTGGGCTTCACGGCGCTGCTGGTCACCCACGATGTATCGGAAGCGATAGCGCTGGCCGACCGCGTGGTGCTGATCGAAGACGGCCGCATCGCGCTGGACCAGAGGGTGGCGCTGCCGCGTCCGCGCCAGCGCGGCTCGGCGGCGTTCGCGCAACTGGAGGACGCGGTGCTGCGCCGGGTGATGCGGCGTGAGGGCGCGCCGGCTGTCGATGAGCGCCAGCATGGGCAAGCATTGTTGCCTGCAGTGGACTGGTCGGTGGCGCGCACGTTCGATTCAGTGCGCTGGGCGATCTAGGGTGCAAGCAGCGGCGCAGGCAGCAATGCGGGCAGCCCGCCAAGGAAGCAGCAAACAAGTATGAAACAACGGACGCGCGGCCAGCCTCGAGCGATGCCGGCGCAACCCGCGCAAGCGGTGGCAGCTCATGGGTGAGCGGGCAACGTCACTCACCCGCGCGGGGCCATCCGCTGAACCCAGGTTTTACGCATTTCTCATTTTCACTCACGCAAAGGAACTTCTATCATGAGCATTCAGGCAATCAACGTACGTAACCAGTTCCGCGGCAAGGTTGCCGCCATCATCGAAGGCCCTGTGGTCTCGGAGGTCGACGTCGAGACGCCGGCCGGCATCGTCACCTCGGTCATCACCACCCGCTCGGTCAAGGACCTCGGCCTTACCATCGGCAGCGAAGTCGTTGCCCTGGTCAAGGCTACCGAGGTATCCCTGGCCAAGCTTTGAAGCCTCGCCCGAGGCGCAAGCGCAACGCAAAGGAAATCGCAATGGCAAGCGCGAACGAAGCAGGCGCGGCACCGACGGCGCTCACCCACTATCTGGAAGGGCTGCCGCGCCGCCCGGAGAGCGATCGCCAGCTGTGGCGCGACGAGCGTGGGCAGGTGCAGGGCCAGTTCTATAACTGCTCGCTGACCAGCGCGTTCGAGCCGCTCATCACCCTGTCCAGCCGCGACGTGGTGGCGCACGAAGGCACGCTGCGCACATACGCTGGCGACGGCGTCGGCCTGACCGCATGGAAGCTGTTTGCGATGGCGGCGGACGATGCCTCGCTGGTCTCGCTTGACCGGCTCTCGCGCCTGGTGCATGCCATCAATTATTTCGCGGCCGATGGCGATCGCAAGCTGGTGCTCAACGTGCACAACCGGTTGCTGGCCGCCGTGGCCGACGATCACGGCGCGGCCTTCCGGCGCGCGCTGCAGTCGCTCGGCCTGCCGCTGGACCGGTTCGTGATCCAGGTGCCGGCCAGCGCCAACGACGACCTGCCGCTGCTGCTGCATGTGGTGGGCAACTACCGCCGCAACGGCTTTGCGGTGAGCCTGCAGGCATCGGACCCGGCGGAAGCCGGCGCGCTGATGGCGCACGCGTTGCCCGACTGGCTCAAGCTGGACATGCGCCGCAATTGGACCGACCGCCAGCTGGCGGGGCTGCAGGCCAGCGCCGACAGCGCCGGCGTGACGCTGATCGGGCGCCGGCTGGAGAACGCCGAGAACGCCGAGCGGCTGCAGGCCGCTGGCATCGTGCTGGGGCAGGGCAGCTTCACCGGCGCGGCGGTGAGCGCGCGCCACCTGCATGCAGTGTCCGGCGAGGCTGGCATTCAGGAGTTCAAGGGCGGGGTGCCCCGGAGCGGATCCGGCGGCGTCCCGATGGCGTTGACCAAGGAGCCGATATGACGCAGACGAAGAGGCCGGCCGCGCGGGAGCAGCGCGGCGGCCAGGCGGGCGCAAGCGCGCGACCCGCCGACGTACGGTTGAAGGTGCCCAAGGGCTTGCAGATCCTGACGGTGCCGGGGTTGCATGGCAGTGGCCCTGGCCACTGGCAAAGCCGTTGGGAGCAGCGCTTCCCGGACTGGCAGCGCGTGGAGCAGCACGACTGGTCGCGCCCGAGCCTGCCGCTGTGGGCCGAGCGCGTGTCGGAAAGCGTCATGCGGGCGCAGCGCGTGGCGCCGCGCGGGGCCATCCTGGTGGCGCACAGCTTCGGCTGCCTGGCCACCTTGCGCCAGGCAGCGCTCGACCCCGAGGGCATCGCGGGCGCGGTGCTGGTGGCGCCGGCAGACCCCGACAAGTTTGGCGTGGCCGGGCTGCTGCCCGCGTACCGGCTGCCGTTTCCCACCATCCTGGTGGCCAGCCGCAACGATCCCTGGATGCAGCAGCGCACCGCGTTCAGCTGGGGCACGCTGTGGGGCAGCGAGCTCCATGACGCGGGCATGCTGGGTCACATTAACGCCGATTCCGGGCTTGATCAGTGGCCCGAGGGGCTCGCCTTGCTCGATACCTTGATCCAGCGGATCGAGGCGGACGGCAGCGCCGGCCCGTCCGGAGACCGCGCCGGGCCTTGGGAAGGCGGGCTGGAAGTGTCGTCCACGTTCCCTTATATCTAAAACGCCTAAGAACATACGCAAAGATTCGTTCTGTTTATAAGGCGGTATCTGCAGAATTTGTCTCGTAGGCCGGTGTGTTATGCGCCGGCGTCATAAAGAAGCCGCCCCCGTTGCTTCGGTTTCCGGCGAATCCCGCTTGGAAGCCATTCTCCGGAGGCGGATACGACACTGACGGCACAGACGAGACAACATGCCACCCTCGATTTCCCTGGCGGACAATCCGCCCCCGGCGAGGCCGGATGCCCCCCAAGCGCGCAAGAGCGCGCCGCCCAAGCCAGGCAAGCAGCGCTTTACCGTGCTGCCAGGCTTTGGCCTCTCGCTGGGCTTCACGCTGTTCTACCTGACGCTGATCGTCCTGATCCCGCTGTCGGCCACCTTCCTCAAGACCTTCACCATGACCTGGGAGGCCTTCTGGGCCGCGGTGAGCTCGCCCCGGGTGGTCGCCTCCCTGCAACTGAGCTTCGGCGCCTCGCTGATCGCCGCCATCGTGAACACGGTGTTCGGGCTGATCGTGGCCTGGGTGCTGGTGCGCTACCGCTTCCCCGGCAAGCGCCTGGTCGATGCGCTGGTCGATCTGCCCTTTGCCTTGCCCACCGCGGTGGCCGGCATTGCGCTGACCGCGCTGTTCGCCGGCAACGGCTGGATCGGCCGCTACCTGGAGCCGCTGGGCATCAAGGTGGCCTTCACCCCGCTGGGCGTGGTGGTGGCGCTCACCTTTATCGGGCTGCCGTTCGTGGTGCGCACGGTGCAGCCGGTGCTCGAAGACGCGGAGCAGGAGCTGGAAGAAGCCGCGGCCAGCCTGGGCGCCACGCGCCTGCAGACCTTTGTCCGCGTGATCCTGCCGACCATCCTGCCGGCGCTGCTGACCGGGTTTGCGCTGTCGTTCGCACGAGGCACCGGCGAGTACGGCTCGGTGGTGTTCATCTCCGGCAACATGCCGATGGTCTCCGAGATCGCGCCGCTGATGATCTATTCCAAGCTGGAGCAATACGACTACGCGGGCGCAACCGCGGTGGCGGTGGTGATGCTGGTGATCTCCTTCGCGCTGCTGCTGCTGATCAACCTGCTGCAAGCGTGGACGCGCCGCCACCACCAGGCCGTGCGAGCGTCCGTCTCGCCGGACAAGGAGAGCTGAAATGGCTGGCGTCGTTACCAAGGGCCTGGGCGGCCGTGCTGCCCCCGCCGCCACGCGTTTCCGGGATGCCACGGGTGAAGCGCCGTGGGTGCGCTACACCCTGATCGCGATCGCGGTGCTGTTCCTCGCGCTGTTCCTGTTCATCCCGCTGGCTTCGGTGTTTTATGAAGCGCTGCGCAAAGGCGTGCAGACTTATTTCGATTCGCTGGTGGAGCCCGATGCCGTGGCCGCGATCCAGCTCACCTTGCTGGTGGCCGTCATCGCGGTGCCGCTCAATGTGGTGTTTGGCGTGGCGGCGTCCTGGGCCATCGCCAAGTTCGATTTCCGCGGCAAGAGCCTGCTGACCACGCTGATCGACCTGCCGTTCTCGGTGTCGCCGGTGATCTCCGGCCTGGTCTATGTGCTGCTGTTCGGCGCGCAGGGCTGGCTGGGGCCGTGGCTGGAGGCGCACGACATCAAGATCATGTTCGCGGTGCCGGGCATCGTGCTGGCCACCATCTTCGTCACCTTTCCGTTTGTGGCGCGCGAGTTGATCCCGCTGATGCAGGCGCAGGGCAGCGAGGAGGAGGAGGCCGCCATCGTGCTGGGCGCCTCGGGCTGGCAGACCTTCCGCCGCATCACGCTGCCCAACATCCGCTGGGGCCTGCTGTATGGCGTGATCCTGTGCAATGCGCGGGCGATGGGCGAGTTCGGCGCGGTTTCGGTGGTATCGGGCCATATCCGCGGCCTGACCAACACTATGCCGCTGCACGTGGAGATTCTCTACAACGAATACAACTTCGCGGCCGCCTTTGCGGTGGCGTCGCTGCTCACACTGCTGGCCCTGGTCACGCTTGGCATCAAGGCGCTGGTGGAGTACCGGGCGAGCCGCGAGCACAGGGAAGACGAGAACTTTGCGCCGGAGAACCCGAGCGCTGGCAAATTGCAAGGACAGGCATCATGAGCATCCAGGTCAAGAATGTGCAGAAGCGCTTCGGCAATTTCGTTGCGCTCGACGACGTCACCCTCGATTTCGATGAAGGCCAGCTGACGGCGTTGCTGGGGCCCTCGGGCTGCGGCAAGACCACGCTGCTGCGGATCATCGCCGGCCTGGAACGCGCGGACGCCGGCCAGATCCTGCTGGAAGGGCGCGATGCCTCGCACCAGCATGTGCGCCAGCGCCAGGTCGGTTTTGTATTTCAGCATTACGCGCTGTTCAAGCACATGACGGTGTTCGAGAACGTGGCTTTCGGCCTGCGCGTCAAGCCGCGTGCCGAGCGTCCCAGCGAGGCGCAGATCCGCGACAAGGTGCGCGCGCTGCTGGAACTGGTGCAGCTCGACTGGCTGGCCGAGCGCTATCCGCCGCAGTTGTCCGGCGGGCAGCGCCAGCGCATTGCGCTGGCCCGCGCGCTGGCGGTGGAGCCGCGCGTGCTGCTGCTCGACGAGCCGTTCGGCGCGCTCGACGCCAAGGTGCGCAAGGAACTGCGCCGCTGGCTGCGCCGCCTGCACGACGAGCTCCATGTCACCAGCGTGTTCGTCACCCACGACCAGGAAGAGGCGCTCGAAGTGGCCGACCAGGTGGTGCTGATGAACCGCGGCCATGTGGAGCAGGCGGGCACGCCGGAGGCGGTCTACAACCATCCGGCCACGCCGTTCGTGTTCGGCTTTCTCGGCAACGTCAACCTGTTCCACGGCCGGCTTGAGGTCGGGGAGCGGGGCGGCCTGCTGCATACCGGCGATTCGATCCTGCCGGTGATCGGCAGCGGCCATGAGACCGCGGGCGACGCCGTGGCCTATGTCCGCCCGCACGATCTCGACCTCGAGCGCTATTCGCCCGGCACCGACGGCATTGCCGTGACGCTGCGCCGCGCGCTCACCCTGGGCCCCGTGGCCCAGCTCGAACTGGAACGTGAAGACACCCAGGAAGTCATCGAAGTGGCGCTGCCGCTCGAGCGTTTCCGCCACCAGGGCTTCCGCGAGGGCGAGCTGCTCGCCGTGCGGCCGCGCCGGCTGCGTGTCTTCGTCCAACCCCATTCATCCGCCCCGGCTAGCGCCAGGGGCACGCCGGCAGGAGCCGCACAATGAACTTCCAGCAACTGCGTTCCATCCGCGAGGCGGTGCGCCGCCAATTCAACCTGACTGAGGTGGCCAATGCGCTCTACACCTCGCAGCCCGGCGTCTCGCGCCAGATCCGCGAGCTGGAGGAAGAGCTCGGCGTCGAGATCTTCGAGCGCTATGGCAAGCGCCTGACCGGCCTGACCGAGCCCGGGCGCGAAATCGTGCGCATCGTCGAGCGCCTGCTGCTCGAGGCCGAGAACCTGCGCCAGGCGGGCGACGAATTCGCCGGGCGCCATACCGGCCGCCTGACGGTGGCCACCACCCACACCCAGGCGCGCTATGCCTTGCCCAAGGTGGTGCAGAGTTTTCGCCGTGCCTACCCCCATGTGACGCTGGCGCTGCAGGAAGCCTCGCCCGCGCACATCGTGGAGCTGGTGCTGAGCGGCCAGGCCGATATCGGCATCGCAACCGAGGCGGTGGCCAGCGAGGCCGGGCTGACCTCGTTCGAGGCCTATACCTGGCGCCACGTGCTGGTGGTTTCGCCGGATCACCCGCTGACGCACCTGCCGGAGCCGACGCTGGAAGACATCGCCGGCTTCCCGATCATTACCTACGATGCCGGCTTCACCGGGCGCCGCAAGATCGATGGCGCCTTTGCCGCCGCCGGCCTGCAGCCGGAGATCGTGCTGACCGCGATGGACGCGGACGTCATCAAGACCTACGCGGAGCTGGAGCTGGGCGTGGGCATCATCGCCTCGATGGCATACGACGAACGCAAGGACGCCGGGCTGGTGCGGATCGCGGCCGACCATCTGTTCGAGCCCAACACCACCAGCGTGGCCGTGCGCCGCGGCGCCTACCTGCGCGGCTACGCGCACGCCTTCATCAACATGTTCGCGCCGCACCTCTCGCGCGACACGGTCAGCAGCGCGCTGTCCGAGCCGGCGGGCGGGCAGGTGGTCGAGGCCTGACGGCAGACAGCCCGGGCTAGCGGCACCTGGGCAGGCCCGGTGCCGATCGCGCCGCATCCTCGCGATTCGCGCCATCCGCTTTCCATTCGTCGCACGCTACTTTCGTAGCGACCGGTGTCCGCGTAAAGTCGCTACTGTCCGTGGCGGAATACGTTGATACCGTCACATGGCTTGATGCACCGCAATATCGACGGTGCGCGGGTCCGCACGAGAGGAGAGCGAGATGAAACAAGGCCGTGGCGGCAAGGGGCTGATCGCCCCGATCATCCTGATTGCATTGGGCGCGGTGTTCCTCGCGCAAAACGGCGGCCTGCTGCCGGCTTACCTGGTGCGGGATGGCTGGCCCGTGCTGCTGATCGCCCTGGGCGCCATCGTGCTTGTGCGCCGGCTGGCCTGGCGGCGCGTCGACCAGCGCGGCCCGAAGCCATGAGCGCGCGCCCTGAAGGGCTGCTGAGCTGGCAATGGCGCGGTTACGCCCGCAATCACAATCACCCTCGCAGCCTGCTGCTGCACATCGTCGCGGTGCCGATGTTCATGGCCGGCAATGTGCTGCTGGTCTATGGCGTGCTGTCGCTGTCCGTGCCTGCTGTAGGGCTTGGTGTGCTGTGCATGGCCTTGTCGATGATGCTGCAAGGGCGCGGGCACCGGCTCGAGGCGGTCAGGCCCGAGCCGTTTGCCGGCCCGCTCGACATCGCCCGGCGCATCCTGGCCGAGCAATGGATCACGTTTCCGCGCTATGTGCTGTCGGGGCAGTGGTGGGCCGCGTTGCACGGCCACGGTGCCGATCCCGCGATTGATGACGCCAACGTGCCGCAGCGTACGTGCGAGCCGGGCGACGGCTGTCAGCGCCTGTGATCGGCCTTTACAATAACGCTCAGTTATCCTCGACCTTGCCCCTATGAAAGCGCTGGATCGCTGTCCCGCCGCCATTCCCTCCAGGATCTCGATCCTCGCGCGCGACCTGGTGTTCGTGCTGTGCGCGAACACCATCATCGCGGTCAGCCTGAACTACGGTTTTCGCACGGGCGGCTCGCTGTGGCACAACTTCGTCTACAGTCAGCTTATCGGCCTGTCGATCTGGCTGCTGATCGACATCGCCCGCGTACTGATCTGGTGGAATGATCGCCCCAGGCGCTGGCCCTTCCTGTGCCTGACCGCCGTTGCCGTGCCGCTGGGCGTGATCATGGGCAGCTGGACCACGCGCGTGGTACTGAGCGAGCCGGCGAAGTCCTTCGAGGAAGCTACCGATATGCTGCGCATGTGCCTGGTAGTGGGCATGCTTGCGTCGGCCAGCATGATTTACTTCTACTGGTCGCGCGAGAAGCTCGCCCATCTCGAACGGCAGGCCGCGCTCGACGCGCTGCAGCGCGAAGAGGCCGAGAAGCAGCTGGTGCGCGCGCAGCTGATGGCCCTGCAGGCGCAGATCGAGCCGCATTTCCTGTTCAACTCCCTGGCCAACCTGGATTGCCTGATTGCCACCGACCAGCAGGCCGCAAGGCGCCTGCTGCAGCGGCTGATCGGCTTCCTGCGCATGTCGCTGTCCCACACGCGCGCCGAGCAATGCACGCTGCGCCAGGAGTTCGAGTTGCTGCGCAGCTACCTGGACATCCAGGCGCTGCGTTTCGGCACGCGCCTGGCCTATGAGATCGAGCTTCCGCCCGAGCTGGCGGAGGTCGAGATCCCGCCCATGCTGATCCAGCCGCTGGTGGAGAACGCGGTCAGCCACGGCATCGAGCCGTGCATGCATGGCGGCAGGATCGTGCTGTCGGCCCGGGCGCAGGGCGACAACGCCGTGCAGGTGATCATCACCGATACCGGGGTGGGTTTCGGACATGCCGTGACCAAGGGCTCCGGCCTTGGGCTGACCCATGTGCGCGAGCGGCTGGCGCGGATTTTCGGGGCGGCGGCCAGCATGCAGATGGAAGAAAACACGCCACGCGGCGTGATCGTCCGGCTGACGTTGCCCGTTGTGCGCACGGCGGCGCCTGCCGCCGCCCACGCACCCATGCCGGTGCCCGCGTGCAAGGCCGCCGGCGCGCGCGCCATCCCCCCCGTGAGCGCTGCCACGCAAGGCATTTCCCATTCTTGAGGCACCTCGCTGCTTAGCCGCTTCGACTTCTTCGACTGCTTAGACTGCATCGACTGCTTAGACTGCATCGACCCATCCGCCCCTTACTTCCGTTTCCATGGCCCCGACCCTGTTGATCGCCGACGACGAGCCGCTGCTCGCGCGCGCCTTGCATGCCGAATTGTCCAGCCTCTGGCCCGAGGCGCAGATCGTCTGCGTGGTCCATGACGGCGTGTCCGCGCTGGAGGCGGCCCGCCAGCACCAGCCCCAGGTCGCGTTTCTCGATATCCGCATGCCAGGCATGAGCGGCATGGACGTGGCGCGCGAGCTGATGGAGTTCGATCCGGCGCCGCTGGTGGTGTTCGTCACGGCATACGACCAGTTCGCGCTGGAAGCCTTCGAGCGCGAGGCGGTCGATTACGTGCTCAAGCCGGTGCAGCCCGAGCGGCTGGAGGCCACGGTGCACCGCCTCAAGGCGAGGCTGGCGGCCCAGGCGCAGGCCAGCGAGGAGGGCGGCGCCGCCCTCGATACCGATCGCCTGGCGCAATTGCTGGCGCGCCTGGAGACCATGGAGCCAGGCGGCGGGCCCGGGCAGCATGCGCCGGTGGGCGCGCCGCAACATGGCTACCTGCGCTTTATCAAGGCGCTGGTCGGCCAGGAGATCCGCATCATTCCGGTGGATGAGGTGATCTACCTGGAGGCGACGGACAAGTACGTCAACGTGGTGTCCGCCAGCGGCGAGGCGTTGATCCGCACCAGCCTGCGCGAGCTGTCGCAGCAGCTCGACCCCGAGCGCTTCTGGCAGATCCATCGCGGCACGGTGGTCAATATCGACTGCGTGGCCAGTGCCGTGAACCAGTCGCTGGGGCGGCTCGCGCTCAAGCTGCGCAATCGCTCTGAAACCTTGCCGGTGGCGCGTCAGTACGCCTATCTGTTTAAACAGATGTAACGCGCAGGGCACCCCTGTCACGGGTTGTTTTACTCTATGATGCGGTATTCGCAGCGCGCCTGTTGAGCCTGGCAGCATGGCCGGCGCGCCATGCCAAGCCCAGCCTGATAGCCGCCCGATGACTGCCGCCACCCTCGATCCCGTTCGCAATCCGCTGCGCCACGACGCCCAGGTCATCGGCCTGGTCGGCCTGGCCCACGGCGTTTCCCACTTCTTTCACCTGCTGCTGGCGCCCCTGTTCCCGTGGATCAAGGCCGAGTTCGGCCTGAGCTATGCGGAGCTGGGCTTGCTGATGACGGTGTTCTTTGCCGTGTCGGCCGTGGTGCAGACCGCGTCGGGCTTCGTGGTGGACCGTTTTGGCGCGACGCCGGTGCTGTTTGGCGGCCTCGGGCTGCTGGGCGCGGCGGCCTTGCTGCTGTCGATCAGCCCGAGCTACGCGATGCTGCTGCTTGGCGCGGGCGTTGCCGGGATTGGCAACGGCGTGTTCCATCCGGCCGATTTCACCTTGCTCAACAAGCATGTTTCCCAGCCGCGGCTGGGGCATGCGTTCTCGGTGCATGGCATCTCGGGCAACCTAGGCTGGGCCGCGGCGCCGATCTTCCTGGTCACCATTGCAGAGCTCGGCAGCTGGCGCACCGCGCTCGCCAGCGCCTCGGCGGTGGCCTTTGACGCGCTGGCCGTGCTGCTGGCTTTTCGGCATGTGCTGGATCCCCGCGCTGGCGCCGGCGCGGCGCCCAGGGCGGCCACCGCGGCGGCCAAGGCGGGCGGCAGCATGCTGGCGTTCCTGAAGCTGCCGCAAGTGTGGATCTGCTGGGCCTTCTTCCTCGTCACCACCTTTTCGTTTTCCGGCATCCAGAGCTTCGCGCCGACCGCGCTGACCCAGCTCTACGCCATGCCGCTGACGCTCGCCACGGCGTCGTACACCGTCTATATGTTATGCAGCGCGGGCGGCATGATCGTGGGTGGCTTTGCCGCGGGACGCACCAGCAACCACGACCGCCTGATCGCAATGAGCTTCACGCTGTCGGGCTTGGTCGCGATCGTGGTGGGGCTGGGCGTGCTGCCGGCCGTGATGGTGCCGGTGCTGATGGGTGTGATCGGCTTTGGCGCGGGCGCGGCTGGGCCTTCGCGCGACCTGCTGGTACGTGCGGCAGCGCCTGCCGGCGCCACGGGCCGGGTTTATGGCGTGGTCTACTCTGGCCTGGATATCGGCCTGGCCAGCGGGCCGCTGTTCTTCGGCATGCTGATGGACGCGCACTGGCCGAGCTGGGTGTTCTTCATGATCGGCGCCTTCCAGATGCTGGCGATCTTCACCGCTGTCACGGTTGGCAATGGCAACCGCTCCCGCCGCGAGGTGGCAGGCAAGCGGGCGGCCGCCGGCTGACACGGACTGACGCACGCACCCGTACCTCATCCAATTTCCACTTTTCCGATTCGGGAGTCCTTCATGAGCTTTGCTACCACTGATCTGTGCGATGCCAATGAGGCGCGCCTGGCCGACGGCTCGCTGCGCGTGCTGTCGCCGGTATTCCAGCATTTCGGCAAGCGCGCCGCGTTCTCTGGCCCGGCGGCCACGCTCAAGGTGTTCGAGGACAATTCCCTGGTGCGCGAGGCGGTTGAATCACCGGGCAACGGCCGCGTGCTGGTGGTCGATGGCGGCGGCTCGCTGCGCTGCGCGCTGGTGGGCGGCAACCTCGGCGTGCTGGCCGAGAAGAACGGCTGGGCCGGCATCCTCGTCAATGGCTGCGTGCGTGACAGCGGGGAGCTTGCGGTGTGCGACATCGGCGTGCGCGCCCTGGCCCTGCATCCGCAAAAGAGCCAGAGGCGCAATGTGGGCGAGCGCGAGGGCACGGTGCAAATGCCCGGCGCCGTGGTGCGACCTGGCAACTGGATCTATGTTGACGCCGATGGCGTGCTGGTGGCGGACACCAAGCTGGAGGGCTGAGCATGCCGGTGGTCTTTGTCTATGGCACGCTGCGCGCGGGCGAAGTCAACGACCTCAACGCGGCCGCGCGCAGGCACGGCATTGCCGCGCCGCGCCTGATCGGCAGCGCGACCGTGGCGGGGCGGCTCTATGACTTCGGCACGTATCCCGGGCTGGTGCTGGATGCCGCCGCGCCCGGCGTGGCCGGCGACTTGTACGAGGTCGATGCCGCGCTGGTGCCGGTGCTCGACGAGATCGAGGAGGTCTATCCGGGCCAGGCCTCATTGTTCGTGCGCGAGGAGCGCGTGGTGGCGGTTGGCGGTCAAGCCGTCACCTGCCTGCTTTACCCGGTGGGCGAGGACGCGGTCGCGGGCCTGCCGCGCATTGCATCCGGAGACTGGGTGGCCTACCGGCGCGCCCGCTAGCCCGTTAGTCCGCTTGCGTTTGAAACGCCATGCCGCGCGCTCGCCGCGCGGCCGGTCTTGGCGTAGCATCGGCAACCATTCCATCGTCCGATGTCATGGTTAAGCATGCACGCTCCCCATTCCCTTCCCAACCAGCGATTCATCCAGTCCGGCGGCGTGCGGCTTGCCATCAAGACCTGGGGCGATCCCGCGCACCCGGCCATGGTGCTGGTGCACGGCTATCCGGACAACAGCGCGGTCTGGCATGGCGTGGCGCCTCTGCTGGCCAATGACTATTACGTCGTGGCCTACGATGTGCGCGGCGCCGGCAGCTCTTCGGCGCCAAAGGGCATGGCGGCCTATCGCCTGGAGCGCCTGGCGGAAGATTTCAGCGCGGTGATCGACGCCGTTTCTCCCGATGCGCCCGTCCACCTGGTCGGCCATGACTGGGGCTCGATCCAGTGCTGGGAGTTTGTCACCGAGCCACGCCTGCGCGGCCGCATCGCTTCGTTCACGTCGTGCTCCGGGCCTTGCCTGGACCATGTCGGCCACTGGATGCGGGGAAACCGGCGCCTGTCGTTCACGGCGCTTTCGCGCTCGCTGCGGCAGATGGCCTCGTCCTGGTATATCTATATCTTCCACCTGCCGTGGCTGCCCGAGCTGAGCTGGCGGCTCTGGATGGGCCGCGCCTGGCCGCTTTACCTGAGACGGACCGAGGGTATCGAGGCGGATCCCAACCCCACCCAGGCGGCGGACGGCCGTCACGGGCTGGCGTTGTACCGCGCCAATATGCTGCCGCGCCTGCTTTCACCGGGCGAGCGCCACGCGCACGCGCCGGTGCAGGTGATCGTGCCGCTGCTGGATCGCTATGTCAGGCCGGCGCTGTCCGAGGATCTGTCGCGCTGGGTGGAGCGCTGGTGGCGCCGGGAGGTCTGCGCGCGCCACTGGCTGCCGCTGGCGGACCCCGCCGGCATGGCGGCGATGGTGCGCGACCTGGCCGGGCATATCGATGGTGGCCCCGAGTCGCTGGCATTGCGGCAGGCACGGATGGCGCCAAATCCCGGAATTTCATAATGCGGAAAGCTGTTCTGCGCGGCAAAAAATGGTGATGCGTAGCACAACGGGCATTTCTCATGATGGAAGATTGCCTGCCGCATCGTGGAAAATGTATTGTAAATCATTGATTATAAAATAGAAAAAAACTAAACAAGGATTGCATTCCGAGCTGTTGCGACGCGAGGTGTTTCCCTACACTCTTATATAAGACACATGACCTGAGCGGCAAAAAACAGGGGTGGCGAGGCCAGCAGAGCAGCGCCGCCGAAACACCCCCCGAAAGTGCCCCGGTCGGCAAGTCGGCACCACGGTCCGCCAAGCCTGTCGCAAGTTTTCAATGCCATCCCCGCCCTACACACTAGGAGAGTGAAATGTCCCGCGAAACCGAAGCAAAGAACCTGCAAAAAGAATGGGATACCAATCCTCGCTGGAAGGGCGTCGCGCGTCACTACACGGCGGATGACGTCGTGCGCCTGCGCGGCTCCGTGCAGATCGAGCACACCTTGGCCCGCCGCGGCGCCGAGAAGCTGTGGCACCTGCTGAACACCGAGCCGTTCGTCAACACGCTGGGCGCGCTGACCGGCAACCAGGCCATGCAACAGGTCAAGGCTGGCCTCAAGGCCATCTACCTGTCGGGCTGGCAAGTCGCAGGCGACGCCAACCTGGCCGGCGAAATGTACCCCGACCAGTCGCTGTACCCGGCCAACTCGGTGCCGCAAGTGGTGCGCCGCATCAACAACACCTTCCAGCGCGCCGACCAGATCCAGTGGAGCGAAGGCAAGGGCGATACTGATTTCTTCGCGCCGATCGTGGCTGATGCCGAAGCCGGTTTCGGCGGCGTGCTCAATGCCTTCGAACTGATGAAGTCGATGATCGACGCAGGCGCTGCCGGCGTTCACTTCGAAGACCAGCTGGCTTCGGTCAAGAAGTGCGGCCACATGGGTGGCAAGGTGCTGGTGCCGACGCGTGAAGCCGTTGCCAAGCTGACCGCCGCGCGCCTGGCCGCCGACGTGTCCGGCGTGCCGACCCTGGTGATCGCCCGTACCGATGCCGAGGCCGCGGATTTGCTGACGTCCGACGTTGACGAGCGCGATCGCCCGTTCTGCACCGGCGAGCGCACGGTGGAAGGCTTCTACCGCGTCAAGCCGGGCATCGAGCAATCGATCTCCCGTGCCCTGGCCTACGCCGAAGTGGCCGACCTGGTGTGGTGCGAAACCGGCAAGCCTGACCTGGAATTCGCCAAGAAGTTTGCCGAAGCTGTTCACGCCAAGTTCCCGGGCAAGATGCTGGCCTACAACTGCTCGCCGTCGTTCAACTGGAAGAAAAACCTGGACGATGCCACCATCGCCAAGTTCCAGAAGGAACTGGGCGCCATGGGCTACAAGTTCCAGTTCATCACGCTGGCCGGCTTCCACTCGCTGAATTACTCGATGTTCAACCTGGCCTACGGCTATGCCCGCAACCATATGAGCGCATTCGTCGAACTGCAGGAAAATGAGTTCACGGCCGCTGAGAAGGGCTTCACCGCCGTCAAGCACCAGCGCGAAGTCGGCACCGGTTACTTCGACGCCGTGACCCAGACCATCGAAGGCGGCCAGTCGTCCACGACCGCCCTCAAGGGTTCGACCG
The DNA here is from genome assembly GCF_058802485.1 of Cupriavidus sp. GW822-FHT02D05. Taxonomy (NCBI): domain Bacteria; kingdom Pseudomonadati; phylum Pseudomonadota; class Betaproteobacteria; order Burkholderiales; family Burkholderiaceae; genus Cupriavidus; species Cupriavidus sp. GW822-FHT02D05. The sequence continues at coordinate 288,793 of NZ_JBXAOE010000005.1, read as the reverse complement.
AAGACGAACAATTCTTCGACAAGAAAGTAGCCTGAGGCTTCAGATCGCGAGATCGAAAAGCTGAATGGCTGAATGGCTGACTGGCCCGATAGCCGGTCATCTTGAAGGGCGTGCGACCATCACGCCCCTCAATTAGGCGCCGCGCCGTCTCCCTCTCAGGGACGGCGCGGTTTTTTGCTTTTTGGGGTCGGCCTGCGAAGAATGTTAAAAATTGTGTCTGTAGCAATTATGTCATTTGTGTGCCGATTGAGATGTTTTAGGCGATATGATGCTGCCCGTGTGTAAGCAGCGCCACACCGCAGGTCGCCGGCCAGCCGCCGGCACATCTCCACTCAAGTCACTGGCGAGCAACCCGGCCGGTGTCGATCCCAAGAAGGCAACAAACATGAAGCACAAACTTTCCCTGGCCGCTATCGTCGCGCTCTGCGCTGCCTTGGCCGGCTGTGCCGGCACCAATGTCGACGGCATGATGGGCGCCGGCACCTCGCTGTTCAAGGCGGCCTCGCTGAGCGATGGCGACGTCAAGGCCATGTCCGACCAGTCTTGCGCCGAGCTCGACAAGGCCAACAAGATCGCGGCCCCTGGCAGCACCTACAACAAGCGCCTGACCAAGATCATGGCGGGCCTGCAGTCGAGCGGCCTGCCCAGCGTCAACGCCAAGGTCTACCTGACCAAGGACGTCAACGCCTGGGCCATGGCCAACGGCTGCGTGCGCGTGTACAGCGGCCTGATGGACATGATGACCGACGACGAAGTGCGCGGCGTGGTGGGGCATGAGCTGGGCCACGTGGCGCTGGGCCACACCAAGAACAAGATGCAGGTGGCGTACACCGCCATGGCGGCGCGCGGCGCGCTGGCCGCCGCCGGTGGCACGGTGGCTGCGCTGTCGGCCTCGCAACTGGGCGAAATGGGCGAGCAACTGATCAACGCGCAATTCTCGCAAACGCAGGAAAGCGCCGCCGACGACTACTCGTTCGACGTGCTGACCAAGAACAAGGCCAATACCCGCGGCCTGGTCACGGCGTTCCAGAAGCTGGCCAAGCTCGATGGCGGCAAGTCCAGCATGTTCTCGTCGCACCCTGGCTCGGACGACCGCGCCAAGCACATCGAAGACCGTATCAATAAGGGCAGCTGATCCGGGCCGGCCTTGCCGCATAGGCGGGCCGGGCAGGCAAAAAGGCTGGCTGCCCTGTTCGGGGTGGCCAGCCTTTTTGTCGTTTATCGTTCGTTGTCTGTCGCCAGGGCGCGCTCAGCGATACACGATCACCGGGATGTCGGTGTGCGTCAGCACCTTCTGGGTTTCGCTGCCCAGCAGCAAGCCCGACAAGCCGCGCCTGCCGTGCGAGGCCATGAAGATCACGTCGCAGCCATGGCGCTCGGCCGCGTCGATGATGCCCAGGTAGGGCACCGCAAAGGTGGACATGTCGGCGTCAAAGCTGATGCCGTCGGCCCGGGCGGCGGTTTCCACTTCCTTCAGGTATAGCTTGGCCTGGCTTTCGATGCGGTCCCTGAAGGCCTGTGGCGCCTCCACCACGATCTCGCTGAACGGCGTGTAGGGATACTCCTCCAGGCAGACATAGGCGGTGACCCGCGCGTTGATTGTCTTGGCCAGCTCCAGCGCGCCGTCGATGGCCTTCTTGGACAGTTCCGAACCGTCGGTGGGTAGCAGGATGTGCTTGAACATGCTGGACTCCTTTGGGGCGAATGGACCGGATTTACCTTTGGACGGAGGCAGGCCGCACGGCACCTGTCAGCTTTCATTGTAGGCAGGGGTGGCGCATGCGGCATTGCCCTAAATCAAATCGAACTAGGAATTGACCGCCAGTTGCGGCTTGCCGGCGGCGGATGCCTGTTCCGCGCGGCGCCAGTAGGCCGGGTTCCCATAGGTGTTCTTCAGGTGGTCGATGAACAGCCGTACCCGCAGCGGCAGGTGCTTGCGCTGCGGGAAGACAGCGTGGATGCCGATGGGTGGCGCCTGGAACTCGTCGAGCACCGTGACCAGCCGGCCGCTAGCGATTTCCTGCCCGACTTCCCACCAGGAGCGCCATGCCAGCCCGTGGCCATGCAGGCACCATGCGTGCAGCACCGCGCCATCGGTGCATTCCATGGTGCCGCCCACCTTGACCGTGACCGCGCGGCCTTCCTGCTGGAAGGCCCAGCCGCGCTGCACGTTGGCGCTGGCGCCGAAGGCCAGGCAGTTGTGACGGGTGAGATCCTCGGGCAGGGCGGGCACGCCATGGCGCGCCAGGTAGTCGGGGGACGCCACCACCACGCGCCGGTTCTCCGCCAGGCGGATCGACACCAGGCTGGAGTCGGGCAGGTCGCCCAGGCGGATGGCGCAGTCGAAGCCCTCGTTGACGAGATCCACCACGCGGTCCGACAGGTCCAGCGTGATGGTCACATCCGGGTGCGATTCGATGAACAACGGCACCAGCGGCGCCACGTGCTTGCGTCCGTAGCCCGCCGGCGCGGTCACGCGCAGGTGGCCGCTGGCCTTGACGCCGCCCGCCGAGACGCTGGCCTCGGCGTTGTGCAGGTCGTTGAGGATGCGCTGGCAGTCTTCCAGGAAGGCCGAGCCTTCGAAGGTCAGGCTGATCTTGCGCGTGGTGCGCAGCAGCAGCTTGACGCCCAGGCGCTCTTCCAGCGCATCGATGCGCCGGCCGATGATGGCCGGCGCCACGCCTTCAGCCGCCGCGGCCGCCGAAAGGCTGCCGCGCGCGGCTACCGAGACGAATGTCTCCAATTGTTTGAAATGATCCACGAAGCTCGCCAGTTTTGTGCCTCATGCCGCCCAAAGCAAGGGGTGGGTGAGGCAATGGGGTGGATTTGGTGCCTTATCTTTACACCGTTAGCGAAGATTAGTGGGGTAAAAGTAAAAGATCAAGTGACCCCGACCGACTTTGCCGCACTGCAACGTCTCCCTACAATGCTATGCATTCATTGGTGTACAGGCCCACGCAGCGGCGCTGGCCTGCCGGGTATGCCGGGTTTGTCGGATTTGTCCAAAGGAACCGCTCCAGCTCATGCAAAAGATCCGCGCAGTCGTCTTCGATGCCTATGGCACGCTGTTCGACGTGTATTCCGTCACCGCGCGCGCGGAGCAATTGTTTCCGGGCAAGGGCGAGGCGCTGGCGCTGCTGTGGCGCGAGCGTCAGATCGACTACACCCGCATCCGCTCGATGGCCGCGCCCGACGGCGCCTACTACAAGCCGTTCTGGGCGCTGACGGTGGATGCGCTGCGCTATGCGGCCGAGCGCCTGCAACTGGAGCTGGACCCGGCCCTGGAGGCGCAGCTGCTCAAGGAGTACGCGTGCTTGTCGGCCTTCCCGGAAAACCTCGGCGCGCTCAAGCGCCTGCGGGCAGCCGGGTTGCCGCTGGGCATTCTCTCCAACGGCAATCCGCAGATGCTGGATATCTCGGTCAAGAGCGCAGGCATGCACGGGCTGTTCGACCACGTGCTGTCGGTCGACGCGGTGCGCATGTACAAGACGGCGCCCGAGGCCTACGCGCTGGGCCCCAAGGCGTTTGGCGTGCCGGCAGGGGAGATCCTCTTCGTCTCGTCCAATGGCTGGGACGCTTGCGGCGCCACCTGGTACGGCTACACCACGTTCTGGATCAACCGTGCCGGTCATCCGGCGGAGCGGCTCGATGTGAGCCCTTCCGGCACCGGGCACGACATGAATGACCTGCTCGAATTCGTCCGCACCCAAGGTGCGGCGGTTTGACGGCGGGCACCTTAAATCAACCATCGATCACAGGAGAACACTGATGGCCATCACGCTGCCTGCGGGCATGAAGATTACCGGCGAAATCCTGCCGGCCTACGAAGACATCCTCACGCCGGCGGCCCTGGCCCTGGTGGACAAACTGCACCGCGCCTTCGAGCCGCGCCGCCAGGAACTGCTGGCTGCCCGCGTCGAGCGCACCAAGCGCCTGGACGCCGGCGAGCTGCCCGACTTCCTTGCGCAGACCAAGAGCGTGCGCGAAGGCGACTGGAAGGTCGCGCCGGTGCCGCCGGCACTGCATTGCCGCCGCGTGGAAATCACCGGCCCGGTCGAAGCCAAGATGGTCATCAACGCGTTCAACTCCGGCGCGGACAGCTACATGACCGACTTCGAGGACTCCAACACCCCCAACTGGCACAACCAGTTGCAGGGCCAGGTCAACCTCAAGGCCGCCGTGCGCCGCACCCTCACGCTGGATTCCAACGGCAAGCACTACAAGCTGAACGACAAGATCGCCACGCTGCAAGTGCGCCCGCGCGGCTGGCACCTGGACGAGAAGCACGTCACCATCGACGGCCAGCGTGTTTCCGGCGGCATCTTCGATTTCGCGCTGTTCCTGTTCCATAACGCCAAGGAACAGATCGCTCGCGGCGCCGGCCCCTTCTTCTACCTGCCGAAGATGGAAAGCCACCTCGAAGCGCGTCTGTGGAACGACGTCTTCGTCATGGCCCAGAACGAAATCGGCTTGCCGCAAGGCACCGTCAAGGCAACCGTGCTGATCGAAACGATCCTGGCCGCCTTCGAGATGGAAGAAATCCTGTATGAGCTGCGCGAGCACAGCGCCGGCCTGAACGCTGGCCGCTGGGACTACATCTTCTCGTGCATCAAGAAGTTCAAGGTCGACAAGAACTTCTGCCTGGCCGACCGCGCCAAGGTCACCATGACCGCGCCGTTCATGCGCTCGTACGCACTGCTGCTGCTCAAGACCTGCCACAAGCGCGGCGCGCCCGCCATCGGCGGCATGAGCGCACTGATCCCGATCAAGAACGATCCGGAGAAGAACGCCATCGCCATGCAAGGCATCATCAACGACAAGAAGCGTGACGCCACCGACGGCTACGACGGCGGCTGGGTGGCTCACCCGGGCCTGGTCGAGCCGGCCATGAAGGAATTCGTGGCCGTGCTGGGCGACAAGCCCAACCAGTTCGACAAGCAGCGCGACGACGTCAACGTGGCGGCCAAGGACCTGCTGGACTTCCAGCCGGAAACCCCGATCACCGAAGCCGGCCTGCGCATGAACATCAACGTCGGCATCCACTACCTCGGCTCCTGGCTGGCAGGCAACGGCTGCGTGCCCATTCACAACCTGATGGAAGACGCCGCCACCGCCGAAATCTCGCGCTCGCAGGTGTGGCAGTGGATCCGCTCGCCCAAGGGCAAGCTGGAAGACGGCCGCAAGGTGACCGCCGAGATGGTGCGCGCGCTGATCCCGGAAGAGCTGGCCAAGGTCAAGGCTTTCGTCGGTGGCGACACCACGACGTATGACCGCGCCGGCGAGATCTTCGAGCAGATGTCCACGTCGGAGGACTTTGCCGAGTTCCTGACGCTGCCGCTGTACGAAGAGATCTGATCGGGCGGTAGCATTCGCTTGGCCGGGGCTTTTGCCCCGGTGCAAAAAAAACCGCAGCAAACCGCAGCCTGGTGCTGCGGTTTTTTTTATGGTGCGCCCGGCAGGGCGCACTCACTCGATCTCCTCGTCGGCGGGAAATCGATAGGTAGTGATGGGTGGTCTCCACGCATCCATCACACGCGCCCCGAATGCTTGCCGTCGGCCTGGCCGCAAGCCGTTCGCGCAGCGCCTTTGCACGTCGATCCCGCCTTGGATCGCTGAGATCCAGCCCCTCGAATTCTTTGTCCGCCCGCGCGCCCCGGCTCGTTGTCCATTCGCGCCAAAAAATTCGAGCGTGAAGGCGAGTCCGCGCATGCTCACAGCCCGCTGTGCCCAGATTCCACTAGTGACCGGCCGCATGCTGTCGAGGCGTGGCTTCGACTTTCCTATGACGATAGGGCTTGAAGTATCCAGGTATTGATTTAATTGTTTTTCAGAAAAACAAGAATTGTCTTGGGCTTATTTTATTTCATGAGATCTATGATTTGGTCACCGTCGAGTGGCCTCAGTGCCATTGCGTATCTTTCCGTGACTGCCTCTGGCGTGGAATGCGTCAGGCAGGGTGCGGTTCGATTCGGAAGCCGGTGCATCGGTCCCCTGTGGACCTGCATTTAAACCGGGGTGCATCTAATAGTTTGATGCATTGCCCCATTACCAACGGAAGAAGGAAATCACATGAAGCGTACTATTCTCGGGAAACGTACTGTTCTCGGTTCTCTCGCAGCAGGCTGTGTGGTCATGGCCGCCATGGCTCCCTCGTTGTCGCATGCGTTCGACGGCCATCTGGACTTCACCGGCTCCATCACGGACGTGACCTGCACCATCAACGGCAAGCCGGCCGGGCCCAACAACCGCACCACCGTGGATCTGGGCAGCGTGGACCCGATCATCTTCACCGCCGTTGGCACGAAATCTCCCGCAGTACCGTTCAGCCTGGTGCTGGGCGGCGGCACGGCCTGCAAGGATAAAACGAAGGCCTCTATCTCCTTTGATACGGGCTCCGCCAACATCGATCCCGCCACCGGCAACCTGATCCTGCAGGGCACCGCTGCGGCAAAGGGCGTGCAGATCGAGATCAGCGACAACGGCAACAAGGCCACCGGCAAGATCCCGCTGCACCTGGCTCAGACGAACCCGCAGGTGGCCACGATCGCGGACAACACCGCAACGCTGACCTACAGCGCGGCCTATGTCCAGACCGCTGCCGCCGTCACTGCGGGTGCGGGTAACTCGTTCATCCGCTACACGATGGCCTACTACTAAATCGAGCCAGGTTTCATTGCCAGGAATGCCATGACGTCGGTCGCTCGCATCTCTTCACTTCTTGCCGCCGGTGTCGTGGCGCTCGCCGCCTGCGCCAGCGTGGCGCAGGCTTCCATTGTCATACAGGGTACGCGACTGGTATTCCCGTCCGATGCCCGGGAGGTTACCGTAAGGCTGAACAACATCGGCAGCGAGCCCGTTCTCGTGCAGAACTGGCTGGACGATGGCCAGCCGGACATGCCGCCCGAGAAAGTCCGCGTTCCCTTCATGCTCGCGCCGGCGGTGGGCCGGGTAGAGCCGAGCAAGGGCGCGGTGCTGCGTATCGTCTATACGCAGGAACCACTGCCGGGCGACCGCGAGACGGTGTTCTGGCTCAATGTGCTGGAGGTGCCCTCGAAGAAGGAGGACGCCGAGAATGCGCTTCTGTTCGCCTTCCGCAGCCGTATCAAGGTTTTCTTCCGGCCTGTGCAACTGAAGGACGTCGATGCCGCTCCCGGCAAGCTTGCCTGGAAGCTGGTCACCGTGGATGGCCAGGGGCCGGCCGGAAAGACGGCGAAGCAGCTTGCCGTGGAGGTCAGCAACCCTACGCCCTACTACGTTTCCTTTGGCCGGGTCGACGCCAGGCTGGAGGGCAAGTTTGTCGCCGCGGGTGGTGGCATGGTGGCCCCGCTCGGCAAGGAGACCTTTGTGCTACCCGAAGCAAAGCCCGGAAATCACCCCGGTGCCCTTGTCCGATACGAAGTCATCAACGACTACGGTGGCCGGTACACGGAAGAGAAGGCATTGGCAAATTAGCCGCTAAGCACGCCTGTCCCGATTCCTTTCACTGTGTCCGTAGTACAGCGGCCTCCAGCTTCCGCAGATAGGACAAATTCGTCGGTCTATGCAATCCTCAGTTCGCCTTGTTCAACCCGCTGGCCCGGCTCGCGCCGGCAGCGTGGCTGCGCTGCCGGCCTCCAGGCCGGGGCGCCTTGCGCCTCGCCTGATCGGCGCCGTGGCGGCGATCGCGATGTCGCCTGCCGCCTGGGCGGCGGCGACCGTTGTGGGTGGGCAGGGCGCGGGGACGCGCCAGTCCATGGATCTCGGTGCGCCGATTGGCGAGACCCCGGCGCAGGAACGTAAAGGGGCACAGGATGGTGACCCGGAGCGCGCGCGAAGTGCCGGCAGCGATGGAAACGGGCCCGAGCCGCGGCTGCTGTCCGCCCTGGACGGCAAACGGGTGATATTCGACTCCTACATGCTGGCGCAGGGCACCGAGGGCATCACGATCGATACCAGCCGTTTCGAGCGGCTGGATATTGTCACGCCGGGCAAGTACCGCGTCGAACTGCATGTCAATGGCCAATGGCGCGGCACCGAGGATATCGAGTTCCGGCAGGTTACGGGCCGGGAAAGCGCGCAGGCATGCTACGACCGCGATCTGCTTACCCGCGCAGGTGTCGATCTGAACAAGAGCGCGCGCGGCCAGGATCCCGCGCGGCCGCCCAACCCGATGCCGGAAGGCCCGGTCTGTGCCGACATCGGCAACTATGTTCCCGGCGCCGAACTCAAGTTCGACCAGGCGGAGCAGGCGATCTATCTTTCCGTGCCGCAATACTATCTGCGGCTGACCACATCGAAGAACTATGTCGATCCGCAGCGTTGGGACAGTGGCGTTCCGGCGCTGCTCCTCAACTACAACACCAATGTCTTCACCACGCAGAGCCAGGGACGCAACACCACCCAGGCCTACGCAGGCCTGAACCTGGGGGCAAACCTCGGGCCGCTGCGATTGCGCCACAACGGCTCGGTTACCTGGTCGGCGCCGACTGGCACGCGCTATCAGCGTGGCTATATCTATGGCCAGACCGATCTGCCCGAGCTGCGCTCGCAATTGCTGGTCGGCGAGAGCTCGACCAGCGGCGAGCTGTTCGATTCGGTGTCTTTCCGCGGCGCGCAGATCTTCAGCGACGACCGCATGCTGCCCGAGACGCAGCGCTACTACGCACCTGTGGTGCGCGGTACCGCCGGCTCGAACGCCCGGGTCTCGGTCCACCAGCGCGGCTTCCTGGTCTACGAGACCACCGTGGCACCGGGGCCGTTCGAGATCAATGACCTGCAGGTTGCCAGCTACGGCGGCGACCTGCAGGTGACCGTGACCGAGGCCAACGGGCAGGCGCGTACCTTCCTGGTGCCCTTTGCCACCACCGTGCAGTTGTTGCGGCCCGGTGTCACGCGCTACAGCGTGACCGCGGGCAGGGCTAGCGACCCCGCTCTGCAAGGCAGCGGACAGTACGTCATGCAGGGCACGCTGCAACACGGCATCAACAATATGGTCACCGGCTACGGTGGTGTGGCCTTCGCCAGCAACTATGTGTCCGGGCTGCTGGGCGGGGCGCTCAACACGCGCTTCGGTGGCTTTGGCGCCGACGTCACGTGGGCCAGGGCCGCCGTGCCAAACGGCGATAGCCTGCGTGGCTCCAGCTTCCGTGTTTCGTACAGCAAGAATTTGCCGAACAGCGGTACCAACTTCTCGCTGCTGGCGTACCGCTATTCCACGCGTGGCTATCTTGGCCTGCGCGATGCGCTGATGCTGCACGATGCCGTCGAGCGCGGCGCGGCGGCCGATTCGTTCGCGCGCACGCGCAGCAGAGTGGATGCCAACATCAGCCAGACGCTCGGCGCGAGCGGCGGCAATGTCTACCTCAACGGCTCTTCGCTCCAGTACTGGAACCAGCGTGGCCAGGCGCTCAGTTTCACGCTGGGCTATAGCAACCAGTGGCGCGGCAACACCTATTCCGTGTCCGTGCAGCGCGTGCAGAACGCGGGGGGCGGTGGGGCCTTGTATGGGGGAGCGAGCAGCGGCAGCAGCACGCTGGTCAGCCTCAACCTGTCGATTCCACTGGGAAAGTCCGCCCGCGGCGCTCCCGTCCTGAACGCCTTCGTCACGCACGACGACAGTGCCGGCACGCAGGTGTCTTCCGGCGTTTCGGGGATCATCGACCAGCAGGGCAAGGGCTCGTACTCGCTCTCCGGCACTTATGACGACCGGCGCAATGCCGCCTCGGGCAACGCCAGCATCAACTGGCGCCTGTCTGACGTCACGCTGGGCGCCAGCATTGGCCAGGGTCAAGGCTATCGGCAGGCGTCGGCCAGCGCGCAGGGCGGCCTGGTCGTTCATCCGGGCGGCATATCCATGGCACAGACCCTTGGCGAGACCATCGGCGTGGTCCATGCGGCGGATGCGCAGGGCGCCCGGGTCGGCTACGGCGGCGCCAGCGTGGACCGGCGCGGCTACGCGGTCGTACCCAGCCTGATCCCTTATCAGTTGAACAGCATCGATGTCGATCCCAAGGGCATCCCCGACGACGTCGAATTGAAGGTGACCTCGCGCAGCGTCGCGCCGCGCGCTGGCTCGGTGGTGATGCTCACCTACGAAACCCGCAAGGCGCGCGCCGTGCTCATCAACAGCCGCATGCCCAATGGCGAACTGCTGCCCTTCGCCGCCACCGCCATCGATGCCGAAGGCGGCATGGCGATCGGCGCCGTGGGCCAGGGCAGCCGCCTGGTGGTGCGCGCCGAGAAGGACCGCGGCTCGATCCGCGTCGAATGGGGCAAGAAGCCCGAAGAGCGCTGCGTGATCGACTACACGCTGCCCGCGCGCGTAGAGGGCAAACGCAGCGGCTACGAGATGCTGGACCTGCCATGCCTTCCATTGCCGGCCGGCGGCGTGGGCAGCAAAGAGCTGGCGGCGCGTCCGTGAGGCCGAATCAACCCGGAGCCGGGCAACCGTTGAGCACCAGGACGGCAGCGCAAGGCAATCCGGCCAGCATGCTGAACCAGGGAAGGCCGAGCTGCATGACCCATCCGATCATTGCGGGCGGCAGCGATCGCAGGCCGCGCTGCGAGCGGCCGTGGCGCGGCGCTGGAGCCATGCTGGCCTTGCTGCTTTGCCTGGCGCCGGCCGGGGCGCTGGCGGCGTTGTCGATCATCGGCACCCGCTTCGTCTACCCCGCCGAGCTGTCTGCGCTGAGCGTGAGGCTGCGCAATGCCGGCGACAGCCCGATCCTGGTCCAGGCCTGGCTGGACCAGGGGGAGGTCAATGCCGATCCGGCCACGCTGAGCGTGCCCTTCATCTTGTCGCCGCCCTTGCTCAGGCTGGACCCGGAGCGCAAGACGGTGCTCCGGCTGCGCTACACCGGTGAGCCGCTGCCCGGGGATCGCGAGTCGGTGTTCTGGATCAACTTTCTGGAGGTGCCGCCGCTGGCCGGGGACACCGCCAGTCTGCTGCGCCTGTCTTACCGCACGCGCATGAAGCTGCTGTTCCGGCCGGCGGGATTGCCCGGCACCGCGGACGAGGCCATCGGACAGGTGACATGGGCGTTCGGCAGGGCAGGCAAGGCGGGCGGCGCCGTCCTGGAAGCGACCAACCCCACGCCTTACCACGTGTCGCTGGCGCGGATGGCGGTCGGGCGCGCGGGCGCATCGGTGGAACTGGACGGCCAGACCATCGCGCCGCTTGGCGTCACGCGGTTCACGCTGCCCGGCTTGAAGGGCGCCGCCTCGGACGAGGCGGTGGTGCATTACGAAGCCGTCAGGGACAGCGGCGAACTGATCGTCGGCAATGCAAATGTCAAAAGGTAGTTTCGACGCAGGTTGATGGGTGGCTCGATGAGGAAGTCCAACGCCATCGGGCTGAGAGCGGCGCATGCACATCGATTGGGCCGCTCGTGAAATGAATGGATTGCCATGAGAAGAAATCAAGTGACTGCTGGCCGTGGAACTTTTGTCGATGTCGATGTCGATGTCGATGCCTATGCACAAGCCCGCCGGGCGGTCGGTGACCGGGCCGCGCGCCGCGCCTTCGGGCTGCGTGCCTGCGGTGTCGGCCTGATGTTGCTGCTGCCGGTCGCGGGGCATGCGCAGGTGCCCGGTGCGCCCAATGCGGCGAATGCGGCGAATGTACCCAGCATACCCAGGGCCGGGCAGACCATGCGCGATCTCGAGACCGTGCGTCCGGAACTCCCTGCGCCGTCCAGTCTGGAGCTGGACCTGCCCAAGGCGGACGAGCGCAGCGTGCCCACCGCGTCCGCCGACCCGGGGATACGCCTGAAGGTGCAGGGCTTTCGCATCGACGGGAACAAGGTATTCGACTCGGCGCAACTGCTGCCCTTGCTGAGCGACCTGAACGGCAGCGAGCAGGACCTCGCAGGCCTGCGCGCGGCGGCGGACCGCATCACCGCGTATTACCACGCGCACGGCTACCTGCTGGCGCGCGCCTTCCTGCCGCCGCAGGATATCGAAGATGGCTTGATCCGGCTCGAAGTGATGGAGGGCAGGTACGGGCAGGTCGTGCTGCAGAATAAATCGCGCGCGTTCGACGGCGTGCTGCGCCAGCCGCTGTCGAGGCTCAGGCGCGGCGAGGCGGTGCATAGTGCGGAACTGGAAAGCAGCCTGCTGCTGCTCAACGATATCCCCGGCGCCCAGGCCAAGGGTACCTTGCAGTCCGGCACCGAGCCCGGTACCACCGACCTGCTGGTCGAGGCGGAGCCCGGGCCGCTGGCCGGCGGCAGTCTGGAGGCGGACAACTACGGCGGCTACTACACCGGCGAATACCGCCTGGGCGGCAGCTTCTACCTGAACAACCCGTTGCGGCTGGGGGACCAGTTGAGCCTGCGCGTGCTTGGCAGCGACAAGCGGCAGCGCTACTACCGCGCCGGCTACCAGTTGCCGGCCGGTCCCTGGTCCACACGCGTGGGCGTGTCGTACTCGGATATGGGCTATCACCTCGGCAAGAATTTCGCGGTGCTGGAAGCGCACGGCCGCGCCAGCATCCGCAGCGTCTTCGTCTCGCAGCCGCTGCTGCGCGGCCGCGCCTTCAACCTGGGCGCCCAGCTGCAGTACGACGACAAGCGGCTGCGCGACGAGATGGATCTCTTCGAGAGCAACGTCGGCAAGCGCGTGGGGCTGTGGACCGCTGGCGTGAACGGCAACGGCCAGGACAACGTATTCGGCGGCGGGCAGACCATGTTCTCGGCGAGCTACAGCACGGGACGGCTTCGCATCGACGATCCGTACACCGAGTTCATCGACCAGGTCAGCGCGAGAACCGGCGGCAGCTTCAGCAAGATGAACCTGAGCGCGGCGCGCCTGCAGCGACTGAGCAATCGCTTCCAGCTCTATGCCCAGGCCAATGCGCAATGGGCGTCCGGCAACCTGGACGGCTCGGAGAAGTTCGGCATGGGCGGGCCCTATGGCGTGCGCGCCTACGCGCTCGGCGCCGGCAGCGGCGACCAGGGCTGGCAGGCCAGCCTGGAGCTGCGCTACGCGGTGGCCCCTGGCTGGCAGTTGAGCGCCTTCGTGGACAAGAGCGTGGTGGACACCAACAAGCAGCCCTGGACCAGGGAGCGCAACACGCGCCGGTTGACGGGGGCGGGCATCGGTGGCGCCTGGGCCGGGCAGGGACATCAGATCAGCCTGGCGCTGGCCTGGCCGCTGGGCCAGCGCGACGCAAGCGGGGGGCCGGTGCGCAGCCCCAGGTTTTGGGTTCAGGGCGCGCAGTACTTCTGAGCGCGCCGTGGACCGTGTCGGTGCAGTACCCGTGCTGCCGGGATGGTTGCAGCATTCTCAATAACAAGGAAAGAGGTCAATATGAACAAAAGCTATGCACTGGTCTGGAATCAGGCCCAGGGATGCTGGAACGTCGCCAGCGAAGGGGCTCGCCGCCGCGGCAAGTCTGGCGGTGCCAGGCGCGTGATTGCCGCCGCTGTTGCGCTGTTGGGGCTGGGGGCGCTTGCGCCGGCGCATGCCTTGCCGACCGGCAATGTGATCGTATCGGGCACCGGCAATGTCGCGACCTACAACGATGGCCAGGCCATGTCGATCAACCAGTCGAGCGACAAGCTGATCATCAACTGGAACGGGTTCAGCGTTGGCGCGAAGGAGAGAGTCACCTTCAACCAGCCCGACAGCAACTCGATCGCGCTCAACCGCGTGATCAGTGCGAATGCCAGCAATATCCAGGGCCAGATCGATGCCAATGGCCGCGTTTTCCTGGTCAACCCCAACGGGATGGTGTTTGGGCAGACCGCCCAGGTCAACGTGGGCGGCCTGGTGGCCTCGACGCAGGACATCACCAACGCGGATTTCAACAGCGGGACCTACCGCTTTGCCGGCGGCGCGGGTGCGTCGATCATCAATGCCGGCCGGATTACCGCCGCGCCGGGTGGCAGCGTGGCGCTGCTGGGCACGACGGTGAACAACACTGGCCTTATCCAGGCGCAGATGGGCCGGGTGGCGCTAGGCGCCGGCAATGACTTCACCGTGAGCTTCGACGCCAGCAACCTGCTCAACCTGCAGGTGAATGGCGGCCTGGTAGGCTCGCTGGTGCAAAACGGCGGCCTGCTCAAGGCCGACGGTGGCCAGGTGCTGATGACGGCCCGTGCCGCCGGCAGCTTGCAGCAGGCGGTGGTGAACAATACGGGCATGATCGAGGCCAAGACCTTGCGCGGCAATGCCGGCAAGATCACGCTGGACGGCGGCAGCGCCGGCGTCGTGCGCGTGGCCGGCAACCTGAACGCCAGCGCGATGGCCGGCCCGGGCAACGGCGGCACCATCGAGACCCGCGGCGCCGATGTGCAGGTGCAGTTGGGCACCCAGGTCAACACCCAGGCCAATAACGGGCAGACGGGCACCTGGAAGCTCAGCGGGATGGATGTCAACGTCGGCCAGACCGCCGGCAGTGGCGAAATTACCGCATATAGTGACACGCTCTCGCGCAACCTCGGCACCACCAATATCGAGCTGGCCAGCACCGTTGGCAATCTTTTGGTCAACGCGCCGATCGAGTGGAGCAGCGGCAACAAGCTGACGCTGACCTCGGCTGGCGATGTCAATGTGAACGGAGCGCTGAGCGCCACCGGCGTCAACGCCAGCCTGGCCATGACCGCCGGCGACGCCAAGGATATCAACCTGAACAACAAGGTCACGCTCAGCGGAGCCGGCAACGGCCTGGCGTTGAACTATGGCCGTTCGCTGAACCTGAACAACGGCGCGGTGGTCACCTTGTCCGGGACGGGGGCGTCGTTCAGGTCGAACGGCTTTTCCTATAACGTGATCCAGAACCTCGCGCAGCTGCAGGGCATCAACGACAATCTGGGCGGCTACTACGTGCTGGGCAACAAGATCAGCGGCGGCAGCCTGAAGTCGATCGGCGGCGACTACGGCACGTTCTACGGCACCTTCGACGGCCTGGGCAATACCTTGAGCAATCTCAAGGTGACCAGCACCGGGCCTTTGTCCGGCCTGTTCTCGGCATCGTCCGGCAGCATCAGCAACCTCGGCCTGGCGGCGTTGACGGTCAACGCGACGTCTGGCAATGCCGGCGCCGCTGCGCTGGGCGGGCTGGTGGGGCAGAATTCCGGCACCATCTCCAACGTCAACGCCACTGGCGTATGCCTGTCTAGCAACAGCGGGCGGGCCCATTCAATGGGTGGCCTGGTGGGGAAGAACCTCATCGACGGCTCCATCGACCGCGCTTCGGTGAGCGCCTCCAGTCTGTCTGGCAGCAACCTGACCCAGTCGATCGGTGGCCTGGTCGGCGAAAACGCGGGCAGCGTGACACGCAGCAGGTCGGATGCCAAGATCGGCGGATACATGCAGCGCACGGCCATGGGCGGCGTGGGCGGCCTGGTCGGGCTGAACGCCGGGCCTAACGCCTATATCGCCGATTCGTCCAGCCGGGGCACCGTCGGCACATCCAACGGCGGCCTGAACGTGGGCGGCCTGGTGGGCTACAACAACGGTGGCGTCATCGAGCGCGTCTTCTCCGCCGGCGACACAGGCTCTTCCAGCAACGCCGTGATCGGTGGCCTGGTTGGCCTCAACGACAGCGGCGGCCGGATTGCCGATGCCAGCACCAGTGGCCGCGTAGACGGCAGCGGTGCCGCGGCCATCGGCGGCCTGGTGGGGCAGAACCGGAACGGTAGCCTGATCAATGTCAAGACCAGCGGCCTGGTCAGGGATACTTCGGGCATCGATGTGGGCGGCCTGGCCGGCAGCAACGAGGGCGGCACCATCTTCGGCGCGGAAGCCACCGGCGCCGTGATCGGCGGCGCCAACAACCGCGTGGGCGGCCTGGTCGGCAGCAACTACAGCGGCACCATCCAGAGTTCGGTGGCGCGAGGCAAGACCTCGGGCGGCAGCAACAGCCACACCGGCGGCCTGGTCGGCTACAACGGCGGCAACCTGCTGGCGGTGGAAGCGAGCGGCGAAGTCTATGCCAATACCAACAGCTTTGTCGGCGGCCTGGTCGGCACCAACGTCGCCAGCAATGGCGCCGCGATCGTGTCGGGCGTAGCCAGCGGCAACGTCAAGGGTGAAAGCCGCAGCGTGGTGGGTGGCCTGGTTGGCCAGAACCACGGCGCGGTCAGTGCTTCGTCGGCTTCCGGCACGGTCAGCGGTGGCAACTACGTGACGATGGGCGGCCTGGTTGGCCTGAATCAGGGCGAAGTCAATTACTCGACGGCCAGCGGCAAGATCGACTTCGTGTCGAGCTACGCCCAGAGCTATGGTGGCCTGGTCGGTGTGAACTTCGGTCTCATGCAAGGCAACCGGGTTTCCGGCAATGCTGCCCTGCTGCCGCAGGCCGGCATCAACTACGGCACCATCATTCAGTAAGTTGCTGAAGCAGTCCACTGACCTGCCTGCCTAGCAGGCAGGCCCCTTGCGTGCCGTGTTTCGGCATGGCATGCAAGGGCATTTCAGTACCGCGCCATGGAACACAAGGACGGATATGCGTTGCTGGCGGCGCAGGTGGCGGGTCCTGTCGGCCGCGCGCACCATGGATTTTGACGCCACCTCGAAAGGCTGGCGAGACAGGGGGGGGAGATGGAGAGCTGCATGAATACGAATGTACTGCCTATTGCCGGGCTGTCGGGAATTGCACGGGCGGCGCGCCAACCGGTACGCCTGTTCATTGCCGCGCTAATGCTGATGCTGGGGTTGGTGAGCGGCAGCGCCCAGGCACAATTTGAAAACCGCATGGCCATCAACTGCACGAACCCCAATCCGCAGGAGATCCAGCCGTGGACGGTCACCAATCCCCTGACCAGCAGTACGGCCATCGGCACGATCCTGATGGAGCGGCGGTTCGCGTTGTCGACGTCCTTCACCTTTGGTGCGACGTCGGCAGTGGTCGCTCACGATCTGGTCACGGGCGCCCACTGGGCAATGGGGTTCGGGCCGCCCGTCGGTGCGGATGGCATTGTGCCAACGAATATTGACGGCATCGGCTTCAAGTGGGAAGCACTATCGTCGGACGGTGTCGCCAGAACCCTGCGCAAAGAGGCCGACCCGCTTGCCGTCGAGAAGATCGATGTCTTGTTTCAACCCAATCTGGGGATAAAGACCGGGTCCACCATCGCCAGCTACAAACAGTACCTGGTGCTGACCAAGGACCCGAATGCGCTCCCCCCGGGCGAGATCAAGGTGACCCATGTTGCGGGTGGTCTCCAGGTGAAGATCTATGCGGCGGATTTTCTGAAGTCGGTGGGAGTGAGCCTGGGCAGCACGTTCCAGGTGCCCACCTTGGGCCCGGGATGCCATCAGTCCATTACCTACGACAGCACGGGTATCGTCGGCATCGGTGGCGGCCCGCCGCCCCCGATTCCGAACAAATGCGATGTGGTGGCCAATCAGATCATTCCGGTCGATCTGGGGAGTATCCCCATCGATCGGTTCAAGAAGCTCAACGACACTTCCCCACCGAAGCACTTCGAGATCGCCCTGAGCAATTGCGCGGCCAACGCCAAGCCCAAGATCAGCTTCAGGGACAAGGCGACGCCGCCCAATGCAGACAAGACGGTGTTGCGGCTCAGCGCGCCGGGCGGGCAAAGCCTGGCCCAGGGGTTCGGCATCATCATGACGCGCGAGGATGGCAGCCGGGAGCGCATCGCCTATGGCGATCCGGGCGCTGCCAGGAAGTACGAGATGACGCTCGACAAGCCGGGCAGGACAGCAAAGCTCCCGCTGTCGGCGCAGTACATCCGCACCGGTGGCGACGTCGAGATCAAGGCCGGCTACGCGGGAGGCTCCGCCGAATTCACCTTCACTTTCCCCTGAGGATGGTGTCCAGAACCAGGTTGGCAACGCTGCGCTGACCATATGAGCGCCATCAGATGAAATCGAGGCGCTACCTCACCCGAGTCCACGCATCGTCGCGGTACTGGCCGCGGCCGGCTCAATAACTTCCTGCGCTTTACCGTGGGGCTTGGGTCGGCGTGGTACTCGGATTTAGGAAAATCGAAAAAGATCCTGCTGTGGGAAGTCGCATGACGCGCCTCGCTTGGTGTGTGGCTTTTTTCGCCATGGCGCTGGTAGCGATGAGGCAGTCGGCTCTACTAGCCGCGAAATTGGCAGAGAAATACGCATGGCCGCTCATCGAGCAGTGGCACGGCTGTTGGGACATCAAGCATTGTTCGGTGTCATGGCGGGGCCAAGCCGCGATCGTCCTTTTTTTGGTCGGCCCTGCTGTGGCTTGGGCATCGGCGGGGTGGAAGTACTCGCGTCAGCCGACTGCCGGGAGGTTCGCTTGGACAATGCTCTCGCTGTTGGCAGGCACTGCCCTGTTCTATCTGGGGTACTACGCCTTGATTTGGTGACGTGGATAATTCATGGCCACCAACCATCGGCTGCCGTCCACGTTTGCCCTTGGGGTAGTACGGCTCGACAGCCGCAATCTGGCGCGACCACGGCACCACGCTTTCCATCTCCGTCAGGAAGCGCTGGCGTCGCGTCCCCCGTTTCTTGCCGTGGCTTTCCGCTTCCGTAAAACTGATCTGTCGCTTGGAAAGCGTTGATTCGGTGTTTTCTACCCACCGATGGCGTAGCACTGTGACTTTTTGTAGCGGGCGGTTTGGAGCGTACTTTGTGCCCTTATACTGCGCAGGTCGTTGCAAACACAGCGACCGGGTTTGACAGCCTGCTAAGAACGCGGACATGTGCCTCTATATGGCTTTTGTTCGTCTTGCCTTTGCGCGCCCCTACGGGCGGGCCTGGGCGGGGGAGCTTTCGAGCTCACCGGTTCCTTCTTTCCGGCTGTCAACCCCATTTGACAGCGGGGAGCGGGTTGACATCGCTTAAGTAGGAGGCACACCCATGCCCCAGTCTTCGCTCGCCCATCCCGGGCAAATCGTATCCTCCAAGCCAGCCATCCTCTGCCAGCGCCTGCGCGCCTCCCAACGGAGGGCGCCCGATGCATAGGTATCCGCACTACAACATCACCGCCCAGCGCGCCGGGCGCGACACCTTCCTCACGGCCCACGCGCCTTCCGAAAGCCCGCTAAGCCTTGCCGCGGAAAAAACCGCGCAACTCAACGCGCTGCTGTCGGTGGCGGTCGAGAACGCTGCCGGCGGTTCCTTGTGCAACATCACCGAAGAGGCGCAGAGTCATCTGCTTTCGCTGGCGGCCGTGCTCGCGCATGAACCGCTGGTGTTGAGCGAGTTGGCCGCGCAGGACGATGAGGGGGAGGGTGGCGATGGATAGTGGGTAGACGGCCAAGCGCAGACGTAGATGAAGTCCAAAGCCCGGAGCCGATTGGGTCGCTCAACTCTCGTCGTCTGCCAAGGCCTCGCGTGTATCCATTGCAGCCTTCTTTAGCGGCCTATCTTGGGCGGATTGGATGGCAATCCCTTGCCAACATCATGCCAGGTTAACGCGAGCCACGGGTGCCTGGGCGTGATCAGCGGCTTTGGCCAACATCGTTCTGCGCAAACTGGACTGCAAGGCCGATCGCCCGTAGGCTGTATCCGTTCACCTGCCAGCCACCCCCGGTCCTCTGCGGATGATCGGGGCCAAACGGTATCGCCAGGATCCTGAGTCCCGCCCAGGGGATCTCAATGCGCGCCGATGGCCGCACGTCGATCAATATGTCGTCCCGATGCAAGCCACCCCGCGTTTCGGAGTAAGGCTGTGCGATGGCACCCCAACGGCGTAGCCAGGCACACAGGTGCGTAGCGACCTCCCTCACGTCCGAGCGCACGTACACCACGCCAGGCCGTAGTTGAGGCATCTCGATATCCGGTGCATCGATGGACAACGAGAAGGGCAGCGTAGCCGAGAAGAGGCTTCCGAGCCCAGGCTCGCTTACCACCTGGATAGCGCCGCCCATCAACTGGGCAAGCCGATGGCAGATCGAAAGCCCGAGTCCAGAACTGGCGGCCGGCTGCCGGCTACCGCTTGCCTGATAATACGACTCGAAGATGCGCTCCTGGCTTTGCGCGGCAATGCCGACGCCGGTGTCCGCCACTTGCCACATCAGCTCGACGCCTTCCGGCCGGGTTGCCACCATCCGCGCGCGCAGCACCACCCGGCCCATCTGCGTGAACTTGATGGCGTTGCTCAGCAGGTTGTTCAGGATCTGGCGCACGCGAACCGCGTCGCCCAGTACGCTCCCGGGAATGTCCGCATCGATACAGGCGTAGATGAGCAGGCCCTTGCCTTGCGCGCGCGCAGCGTACGAGCAAAGCACGTCTTCCGTCAGGTCGAGCGGCGAGAAGGCAGCCGGTTCGAGCATCAGGCTCCCGGCTTCGATCCTCGAGATGTCCAGCGCGTTATCCACTACCTGCAATAGTGAAGCCGAGGCCCCTTCGATGGCCTTGATGTACTCCCGCTGCTGCCCTGACGCGCCGCTCAAGGCCAGGAGCTCAAGTGTTCCCAGGATGCCGTAAAGTGGCGTACGAATTTCATGACTCATGGTGGTCAGGAAAACGGTCTTGGCCTCATTGGCGGCTTCCGCCCGTTGAATGGCCAGCTGCGTTGCTGCTTCCATTTCCTTGTGGGCGGTGATGTCGCTGAACGCGCAGATCACCACGTCTTCGCCCTGGTAGCGCGCCGACGCGAAAGATACATAGACGCTGCGGCCGTCATGCAGCACCAGTTCGCGGCCGGTGCCCGGATGGCGGTCATTGGACAGTGCGGCTTCGCGCCACGAGACGTCGGGATCAAACCAGCTTCGCGCCAATCCGTTGGCAAGTGGCACGTTGCCGTCGCGGCGGCGAAGCACACACAATGCCACCGGTGCCGCCTCGATAATGGATCGGCTAAACGCTTCGCTTTCAATCAGGCTGTCAAATTGCCGCTGCGCCGGCCGCACCTGGTGCCGATTGATATACACGATGCCGATGCCCATGCCGATGATCAGCAGAACGAAGCCCCCCAGTGCCAGCCGGATAGCCGGCATGCATGCGTTCAGCAGCGCGCTCGCACGAATGACATACACAACACGCCAGCCGTCGTCGCCTACCGCCTTGCTGAGCGTTAGGTACTTGGGTATTGGGCCCATTCCGTATCGAATAAACGCATCCTCGCGCGTCATTCTCGCCAGATCGCGCCTTAATTCGGCATCTCCCGTGCTTTCGAGAACAACGTTATCCTGACGGTCCAGCAGCATATAGCTTAGGCCAGGCTTGGACAGCAGAAGACCCGGCTCGACATTGTCCAACGCCAATCCAAGCCAGCCGGCTGTTTTCTCGCCAGGATCGACCCGGCCAAACATGTAAAGACGGTGATGCGTGCGATCGCTGGCCCAGATAATCGACCCGGTGTCAGCCGATTGCGCGTGCCGCGCAACCAGCATGTTTGTCACCTCGGGCGAGAGAGCCTCCCGGATTCCACGGCGGTCGCTCTCCAGCCCTACCTGAGTGGACTTGGCAGCGGTCCAGTAGACCAGATGGGCGCCTGAACGCGCGATGGCGTCCCTGTCCCGTTCAGTCACATACAAGGTCCAGCTCTTCCCGGCTTGCCGATCGATGGCGAGCGAAATCCCTTCGATGCGATGGGCCGCGCTTGTCGGCAACTGGACAGGCTCGCCGCTGCCTTCGGATATGGAGTCGATCAAGGATCTCAGCAGCGAGCTACGTCGCCCCAGGAAAATCTGCGCGTTATACGCCGCAGCATTCATCTGGCGCCGATAGGCAGAAATACTTCTCTCGAATTGAGACTCCAGGTACAGCACCGCGGCCATGCCCGCGCACAGCAGCAACGTCGCTGCCAGGAGATATAGCATCACAACGGCTACGCGCGGCGGCGATATCTTGACGCTACGGCGCCCAGCACGAAGTCGGTGGAAATGCATGATTGAATATTGCCGTCGATCGGAATTCTTTCCTATCGGACAATTCTCAATCTTTGATTTCAGCAGTGATTTGCCATAGCCCCCCATCCCCCCCGCAATGCCGCTGGCAAGACCCCGGAGTGTCGTTATCCACGCAGCGACTTGACGGTCTCCACTGCAGCGGTATCCTCGTTGGCAGGGGCAAACCGAAATGCGAACGCGTACTCGTACAGCTCGCGGTCGTTCGCAAGGCCCAGTTTTTTCATGCCCGCAATGCGCTGCGTGCTCACGGTCTTGACGCTGCGCCCCAGCGCCGTGGCGATCTCACCGACGGTCATGCCTCGCGTATAGCGGCGCAGCACTTCGGTCTCCCGTGCCGAAATGCAGTCGTTGGCAAAGACGTCGATCGGCTCCTCCGCCATCCGGGAGTGAGCCATCAACTTGCGCACCGATTGCGCGATGTACATTCGCCCTCGCGCGACGGCCCGGATGGCACCCGCGATCTCCCTGGCCGGGTCGCTCCTCAGCAGCAGACCATGGGCACCCGAGACGATCATGGCTCGCAGGACCAAGGGGCTGGATACCTTCGTGATGATCACAACCTTCAAGCGAGGACAGGTGCCATGCAGAAGATCCAGCAATGCGATATTGTCGTCATGTCGCCGGCCCGGACGATGAAAGGCGCAGAGCAGGACATCGGCCCTGGCTCTGCCCGGCCACTGCATCAGTTCGGCGGAATCCACGGGTTCTCCAACGATCTGGACTTCATCCATCAGCGCTAACACCTGGCGCGTCTTTTTCCGCGACGTGGAATGGTCATCCGCAAGAAGCACTCTGATTGGCACAACTAAGCCCTCCGATCAACGAATCTGTGTAAAACCGATCCGGCGCCCGGCGGACCGTGCCCGGCGCGGCGCGCCCCGCTCCGTAGAGCCGGCCCATCCGGGATGCCGCGACCATCCACTACACGTTGGCCTGCACTCGGATGAACGGCTCCCGGATATTCGGTCTCGGAAATCTCTGGCGTGGCGGCGGCCGCGTAGCCGCCGGCTGGCAGCAGCACACACAGGCTGGCGCGGCCGGCCTGGCGGGCCACTTCGATTATTTCGGGCGATCGGTATGGCAAGGGGTTGTAAATCTCCAGCCGCGTAACAGCGGCACGGCAAATAGCGATGACCGGAATGGCGTAGCAATATCTCGCCCCTGCTTCAAGGCGGCAGGGCCTGACATCAAGCCAATCCTCCTGCGGGTAGCGGCAAGGCGTGACCCAGATCAATCGGGGGCGGGCAAGACCTTCCGATGGCTTGGTTACATGAAAGTGCATATTGGCCGCCAAAGCCCCGGTATGGATCGCATGTGTCAGCAGATATTCGCCAGAATTCCCCGGTAGCGACACAGGACAGTTCTTGTTTTCGGTAAAAATAAATGAATTGAGATTATCGCCACGCTTAACAACGCGTGTGAGATCGGGTGCCCGCCAGTGCAAGTCAGCCTCTCATCAAGGTCAGGTGTGGCCCCATTCGAAAAATCCCTCCCGAGTTGGTCATCTGGTGTGCACAAAGACCTTAACCTCATCTGGAACGCGCGCTGTTCTTTGCGCGCGTCAGATATCGAGATTCTGTCTATCGTGGAATTACAATTCTTTTTCGCTAATAAAATTGTAATAAAGTATACAAAATACTTAAATTATAATGAATTGGGAATTGTGATATTGTCGGCTGGGAAATTAAAGAAAATAGGCTTCTACGGTGCGGATGAAGCCAGGGAAGTTATCCGGCGCGCACCTGCCAAGTGGTGGGGATTCTTGCGTCGTTCTGGTCGATGATGATCAACCATCCCCGCTAGCCAGCCGCCCGGCAGCTGTCAATGTCGAACTGGCTGTGTGCCGGCACGTTGCTGCAGAACCAGATTATTCTGGTAGAAGAGGCGTGATGACTTCAGTATTCTTGAGGTCGTCGGCATCAACATTCCCTGGTGATGCCGACTCCCGATTCCGGCGAGGATTCCCCCCCCTCTGCCCGGACTTCTACCCACCCAAGCGACCCTCGCGGGCAGCTTGGGTTTTTTTTTGTGCGCCCGGCAGGGCGCATCCATAGCGCCCCGCTACTGAAAAAGCTCGGTAGCAATGCAGAAGGTAATGAGCTGCTGGTCGGTTGTGACACCGAGCTTCTGCATTGCTGCCACCTTGTGGCCACTCACGGTCTTGATACTGCGGTTGAACTGCCTGGCGATGTCCTGAACCGATTCCCCGCCAACGAAATGGCGAAGCACTTCATATTCCCGCGGCGACAGCGTCTTGATTCGCTCGCCAATGGAATCCGACCCCGAGTTCTCGCGAAGAGACCCCTGGAGGGATGCTGGAATGTATCTGCGGCCACTCCGGATCGCGAACAGGGCGGCGAGGATGTCGTTGAGAGAGTCGCCCTTGAACACCACGCCGTGCACGCCGGTATCGTAAAGGGCCGATACGATGATCGGGTTGGTGAGCATTGTCAGCACCAGCAGCTTGACGCCGGGGAACGTCCTGGCCAGGTATGCGATGAGCTTCAGTCCATCCCCGAAGACCGGATCACCGGGCATGGCAAAGTCGGTGACAATAATATCCGGACGGGCAAGGGGAATCTTGGCGATCAGGTCCGAGGGGCCCGAGGCGGAATCCACCACCACGAAACGCAGGTCCCGTTCGATGACTTCGCGTATTCCCATGAGTACCAGGGGATGATCGTCCGCTAAGATGATTTTGGTCTTTTTCATGGAGTTCAAAAAATCGGATAAAGGGAAGCCGCCGCCTGGTCGATTGTCAAAACTCAGCGAGAATGGCCTCGATCTGCGAGGCAACCAGCGTTATGCCTGCCTTCTGCTTTTGCTGAAGGCCTTCGCTGCGAATGTCTTCCTCCAGGGCTTCACAGTATTTCACGAGTCTGAACAATTTTACGGTAGCAAGTGCTCCGCGGATACGATGCAACGTATCCAGGGCAGTGTCGGTGGACGAATTCACGCTTGCTCGATTGAGCGCCGTGATATCGCCACGCATGGTCTCGGAGAATACGTCGCGGAACCTGAGCGGCACGATCCCGATTTCATCATGGCTGGCCGGGGACTCCGGGACTGCCTCCGGCGCGTGCCGTATGACCGCAGGCGAGCGCAGATGAGACCGTAGCGCCCCCAGGTCAAATGGCTTGACCAGCCAGGACGTCATGCCTGCGTCCATGCAGCGTTGCTCCTCTTCGCGCATCGCATTGGCGGTGATCCCGATAATAGGGCCCTCGTAGCCTTGTTGTCTCAACGCTTCGGCCAACTCGTAGCCATTTGCCCTCGGCATGTTGATGTCCGTGATCACGACATCGAACAGATCGGGGTGCCATCGGGCCAGCGCATCCACCCCATCGCAGACCAGGACAACCAGGCAGCCGATTTGTTCAAGTTGCTCCTTCAGGATCATGCCGTTGATAGCGTTATCCTCGGCCACGAGGACCCGAAGCTGTGCGCAGGCAGCGAGCGGCTCCGCCTGCCTGTCAACTGGCTCGGATATACCCGGCACCGCGAGGGCGATGGCGCTGCCGATCGCTTGAATGCTGTGCGCACTCAGGTAGCCACGTCCCGCCGACAACGCCGCGTCCGCCGCGGCAGGCTCGCTGCCGGCAAACAGATAATTCCCGGTCCAGCCCTCGGGCACCGGGTAGGCGACGAGAAGGTCCAGCACACGCACGTGCCGCGCAGCATCGACAGGAACATCGTCTGCCGTGTGCGTGGTGGCCCCCCAGCGCTTCAGCCATGCGCACACATTGTCGGTCAACTCCTTGCTCGGGGATCGCACGTAGACGGCTTCCCCCGTCAGCACGGGCGCTTGCGACGGTACCTGCACCGCAGCGTGCGACAAGGGGAGCATCAGCGAAACGCTGCTTCCCAGGCCAGGATCGCTGAACACCCGGATGTCCCCATGCATCAGCCTTGCCAGGCGCATGCAGATGGACAAGCCCAATCCGGCGCCGCTTACCGTATGCATATTGCTGTCGATCCGGTAGAACGGGGTGAAGAGTTCCGCTTGACGTTCCCGCGCGATCCCGACCCCCGTGTCCACCACCTGGAACACGAGCGTCACGCCATCGCGCTCTGCTGAATCTTGCCGGACGCGGAGAATCACGTGACCGGTTTCGGTAAATTTGATGGCGTTGCTCAGGAGATGGTTCAGTATTTGCTGAATCCGCATGGTGTCGCCACGCAGGTGCTCAGGCAGATCGGGCGCAACGCAGGCGTACAGGAGCAGGCCCTTTTGCCGGGCGCTGGCGGCAAAGCGGCTGACGCTAGCCTCCACCAGCGATAGCAGGCAGAAGTCGTCCGCCTCGACTGACAGCTGCCGCGCTTCGATCTTGGCGATATCCAGGACGTCGCTGATGATTTGCATCAGTATTTCCGACGAGTTACGGATCGTCTGGACATACTGCCTCTGCGCGTTGCCGAGGCCGGTGAGATCCAGGAGTTCCAACGCGCCCATTACGCCATACAGCGGCGTCCGGATTTCGTGGCTCATCGAGGCCAGGAAGGTGGTCTTGGCCTCGCTCGCGTTGTCGGCGTCCTGCTTTCCCTTGGCCAGGGCGCGTTCGATTTCCTTGCGTGCGCTGATATCGGCAAACGCGCACAGCAGCACGGCTTGACCACGGTAGCGGGTCGGCGCGAAAGCCAGGGAGAGCGGCCTGCTGCCGTCGCCCCGGATTTCCTCGATCGCGCCGGGCAGGGTAGCAGCAAGCACTTGCGTGGCCTGGGAGGCATTGTCGAGAACGCACTGCAGGTCCTGGTGCGTATCCAGGTCCGGATCCAGGTCCGGATCCAGGCCCGGGTCCAGGTTCAGCCATTGCTTTGCCAGATGGTTGCCGCACAGCGCCGTACCGTCCGCCCGGTTGTAAATGCACAGCGCCACAGGCGCGGTCTCGATGAGCGCGTGGATGAATGAGTCGGTTTCCGCCAGCCGCTCGTGCGCCCGGCGCGCCGGCACTACCACGCGCCGGTTGTGCCAGCGGACGAAGGACAAACCGCCGCCCAGCCCGAATAGCACCAGCATTGCGAGGATGACTGGCAGGCCCTTGTTATGGCGGAAGAAGGTCGGATAGCTGATGCGATATAGCGCGTGCCACGAGCCGCTCGGGTCCTTTAGCCGGAAGTACAGTCCATCGGCGGCAAAGCTAACGCCATCCGCCTTCGATGCGGGCATCGGCGCCTTGCCTGCAAAGGCGGTGCGGGCCTTGTCTTCCAGCCAGAAATCGTCGTAGCCGGGTGTTTCCAGAGAACCCCGAACACTGCCAATGCTATCCAGGTTCAACAGCGCGGCAGCGTAGAGCGTATCGTTCCCGGATTGCGTCTCTCGCGGTATGGCCGCCGCGGCATCAAGAGGCAGGACGGCGAGCATCTTGCCTGCCCCCCCGGCCGCCGGATCTGCGCGGAGCCAGCTGACAGCCTCCGATGCAACGTCGCGCCCGCCTGCGTGCGTGCCGGCATGCTGCGAGCCCATCGAGAACACCACGCCGTACTCCTCGGACCTGTTGTCCGAATTGGAGCGGAACGCCTGCATGCCGACACTGGCATCGGCGTGCGTCGCGATCAGGAAGACATCTGCCGGAGGATGTTGGGATGCTGCCCAGTACGCGCTGTAGTAATCGAAAAAAAATGTGCCAAACCGGAGCACGGATCTGTCTTGCGGAGGACAGTCCGCCGTGCCCCTGCAGGCAATGCTGAACATGACCGACGTGCGCGGAACCCGCGCCTCGAACAGCATCACGCCGCCATGGACGCTCGAATCGATGCGCCGCAGCTTGACATCGCCCGTGTAATCATCGGGATGCAAGCTCTGGACTCGCGTGCGCAGGCGTATCAGGAAGGCCTCCTGCTCCCGGATATAGCCAGTGAGTCTGGAAAAATGGATGGCGATCCGTTCTTCCTGATCTTCCACAACGCGGAACACGCCCCAGCCAAGCGTGCCGGCCAACATCAGCGCCAACGGAATGACGACGAACAGGACGAGACTCAGTTGCCTCTGCATGCGGGCAAGGTGGCGGATCGGACTGCTTTCCATTAGCGCGGCAGGTGGTGAAAGGCATCGTGTCTGCGATGGATACCCGGGGAAATTGGAAACCTCTACGGCAGCACCACGCTGCAGCCCGGTGTGGCCGGCATCGCGCACACGCCAAAGGACGGAGAATGGCCTGCTCTGCCCCGAGCAATACATAAGCGTCACTGGACGTGTCACTGAAAGTGGGGCAACTCGATGTGTACACCAGATCCGACGATTGCTCAATAGCCCCGGATCATATCCCGGCATGCAGGAAGGGCCCGGACGATGCCAGTTGACGGTAGATCGTGATGGCGGCAGCGGGGCTCCGGCTGACTTGCGTGGCGGATCGGCAAGGTGACTGTGGTGACTGCTGCGCTGGCGAGGACCTGTGCTGAGCTTGCAGCCTTCTTTCTCTGCTGATCTTGGAGCCTATCCACGGGACTCCCTGCAGAATTTACGCCAAGTCCTTGGCGTGCTAGATTGGCGCCTCGATGTCTTGCCATCACGGAGCCGACCCATGCGAACGCCAACAAGGCAGCAAGCCTATGACGAGGCGAAGCGATTTATCGAGACCATCGGCCTGCGAGATGCGCAGGCGCTACGGCACAAGTTTGGCATTTCCAGCGCAGTGGCCGAAGAGATTTTCGAGTGCATCGATGAATACTTCGATGAGGGGGTGATCCTATCCATTGCGCCACTGGAGGTGGCCTTTGATTCGCGTACGCAGAAAAGGCCATGCATTGATGTCTATGAAACCAATGAAAAGGCATTAGGAATGGAGTGTGTACTCTTTGAAAATGGCAGGCCCGGTGAGGCTATTCTCCATATTGAAGTTTCAGAAGACAACGAAAAACTGGATCTGTACTACAAGTACATTGGATCTTGATGGGATTTCTGGCTTGATCTCTTCAAGTTCTCGACGCTTCGGGCAAGCCGCTATCCAAGCAGTGGCGCATCGACCTCTACCTGCCGTTCGAAAGCTACAACCCGCCATATGGGCGCACGCGGCATCCGCTTGACGCGGCACGCACCCCAGGCGGGTCGTCCGGTGGCGCTGACAGCCGCCTCAAGCCGCAGCGAGCGCTGCGCCCGCGGGCTTCCAGACCGCGCCAGCATAAAACTCCGCGCCAAAATCCGCCGGCACGTCTCCACGAATCCGCTGCTCGTGCAGCGTCAGGTCGGCCAGCAGCAGATCCCGGCTGATGCGGGCGACCGAGGCCGGAATATCGCGCCGCATGCTGGGCACATCGCCCAGCGGCACGCCGACGCTGGCAAAGCCTGCTGGGTTATGCACGTGGAGATTGCGTAGCCACGGCGCGGCACCCGGTGTTTTCTCAAGGTACTCAAGGCCGCTGCCCAGATAAGGCGACGCGGCGAGTTCGTCGTCGCGCGCATCGGCCGGAGGCTGGTAGCGGTCGCGCCAGCGCAGGATATGCGGCGCAATGTCGGCCAGTTCCGCCCGCGCCGACGGATCCACCAGGTAGCCCGTGCCGGCAATCGCAAAGTCGAAGCGAAGGGGCTGCCCTTGCACCTCGGTGACGATGCGGCCGGACTCCACTTCGGCGGCGCACAGCGAGGTGCTCAGGTGCAAATGGAACTGCGGGAATTTGAGCACCCGCTTCACCGAGTCGGCCGGTGGCGTGGATCCGGCGCGCCGATAGCGGATGGCTTGCTCCCAGCGTGTGGCATCGGGCAGGGCGTGGTAATTGTCGTAAAGGCCGGGGTAGGCGCGCACGCGCGATACCGGCGTGGCGGCGATATGGTCGCGGCGCGCGAACAGGTGCACGGCGGCCGCGCCGGATTCCAGCGCCACGGCGGCGGCGTCGAAGGCGGAGGCCGCCGCGCCCAGCACGGCTACCGTCTTGCCACGCAGCGCGCCGAAGTCGATGGCATCGGCCGTATGCGCGGCCAGCCCGGCGGCCACGGCCTGCGACAACACAGCGGGCACGAACGGCGCGCCATTGCCGGCCACGCCATTGGCCAGGATGACCTTGCGCGCGGTCTCGATGCGCGGCTGCCCATTCACGTCAAGATGCAGCCGGAAGTGCTGCAGCGCGGCGCCGGTTACGGGCTCGATGCGTACCACACGCGTGGCGTAGCGCACCGGCACGCCGAGGAAGTCGCGGTACCAGTCCAGGTAATCGGCCCAGTCCAGGCGCGCAATGCGGTCGATGGCGGCATAGGCCTCGGCGCCGTGCCGCGCTTCATACCAGGCCTGGAAGCCCAGCGTCGGCAGGCCGAGCTCCGGCCCGACCAGGTTCTTGGGCGTGCGCAGCTTCTGCATGCGGGCGCGCGTGCGCCAGACGCCGGCCAGCGCACCGTCTGGCGCGGCGTCGAGCACCGTCACGCGGCCGATGCCCGCGCGGCGCAGCGCGAAGGCATAGGCGCTGCCGCTCTGGCCGCCACCAACGATGGCCACGTTGTGGTCGATGCCGACATGGTCCGGCACCCAGTTGTCGGGCGCGGGGCCGAGCAGGCGCAGCGTTTCGCGCGCGAGGAAATCGGGATCGGAGCCGGGGAAGGAAGAAGTTGTCGTCATGCTGCAGCGGCAAGGGTTGAGGCGGCGGGCCTGGAGGAAGCGGCTGGATGCGCGGGGCGCTTGAGCCCAAGGTGCTCGCGCAGCGTGCGGCCGTCGTACTCCGCGCGGAACAGGCCGCGGCGGCGCAGCTCAGGCAGCACCAGCGCGATGAAATCGGTGAGTCCGCCCGGCAGCACCGGCGACATGATGTTGTAGCCGTCGGCGCCGTATTTGCGGAAGCGCTCCTCGAGCTGGTCGACGATCTGCCCGGGCGTGCCGATCACTTGCCAGTGGCCGCGCGCACCCGCAACGCGCTGGTAAAGCTGGCGGATGGTCAGGTTCTCGCGCCGCGCAAGGTCGATCACCAGGCGCTGGCGGCTCTTGCTGGCATTGGTCTCGGGCAACTCGGGAATCGGGCCGTCGAGCGGATAGCCTGACAGGTCGAAGCCGCCCGTCAGGCCAGACACCAGTGCCAGGCCGACCACCGGGTCGATCAGCGCTTGCAGTTGCTCGAATTTCTCTTTGGCTTCGCTTTCACTCTGGCCCACCACCGGGAATACGCCGGGCAGGATCTTCAGGTCATCCGGCTCGCGCCCGTAGCGGGCGAGCCGGCCTTTGACGTCAGCGTAGAACGCCACGGCATCCTCCACCGTCTGCTGCGCCGTGAACACGGCTTCGCCCGTGCGTGCGGCCAGTTCCTTGCCGGCTTCGGAGGAGCCGGCCTGCACCACGACCGGATGGCCCTGCGGCGTGCGCGATACGTTGAGCGGCCCCTGCACCGAGAAATGCTTCCCCTTATGGCCCAGCACATGGCGCCTGGCGGGCTCGTAGTAGCGGCCGCTGGCCTTGTCGCGCAGGAAGGCATCGTCCTCCCAGCTGTTCCACAGCCCGGTGACCACATCGGCGAACTCCGCCGCGCGCTCGTAGCGCTCGGCGTGGGCGAAATGGTGGTCGCGGTTGAAGTTGCGCGCTTCGTGCTCGTTGGATGAGGTGACCAGGTTCCAGCCGGCGCGCCCACCCGAGATATGGTCCAGCGAGGCGAACTTGCGCGCCACGTGATACGGCTCGTTGAAGCTCGTCGAGGCGGTGCCGACCAGGCCGATGCGCTGCGTCACCGCAGCCAGCGCGGACAGCAGCGTAATAGGCTCGAACTGCGCCTGGTAGCTGTGCGCGGTACGGCTGAGGAACTCGACATCGTCGCCGCGCGTGCCTACGCCGTCGGCCAGGAAGACCAGATCGAACTTCGCCGCCTCGGCGGCCTGGGCGAGCGCGATGTGGTGTTTGAAGTCGATGCCCGCGTCGGCCTTGGCATCGGGATGGCGCCAGGCGGCGATATGGTGGCCGCTGGGGTAAAGGAAGGCGCCCAGGCTGAGGAAACCGCTACGTTGAGCCATGATTGCTTATCGATTGCTTATCGGTTGTTGAGGGATATCAGGCGGCTATGCGTGTGCCTTGCCGGCCCTGCGGCCGTGCCAGCCCCAGGTGCTCGCGCAGCGTGCTGCCTTCGTACTGCGTGCGAAAAATGCCGCGCCGCTGCAGGATCGGCACCACGCCGTCGACAAAGTCCTGCAGCCCGTCGGGCAGCGCATCGGGCATCAGGTTGAAGCCATCGGCCGCGCCGTGGCGGAACCAGTGCTCGATGTCGTCGGCAATCTGCTCGGGCGTGCCCACGATCACGCGGTGGCCGCCGCCGCCCGCCAGCTCGCGGATCAGTTCGCGCACGGTGTAGCCATGGCGCCGCGCCAGCGCGAGCGTGGCGTTGAAGAAGGTGTGGTTGCCATTGCCGTTGGCGGGCAGGGCGAGGTTGTCCGGCAGCCGCTCGTCCAGCTTCAGGCGGTCCGGCGTGATGCCGAGCGTGCCGGCCAGCCGCGCCAGGCTGTAGTCCCAGGGGATCAGGTCGATCAGCTCGTCGCGCCGCCGGCGGGCCTGGGCTTCGGTGGCGCCGATGATGGTGGTCAGGCCGGCCAGCACCTGCACGGCATCGGGCCCGCGCCCAAGCGCTTGTGCGCGCGCCTTGAGCTCGCGCCCGTAGGCCAGCGATTCCTCGAACGATTGGGATGCCGAGAACACAGCCTCGGCATGGCGTGCGGCCAGCTCGCGCCCGTCGGCGGAGCCGCCGGCCTGCACCACCACCGGATGGCCTTGCGGCGAGCGCGGCAGGTTGAGTGGCCCCTGCACGCTGAAATGCTCGCCCTGGTGCGCAATCGGCTGCACCTTGGCGGTGTCGACGAAGCGGCCCGATGCCTTGTCGCCGAGAAAGGCGTCGTCCTCCCAGCTGTCCCACAGGGCCTTGACCACGGACGTGAATTCGGCCGCCCGCGCATAGCGCTGCGCGTGGTCCGGCGCCGCATCGCGCCCGAAATTGCGCGCCGACGGCACATCGGCCGTGGTGACCACGTTCCAGCCGGCGCGCCCCGCGCTCACATGGTCTAGCGTGGCGAAGCGCCGCGCGATGTTGTAGGGCTCGTTGTAGCTGGTGGACGCCGTGCCGATCAGGCCGATATGCGTGGTCGCCGCCGCGATGCTGGCCAGCAGCACCGTGGGTTCCAGCGCCGGGATCGGGCGGAAATGAATCTGGTCGACGATAGCGGCGTTGTCCGCCAGGAACACCGCGTCGAGCCTGCCGGCTTCGGCGATCTGCGCCACGCGGATGTAGTGCCGCACGTCGGTAAAGGCGGCGGGATCGCTGTCGGGCAGCCGCCACGCCGAGGGCACGAAGCCCGAGTGCAGGATGTTGATGTTGAGGTGGAGCTGGCGCTGGCGCGCCCCGTTCGATGCACTCATTGGTAGGTCCCCGGTTCCGGATGGCCTTCGCCCAGCACCCAGCGGCCGACATTGCGGGTCTTGTACTCGGACGGGTTGTGCAGGGTATGGATGCGCACGTTGCGCCAGAAGCGGTCCAGGCCGGTCTTGCGCACCGCCGAGCGCGCGCCCGTGACCTCGAAGATCTCGCTGGAGACCTGCAGCGCGACCTCGCCGGCCAGCACGTTGGCCGCCGCAATGGCCACGGCTGCTTCGCCGCGCTCCTCGGCGCTGAGCGCTTCGCCGCGTGCGATCACGGCGTCGAGCGCGAGCAGCGCGCGGTCGGCCAGCGCGGTGGCGGCCTGGGTCTTGACCCAGAGCTCGCCGTATTGCCGGCGCACCCACGGGTCGTCCACATGGCGCTCCACGCCAGAGTGAATCCATGGGCGCGACTGATGCACCGTGTATTCACGCCCGGCGCGCAGCGCGCCTTGCGCCGTGCCGATGAACACATTGAGCAGCACGCTTTGCTGCTGCAGCGGCGTGACCGTGCGGTAGGGCTCGGCCGGCGCGCCGGTGGGGTTCAAGGGCACCGGCTGCCCGAGCACTTCGCTCTCGTGCACGCGCACACCCTGGTAGGTGACGCGGCCACTGCCGGTCTGGCGCTGGCCGATGCCGTCCCAGTCGTCCTCGATCACGATGCCTGCGCGGTCCGCGGGAATCGCGGCAAAGCGGCGTTCGCCGCTGTCGGCGTCTTCCCAGGCAATCGCCAGGAAGTCGGCCACGTGCGAGCCGGAGGTGAAGGGGCGATAGCCGTCCAGCACGAACCACTCGCCATCGCGCCGTCCAAACAGGCTCCTGGAAAAGCTGTTCGCCGTGTTGCCCCAGAACCAGTTGCCTTCGGCCGAGCGGCGCCACAGGCTGGCGGCCTTCTCCGGTGCGTTGCGCAAGCGCGGGCTCAGCAGGCTGCTGTAGTGATAGCCGAACAGATGGCCGAGCGAGCCGTCCACCTGCGCGAACAGGCGCGTGATGCGCAGCACGGTCGACCAGGTTTCGCCCTGGCCGCCGACTTCGCGCGGCAGCAGCAGCGTAAGCAGGCCGTGTTCCTTGAGCAAGCGGATCTGCTCGGCGGGTTTCCCGCCGGCCTGGTCGCGGGCGATGGCGTCGTCGGCGAAGCGCTCGCGCAGCGAGACCGCGCGGGCGATGAAGGGGTTGCCGGTGTCCGGCTCGAACAGCGCGGGCGCTGGTTCGCCCGGCGTGTGAAGAAAGGCGACGTTGGCGGTCATGTTGGGTCTCGGTCGGTAGCCGTCATCGAAGGCTCAATGCACCTTGGCAAAGCCATGGCGCTCCGCCAGCAAGGCAAGGATGCGGCGGGTATCGGTGACGAAGCGCAGTCCGCCATGCCGCTGGGCGTCGGCAGGTGCCGGCGCGGCGTCGCCCAGGATCAGCACCGGCAGGCCCTGGTGCGCCTCGCCCAGCAGGGCGGCCACCGCCTCGCGCGGTCGCGCAAACGGCTCGCGTGAAATGTCCAGGCGCGCTGCCAGTGCGGGCGCGCTGGCCAGCAGGCCTTCGATCGGCAGGCAGTCCGGGCAGACGAAGTGTTCGCCGGGATGCTTGGGGTCGGTAA
This sequence comes from Cupriavidus sp. GW822-FHT02D05, assembly GCF_058802485.1. Taxonomy (NCBI): domain Bacteria; kingdom Pseudomonadati; phylum Pseudomonadota; class Betaproteobacteria; order Burkholderiales; family Burkholderiaceae; genus Cupriavidus; species Cupriavidus sp. GW822-FHT02D05. Next base: position 254,111 of record NZ_JBXAOE010000005.1, on the reverse strand, counting down.
ATCCGGGTTGCAGCAGGAACAGTCGGTCGCGGCTCATGATGTTTGGTGGGGTCGGCAGGTTCGGCGGGGTCAGCGATAGATGGCAGGCGAGGGGAACTCGCCCGTGAGCAACCACGTGCCCACCGTGCGCTTCTTGTACTCGGCCGGGTTGTGCAGCGTGTGGGTGCGCACGTTGCGCCAGAAACGGTCGAAGCCGTTGGCGTTGGTGGCCGAACGCGCGCCCATCACCTCGAAGATCTCGTTCGATACGGCCAGGCCGGTTTCCCCTGCGTACAGGTTCGCGGTAGCCAGCGCGATGGCTACCGGCCCGCGCTGCTCCAGCGTCAGCGCCTGTCCGTAGCCGTAAATGGCATCCAGGCTGCGCGCCGCCTGGTCGGCCAGCTCGGTTGCCGCTAAGGTGCGGATGGCAAGCTCGCCGTATTTGCGCTGGACCCACGGATCATCGACATGGCGCTCCACGCCCGAGTGGATCCATGGGCGCGACTGCGTGGCGGTATAGGCGCGGCCTTCGTCGAGCGCGCCCTGTGCCGTGCCGACAAACACGTTGAGCAGCACGCTTTGCTGCAGCAGCGTGGTCAGCGATGCGAAAGGGGTGAGCGGATCGTCGGGTTTGCCGAGCAGTTCATCGTCGCGTACCAGCACGCTGTTGAACGTCACGGTGCCGCTGCCGGTCTGGCGCTGGCCGATGCCATCCCAGTCATCCTCGATCACGATGCCCGCGCGATCGGCGGGCACCACGCCCATCAGGCGTTGGCCCAGCGCGTTCTCCCATGCCAGCTGGATCACGTCCGCCACATGGCTGCCGCTGGAGAAGGGCCGGAAACCGGTGACCACCCAGCCCTCGTTGCCGGGGGCGCGCTGCGCACTGGACGTCTTCGACAGCGCATTGCCCGAGTTGCTCCACAGCCATTGCGCCTTGGCGGCGGCGCGCAGCCAGCGCTCCTGCTGCGCCGGCGTGCCGCGCGCCTGCACGGCGTGCACGGGCAGATGGTGGTAGCCGAAGAGGTGGGCCAGCGAGCCATCGGTACGTGCGAATTCGCGCACCACGCGCAGCAGTGAAAGCCACGAAGCACCGCCCCCGCCGTAGGCCGTGGGAATGCCCGCTGAAAGCAGGCCGCTTTCCTTGAGCAAGCGGATTTGCTCGGTAGGCCGGCCGCCAGCCTTGTCGCGGGCGACGGCATCGGTATGGAAGGTCTCGCGCAGCACCACCGCGCGGGCGACGAAGGGATCGTTCAGATCCGGGTCGAAGTTGGACATGCCGCGTTGTCTTCTCGAAGTTGCACCCGAGAGACGATAGAGCAAGGTTTGCGCGCCACCAACGAAGCAAACCGCGCTTGCATATCCACTTTTGTGGATGGCCTTGCGCCGCGAGCCGGCGTACTTCCTTTGGCCCGGCCGCGCGGGCATGGCCGGGCTATGGCGCTATTGATCCTGCAACGCCGGCACCCTGGCTTCCTTTCCCGTTTCGGCGACGCTATAACCGTCACCCTTCCACTCGATAAGGCAGAGCCCGTGGCCAAAAGGGTCGGACAGCATCGCCTGCCGCCCCCAGGCGAAATCCTGCGGCCAGTCCTCCAGCTCGGCGCCGGCTTCCAGCGCACGCTCCACCGCGCTTTCCAGGTCCGCCACCACGAAATCGAGATGCGCCGGCGTCCAGTGCCGGCGATCGTCGCGCCGGCCGTCGGCGCGCGTGCTGGGCCTGGTGCCCGGTGCCTTGGCCAGCAGGTAGATCGGCGCGCCGCCGCCCAGCATTTCCGCCACGGAGCCGTCGAACAGCTTGCGCGCCAGGCGCAGGCCAAGGCCGTGCTGGTAGAAGCGGATGCCGTGCGTGAGGTCGTCGACGTCGATATTGATCAGCAATTGCATCGCGGTCTCCTGCTTGGAATGGGGGGCGCGGCCCGCAAGGAAGCACTTCGCCCGAAGATCAGGATTGTGCGCCGGCACTCCTGACACGTACTGTCAGGAGTGTTCTACTCGGCGCCTGTGACGCGCAAGGCTGAGAGCGGCCCCGGGAGGGCCCCCGGAGGGCCTCAGGCGCGCATTGGCGCCAGCAGGGCATTGACCACGGGTGCCAGCGCATCGCCCAGTGCGATGTGGTCGGCGGCGTCCAGGTGCACGCCGTCGACTTCGCTGCTATGGATGACCGTGCCGGTGTCGAACCAGTCGCAGCCGCGCGCGCGGCAGACTTCCTGGAAGGCTTGCGCTAGCCCCGCGCATTTGTGCTCGCCGCCGGCAAACTTCGGCGCCAGCGGCCCGCGCGGCGTGGTGATGGGCGGGGGCACCAGCACCAGCACCGGTGGCACGGGCATGCCCGGCTCGATGGGTGCGCCGCGGATGGTGTCGAGCAGGGCGCCGATGCCTTGCGCGGCGTGCCAGGCGTTATGCGGGTGCATGGACTGGAAATCGTTGCTGCCGAGCATCAGGATCACCAGCGCCAGTGGCGCGTGCATCTCCATGCGCTGCGCCAGGCCCTGGATGCCGTTGCGGCCCGGCTTGAAGGGATCGTCCCAGACCGTGCGGCGGCCGTTGAGGCAGTCTTCCAGTATCCGCACGGGGCGCTGCCCGCCGGCCTTGGCACCGTTCAGTGCAAGCTCCAGCCGGCCGGGCCAGCGCACCGGCCAGGGCAGGCGCTGCCGCGTGCCCGGCACGATGCCCCACGATAGCGAGTCGGCGTAGACCAGTACCTGCAGCGGATCGATGGCGCTAAGGACATCGGTTCGTGTGTCGGGAGACGGCAGGGCGCTCATGGGTGGGCTCCGGGAAGTTTTGCTGCGGACCTTGGCACAGACCTTCATAATATCGGCTAACTATAGATCGGGAGAGTTAAGTTGCGTTTCGAGCACCTGGTGGAGATCAACGATCCACAAAATATCCAGTTGGACACGCTCACGCCGGAGCAGCTCTGGCAAGGGCTGGTGCTGCGCAGTGCCGAGCCCGAGCTGTTTGTCATGGGGCTGGACCGCGCGGAGATCGTGGAGCGCGGCGACGACTGGGTCGAGCGCAAGCTGCATTTCGGCAAGGCCACGATTCGCGACCGCGTCGTCTTCGAGCCGCGCCGCGTCGTGCGCTATGAAACCGCCCCTACCGACGAGCACGCCGGCGGCACCCTGACCATGGCGATCGAGACGCCGGGCCCTGGCGCCTTGCTGCTGCGCTTTGTCTACGAGACCACCATGCCCGCGGTGGACGACAGCGGCGACGATCGTTTCGCCGAAATCGTCAAGTCGGCTTATCACGAGGCCGACCTCGACACCGTGCGCAAAATCCGCGAACTGGCCGCCCTCGGACGGCTGGGGTGAGCGAGCAGCCCTCGTCGCCCACCTCCCGCGGGCAGCCGGGCGGCCCGACCCGGGAATCACTGCGGGCACGCTATGGCAGCCAGCTGCGCTGGCTGGTGCTGCTGACGCTGATGCTGGGCACGGTCTCCTCGATCGTGTCGTCGACCATCGTCAACGTAGCCATTCCCGACCTGAGCCGGCATTTCGTGCTGGGGCAGGACAGCGCGCAATGGGTGGCGGCCAGCTTCATGATTGCCATGACGCTGTCGATGCTGCTCACACCCTGGCTGCTTAACCGCTACGGCTTGCGCCGCACGTTCATTGGCAGCTTGCTGCTGCTGGGCATGGGCGGGCTGGTCGGCGGATTCTCGCCCACCTATGGCGTGATGATCGCCATGCGGGTGGCCGAGGGCATTGCGGCGGGGATCCTGCAGCCGTTGCCCAATATCCTGATCCTGCGGGTGTTCGAGGAGCGCGAGCAGGGCAAGGCGATCAGCATGTTTGGCTTTGGGGTGGTGCTGGCGCCGGCGCTCGGCCCCAGCGTGGGCGGCTTCCTGGTGGAGGCCTTCGGCTGGCGCTCGATCTTCTTCGTGGTAGTGCCGCTGACGCTGATCGGGCTGTGGATGGCGCGCCGCTTCATGGCGGTGGACTCGGCCATGATGGGCGAGCGCAAGCCGCTCGACTGGCAGGGCCTGGGCCTGGCCGGCATTGCCACCGTGAGCCTGCTCAACGGGCTGGTGCAGATGCGCGAGAGCGTGCCTGCCGGCATGGCGCTGGCAGGCTTTGGCGTGCTGATGCTGGTGGTGTTCGTGCTGTGGCAGTTGCGCGCGGAGAACCCGCTGATGAACATGCGCCTGTACAGCTACCGGCAGTTTTCGGCCGGGGCGGTGGTGGCGTTCATCTATGGCGCGGGGCTGTTCGGATCGACCTACCTGCTGCCCGTCTACATGCAGATGGCGCTGGCCTATACGCCGTCGCGCGCCGGGCTGGTGCTGCTGCCGGCCGGCATCGCGCTGGCCCTGACCATTGCCGCGGCGGGGCGGCTGACTCATCGCATCCCGCCACACCTGCAGGTGTCGTTCGGGCTCGCGCTGCTGTCGGCTTCGTTCCTGCTGATGGCGATGGGGTCCCAGGCCACGCCTTACTTGCTGCTGGTGGGGTTTGCGGTGCTGGGGCGGATCGGGCTTGGCTGCATCCTGCCGTCGCTGACGCTGGGCTCGATGCGGGGCGTGGATTATTCGCTGATTGCACAGGGTTCCAGTTGCATCAACTTCATCCGGCAACTGGGCGGTGCGATCGGGGTAAGCCTGGCCGGCGTCGGCCTGCAATGGCGGCTGGCCGCGCAGGGTGCGGTGCTCGGTACCGACGGCGACCCGGCCGCGCGCATTCGCGCCTTCGACGAAACCTTCCTGGCGGTTGGCCTTGTCATTGCCACCGCCATCCTGGCAGCCTGGCGGATACGGCCTAGGCCGCTGGCCGAGGCCTGAAGGGTTAGCCGGCCGAGCGCCGGCTAACCCATATGGCATATGGCTTCAGGCGGTGGCGCCGCTGCGCAGTTCTTCCACCAGCGCGATGTATTTTTCCTGCGCGTCTTCCTGGGCGGTGCCCTTGAGCGTTTCCCAGGCTTCGAACTTGTAGCGGCCGACGAAATCGGTCATGCCCGGCTTGTCGCCATGGGCGTCACCCTCGCTGCCTTGCTTGAACAGCGCGTAGAGGCGCAGCAGGGTCATGTTGCTGGGGCGCTCGGTCAATTGCTTGACGTCGATCTGGGCTTGGGCAAAGCGTGCCTGCAGGTCGCTCATGGGGTTCTCCTGGCTGGATGGGGGGATGCGTCTTGGGTTCGGTGTTCGGGAAAAACCCGGTAGCCGCGATGATAGCGCCCGCCACCGCGCGTTTGAGCCGAAAGAAACCGAAGAACGCTTCAGTCCGGCGCACCCCGGGCGAGGCGTGCGCACCGCGCGCTAGTTCAGCTTTTGGGGCCGCTCCGGATACAATCTCGCCATGTCCTGGATTCTTGCAGTTGAAACCTCCACCGAGTGGTGTTCCGTCGCGCTCGGGCGCATTGCCGATGGCGGCGCCCTGGAGTGCCTGGTTCGTCATGAACACACCGGCCCGCGCTCGTCTTCGCGCGTGCTGCCGGCCGCCGGCGAGTTGCTGGCCGAAGCCGGCATTGCCCTGTCGGACTGTGCCGCCATCGCCTTTGGCGCCGGGCCGGGCTCCTTCACGGGCCTGCGCACCGCCTGCGGCGTGGCCCAGGGCCTGGCCTTTGGCGCCGATCTGCCTGTGATTCCCGTCAATTCGCTGATGGCTTGCGCCGAACGCGTGCGCCTGGGCGGGGAAGGGATGCCGGCGCTGCCGCTCGACGTATCCGTGCTGGTGGCGCTGGACGCCCGCATGGACGAAGCCTACGCAGGCGCGTTTCGCTGGGATGGCGCCGCGCAGGCGTGGCAGGCGGCGACCGACATGCAGGTGTGCCCGCCGGAGGCCGTCAGCCTGCCCACCGGGCCGTTCTGGCTCGCGGGCAGTGCCGCTGCCGTGTTTGGCGAGCGCCTCAAGGCCACGGCGCTGGCGCTGCACAGCGTGCCCGAGGCCTTGCCCGCCGCGCCGGCCCTGGTATCGATTGCCTTGCGCGCGCTGGCCCGCAACGAAACCGTTGCGCCGTCCGATGCCATGCCGATCTATCTGCGCGACAAGGTCGCCCAGACCATCGCCGAGCGCCAGGCCGTGGCGGCGCAGCGCGCTGCGCTGGCGGCGGGAGACCAGCCGTGAGCGTGGAGCGCAACCCGCCACCGGACGCCGGCTCGGCCAATCCCGGCCAGGGCGCGCATGCAGCGTGCGGCAGCGGGTACGCATGGCCCGAGGTGCCGGTGATGCCAAGCGTGCCGGCGGGCTGGAGCATTGGCCGCATGACGGCGCTGGATGTGGAAGCCGTGGCGCAGATCGAAGCCCGGGCCTACACCCACCCATGGACCCGTGCCAATTTCGAGAATTCCGTCAAGGCCGGTCACATCGGCCTGACCTTGCGGGATAACGGGGGCGTGCTGGTCGCCTACACGGTGCTGATGCCGGTTGTCGACGAGATGCACCTGCTCAATATCACCGTGGACCCGGCGCGCCAGCGCGGCGGCCTTGGCCGGCTGCTGCTGGCCGCTGCCATGGCTACCTCGCACGCGCATCATCTGCACACCATGCTGCTCGAAGTGCGTCCCTCCAATGTGGGTGCCATCGAGCTGTACCGTCAGGCAGGCTTTGCCGAGATCGGCCGGCGCAAGGGCTATTACCCCGCAGCCGGCCAGACGCGCGAGGATGCGCTTGTGCTGCGCCGCGCGTGGGCGCCCACGGAGGCCGTGCCATGAGCCGCCGCGCCAGGTTCCTCGAAGTGCTCGGCATTGCCGATGAATGGGTGCTGCGCCGCGCGCCAGCCCTGCCGGAGGCGGTCGAGCCATCCGCCATGGCGGGGCTCGCCGACCCGAGCGCCGAAGATCCCGTCGTCAATGACGACACGGCCTCGCGCGAAGCGGCCCAGGCCGCCGTGACGCTCGCCGCTGTGGCCGACGCTGGCGTGGACGAAGCCCAGCCCGAAGCGCAGGACGAAGGGGATGCCAAAGCGCAGGCCGAAGCAGCGCTTTGCGCATGGTCGGCACAAGCCGATATGGACGCGGGAGTGTCGGCCACGGCCGAAGCCGCCGTCGCGCGCATGCCGCCAGAGCCTGCGGCGGCGGTGGCAGATACCGGCACGCGCGAAGCCGTGATTGCGCGCCTGGACTGGGCCGCGCTTGCGCAGCGGGTCTCCGGCTGCACCGATTGCCAGTTGTGCGATGGCCGCACCCAGACCGTGTTCGGCGTGGGCGACCGCCAGGCCGAATGGATGCTGGTCGGCGAAGCCCCCGGCGAAAACGAGGACCTGCAAGGCGAGCCCTTCGTGGGCCAGGCCGGCAAGCTGCTCGACAATATGCTGGCGGCGGTCGGCCTGGCGCGCGGGCGCAACGTGTTTATCGCCAACGTGCTGAAGTGCCGCCCGCCCGGCAACCGCAATCCCGAGCCGGAGGAGGTCGCCCAGTGCGAGCCTTACCTGCGCCGGCAGATCGCGCTGATCCAGCCCAAGCTGATCGTGGTGCTGGGGCGCTTTGCCGCCCAGTCCCTGCTGCGCACCACCACGCCGATCGGCAAGCTGCGTGGCACCGTCCATAGCTACGAAGGCATTCCGGTGGTGGTGACCTACCACCCGGCCTACCTGTTGCGCACCTTGTCCGACAAGGCGCGTGCCTGGGAAGACCTGTGCCTGGCCCGCGAGGTACATGCCCGTGCGGGAGCCAAGGCCTGAGTTCTCGCTGAGCCCCGGCGGCGCCATCGAGATGGCGCCGCTCTGGCGCCATGCCGTCTCGCAGCGCCTGCGCGAGCTCGCCTGGTGCTCGCTGTCGCCTCCGCTGCTGGCATTCCTGCCGACGGACGACGCAGGCAACGCCATCATCAATGGCAACGCCCCCGGGCATTCGCCAGCGGCGCTCGCGCGCTGGCCGGAAGGCGCGCTGGCCGCCTGGCAGCGTTGGCTGCCCGCCGCCGACCCCGCCGCGCTGCCTCCCACCATTGCCGAACTTGCTGCGGGCCTGGAGCAGCAACGCGTGCGCGGCCCGTCGCCCGCGCCCAGCCTGCGGCTGGGCCGGCATGCCGAGCGCCTGCTGCAATTCACACTGGAACACGCCGAGGGGCTGGAGCTGCTTGCGGCGAACCTGCCGGTGCGCCGTGCCGGCGCGCATGGCGTGCAGACGCTGGGCGAGCTCGATTTTGTCTGGCGCGACGTGGCCAGCGGCGCCACCGTGCACTGGGAGATGGCGGCCAAGTTCTACTTGCTGGTCGAGCCTGCGGCGCACGGCGCGCCGCGCGGCGGCGGGCCCGGCGCTGCCGTGCTGGACCGCCATTGCTTCGTCGGCCCCAACCTGGTGGACCGCCTGGGTGACAAGCTCGAACATATTGTGCGCAGGCAACTGCCGCTGTCACGCACCCCCGAGGCCCTGGCACTGCTGGGCCGCCCTGTCGACCGCAGCGAGGTCTACCTGCTCGGCTGGCTCTTCTACCGGGACGGCGTGGTGCCGCTATCCATCGACAGCCTGGGCATAGCGCCGGATCACCTGCACGGATGGTGGTCCACCTTGCCGGACTGGCTGGCCTGGGCTGGCCAGCGCGAAGGCTCGCGCTGGTACCGGCTGCCGCGCTCGGCGTGGATGGCGCCGGCCAGGGTGGCGCAAGCGCACACGGAAACCGCCGAGGCGATTCATGAGGCACTGGCACTGCGTTTTGCGGAGACGCATCACGAGAAGAACTGGCGCCGGGAAGCGCCGGTGATGCTGTGCGAGGTAGAGCCGGCGGGGCAGCCCGGGGTGTGGCGCGAGCGTACCCGTGGGTTTGTGGTGCCGCCGGGCTGGGAGGAGCGGGCGCGCGAGCGCATCGCCAGGCCGGTGGGCTGAACCGGCCCGCGGCGCAAGCGACGCTTAGAGGCCGTTTCAAAAAGATGCTGGCGTCGTTGCGCGGCCTTGGCCGATCCACTTGTACTGTCTGCGGCCGCGCGCCTAGCCAGAACCGCTTCGCTTCATTTTGAAACAGCCTCTTAGTGGTGCTTGTCCTCGCCGATCATGGCGAGTGAATTGAAGTTGCGCACGTTGTAGCGGTGCTGGCGCATCACCAGCAGCATGGTGGCGCATACGAAGATGCCGAAGGCCACGATGACAATGCCGATCGGCACATTGAGCTTGATCAGCAGCGCGTACAGGCACAGCATCAGCAGCACCGAGACGTTCTCGTTGAAGTTCTGCACGGCGATCGAATGGCCGGCCGACAGCAGGACGTGCCCGCGGTGTTGCAGCAGCGCGTTCATCGGCACCACGAAGTAGCCGGACATGCCTCCCACCAGCATCAGGAAGACGTAGGCGATCGCCATGTACAGCGGCATGTGCATGCCAAGCACATCCAGCGAAATTTCGGGCAGGCTGTTCTTGGTGTAGAAGGCCATCAGCATCACCACCACGCCCATCGCCACGCCAAACGGCAGCACCGACAGCGACTTGCGCAAGGGGATGCGCATGGCCGCCATGATCGCGCCTACCGCCACGCCCACCGCCACCACCGCTTGCAGCAGGGCGCCTTGCGACAGGTTCAGGCCGAGCGATTTTTCCGCCCATTTCAGCACGATGAATTGCAGGGTGGCGCCGGCACCCCAGAACAGCGTGGTCACGGCCAGCGAGATCTGGCCGAGCTTGTCGCGCCACAGGGCGGTAAAGCAATCAGCGAACTCGGCGATCAGCTTGATCGGGTTCTTTTCCTGCTGCGGGTAGCGGGCGCCCGTCTCGGGGATGAACAGGTTGAACACGGCTGCGATCACGTAGAACAGCATGATCACCACCATGGCTGCCTCGGCCGGGGTGTTGATGCCCGTGTTGACGTAGGGAACGTCGATGCCGAGCAGAAGATGCGAGATGTGCACCGAGATCAGTGCCCCGCCCACCACCGTGCCCAGGATGATCGAGCACACCGTCAGGCCTTCAATCCAGCCGTTGGCGGCGACCAGTTTCTCGGGCGGCAGCAACTCGGTGAGGATGCCGTACTTGGCGGGCGAGTATGCCGCTGCGCCGAACCCGACGATGCCGTAGGCCAGCAGCGGGTGCAACCCGAACATCATGATGGCGCACCCCGCTATCTTGATGGTGTTGGTGATGAACATCACCTTGCCCTTGGGCATCGAGTCGGCGAAGGCGCCCACGAAGGCGGCCAGCACGACGTAGGACAGCACGAAGAACAATTTGAGCAGCGGCGTCATCCACTGTGGGGAGTGCAGCTCGGTCAGAAGGGCGATAGCGGCGATGAGGAGCGCATTGTCGGCCAGCGAGGAGAAGAACTGCGCGGCCATGATGGTATAAAAACCCTTCTTCATACTTTGGACTCTATCTCCATCGCTATCACCGTACATGTCAGGCAGCAGCGCGCCGCTGGGTGCTGTTGTTGCCTGTAGGGAACCTGGGCCCGCGTCGTTGTCAAAGTGATGCCCGGGCCAGCCGTGGGATCGCTGCGCAGTTTGCCTGACCGTGTTCGACATATTGCATCACTTTTAAAACATGGCCGGAACGTCCGGCTTTATAACACGAAAATAAGGCGATTCCGAGCTTCCACGGGCCGCCGGTTGGACAGCGCAAGCGCGCGGCGATTCCCTAAATGTTTGCCCTAATGTGTTCAAATAACGTCTGTGCGACGCGCTGCGCGTACCGGGTCTTCCCGGATATGGTGCATCCACCCGGCGGAAGTGATCCGGCCAGACAGCCAGGATCCCCGCCGATCCGCCGCGCCGCAAGCCACTAGAAGCAGTAGAAAGCACTAGAAAGCACTAGAAGCGATCCCATGCCAAGACCCATTCACGCCGTCATTCATCAACCGGCCCTGGCCAACAACCTGGACGTAGTGCGCCGTTGCGCACCCCAGTCGCGCGTCTGGGCTGTGATCAAGGCCAACGCCTATGGCCACGGCATCCGCCGGGCATTCGCCGGCCTGCGCGCTGCCGACGGCTTCGGCCTGCTTGACCTGAACGAAGCCGTGCTGCTGCGCGAGCTGGGCTGGCAAGGCCCGATCCTGCTGCTAGAGGGTTTCTTCCAGCCGCAGGACGTGCCCTTGCTGGAGCAGTACCGTCTCACCACCGCGGTGCATTGCGAGGAACAACTGCGCATGCTGGAAGTGGCGCGTCCCAAGGGGCCGCTGGGCATCCAGCTCAAGCTCAACACCGGCATGAACCGGCTGGGCTTCCGCCCGGAGCAGTACCGCACAGCCTGGGAGCGTGCGCGAACCCTGCCATGCGTAGGCAGCATTGTGCACATGACCCATTTCTCGGACGCCGACAGCGCGCGCGGCGTCGCGCACCAGTTGGAAGTCTTCGACGCCACCACCGCCAACCTGCCGGGCGAGGCCAGCTTGTCCAACTCGGCCGCCACGCTGTGGCATCCCCAGGCCCATCGCGCATGGGTCCGTCCCGGGGTGGTGCTGTACGGTGCCTCGCCCTCGGGCGTCGCGGCCGATGTGGCCAGCTTTGGGCTGCAGCCGGCCATGTCGCTGCACAGCGAGCTGATTTCGGTGCAGGACCTGCAGCCGGGCGATACCGTAGGCTATGGCTCGCTGTTCACGGCCGAGCGGCCGATGCGCATCGGCGTGGTGGCCTGCGGCTATGCCGACGGCTATCCGCGCCACGCCGCAGGCTGGGGCGACAAGCCGGCGCCGGTGCTGGTCGACGGCGTGCGCACCCATCTGGTGGGCCGGGTCTCCATGGACATGATCTGCGTCGACCTGACGCCTTGTCCGAAAGCCAAGGTGGGCAGCGCCGTGACCCTGTGGGGCCAGGGCTTGCCGATCGACGACGTCGCCGTGGCCAGCGGCACCGTGGGCTACGAACTGATGTGCGCGCTGGCGCCCCGGGTGCCCGTCACCGTGGCGACCCTGACCGCGCCGGAGCAGCCTGCGCTGACCTGAGCGGCCCATGCAGGGCAGGGGCCGGGGCTTTCGTCCCGGCCCAGGCGACCGATCCCGAGCCCCCGCCATTTCCTTGCGCATCCTTTTCAGCATCCCCTTCAGCATCCCCTAGGACCTCAGTTGGCCAAGCCCAAGAACGTCTATACCTGCACCGAGTGCGGCGGCACCTCGCCGCGCTGGCAAGGCCAGTGCCCGCAGTGCCAGCAATGGAACACGCTGGTGGAGAGCGTGGCGGAAACCCCTTCGACCAAGCGCTTCCAGCCGCTGGCGGCCTCGGCCATGGTGCAGCGCCTGTCGGAGATCGACGCCGCCGACGTGCCGCGCTTTTCCAGCGGCATCGAGGAGTTCGACCGCGTGCTCGGCGGTGGTCTGGTGTCGGGTGGGGTGGTGTTGATCGGCGGCGATCCCGGCATCGGCAAGTCCACCTTGCTGCTGCAAGCCCTGGCCAACCTGTCCGCGCAGCGCCGCGTGCTGTACGTCAGCGGCGAGGAGTCCGGCGCGCAGATCGCACTGCGGGCGCAGCGCCTGGGCGTGGACAGCCCGCACCTGGCGCTGCTGGCCGAGATCCAGCTCGAGAAGATCCAGGCCACGCTGGAGGTGGAAAAGCCCGAGGTCGCGGTGATCGATTCGATCCAGACCTTGTTCTCGGATGCGCTGACCTCGGCCCCAGGCTCGGTCGCCCAGGTGCGCGAGTGCGCGGCCCAGCTGACCCGGATTGCCAAGAGCACCGGCACCACCATCATCCTGGTCGGCCACGTGACCAAGGACGGCAGCCTGGCCGGCCCGCGCGTGCTGGAGCACATCGTCGATACCGTGCTGTATTTCGAGGGCGACACGCATTCCTCGCACCGCCTGATCCGTGCCTTCAAGAACCGTTTTGGCGCGGTCAACGAGCTGGGCGTGTTCGCCATGACCGAGCGCGGCCTGCGCGGGGTCAGCAACCCGTCAGCACTGTTCCTGTCGCAGCATGAGCAGGTGGTGCCCGGCTCCTGCGTGCTGGTGACGCAGGAGGGCACGCGCCCGCTGCTGGTGGAGGTGCAGGCGCTGGTCGATACGGCTAACGTGCCGAACCCGCGGCGCCTGGCGGTGGGTCTGGAGCAGAACCGGCTGGCCATGCTGCTGGCGGTGCTGCACCGCCATGCCGGCATTGCCTGCTTTGACCAGGACGTCTTCCTCAACGCCGTGGGCGGGGTCAAGATCACCGAGCCGGCGGCCGACCTGGCGGTGCTGCTGGCCATTCACTCCTCCATGCGCAACAAGCCGCTGCCACGCGGCCTGGTGGTGTTTGGCGAAATCGGCCTGGCCGGTGAGATCCGGCCCAGCCCGCGCGGGCAGGACCGCTTGCGCGAGGCGGCCAAGCTGGGCTTCTCGATCGCGGTGATCCCCAAGGCCAACGCGCCCAAGCAGAAGATCGAGGGCCTGGAAGTGATCGCGGTGGAGCGGCTGGAGCAGGCGATCGACCGGGTTCGGCATATGGAGTGAGGCTTTCGGCCCATTCCTGCCCTTTTTCCAGCAACTTTGGGTATATTCCGAAGCACTTTTTAATCGGAGTTCATCCATGCTCACTTTCAACGTCCGACGCCACGCCGGCCTGCTAGCCGCGATCGGCTGCGGCGCCACGCTGCTCTCGGTGTCCGGCGCCGCCGCCGCGGCCGATGCCAGCAAGGCGTTCTTTGACGCAGCGCTGTGCAAGCCGCCCTACACGACGAAATCCGCCACCGCGCTTTATGAGGCCGCCGAGAAGCTCGCCAAGCCGGATCTGTCCAGGCTGGGCGCGGCCATCTACAAGCTGCCGCAGCCCATCGGGCAGGACGGTTTCCAAAGTGATGAAGTGGTATTCGCCGGTACGTCGGCGGGTGTGCTGGTGCAAGGCCTGCAGGCTGAGGCGCTGGCCGCGCGCTACAAGCTCAAGCAGGAGCCTTCGACGTTGCTCGGCACCGCCACCAAGGGCTTTGCCCGCGCTCTGCCGGCCGCTCAGCAGCCCCTGCCCGATCTCGGCACCGTTTCCATCGTGGCGCGCGAAAGCGCCGCGCTGCCTGGCAAGACGTTGCTGCTCTGCGAGCTTGTCAGCCACGCGGATGCGCGGGCGCTCAAAGCCTACGAGCGCAGCCGGGCGGAGCAGGGCGCCGCTGCGCGCTGACACTGGCCCAGGAGAAGTTGCCACCATGCCCGATCAATGCCCTTCGGCGCCAGGCACGGCTGGCCATGAGCCGGTCGTGCTGGAAACCGCGCGGCTGCGCCTGCGCCAGTGGCGTGAGGCGGATTTCGCACCCTTTGCCGCGCTCAATGCCGATCCTGTGGTGATGGCGTGTTTCCCCGCGCCGCTAGACCGCGCGGCCAGCGACGCGATGGCGCTGCGCTGCCAGGCGCTGATCGCGCAGCGGGGCTGGGGCTTTTGGGCGGTTGAGCGCAAGGCCGATGGCGCATTCATCGGCTTTGTCGGCCTGCACGAGCCTGCCGCTGCGTTGCCGTTTTCGCCCTGTGTGGAAATCGGCTGGCGCCTGGCGCAGGCGTACTGGGGGCAGGGCTATGCCTCTGAGGCGGCGCAGGCCGCGCTGCGCTTGGGCTTCGAGCAACTGGCGCTGGCGGAAATCGTCTCGTTCACCGCGCTGCCCAACGTCCGTTCGCGGGCCGTGATGGAGCGCCTGGGCATGGTGGCGGACGGCACCTTCGAGCACCCGGCGGTCGCGCCGGACAGCCCGTTGCGCAAGCATTGGCTCTACCGCTTGCCGTTGGCGCGCTGGCATGCGTCAATCCGCCGCAAGCAGCGCCTTGCCCATCGCAACGGATTGGGCGGGCGCGGTCCGCAAAATCGGTAATAATGTGCCTCGTATTGCGCGCCGGCGCATGTCGCCCGGCCCTTTTCTGCTAGTGAGCCATGCAAGCCAATTCCCGTAGTTTCTTTTTGCTGATCGCCGCGATTTCGTTCGGCCTGGTCGGCTATGCCCTCTACCTGCAGCATGTGGAGGGCTACCAGCCTTGCCCGCTTTGCGTGATGCAGCGTTTTGCCTTCGTCGGCATCGGCCTGTTCTCGCTGCTGGCCGCCATTGCGCAGAACACGCGCAGCCTGTGGCAGGGCCTGGGCATGTTGTCCGGCGTGGCCGGCATCGCGGTGGCGGGCTATCACGTGTCGCTGCTGCTCAACCCCAAGGCCAGCTGCGGCATCGATCCGCTGGAGAACTGGGTCAACCAGTTGCCCACGGCCAAGATCTTGCCGCAGGTGTTCTACTCGGATGGCATGTGCACCACGCCGCTGCCCCCGATCTTCGGCCTGTCGATCCCGGCATGGTCGCTGATCTGGCTGTTCATCCTGTCCGCCACGCTGGCGGTCGGCATGATCCGGCGCGAGAAGAACTACCGCTGATCTGCCTGGCGCGCACCGGCGGCTGCCGGCGCGCGCATCCCGGGGGCTGCCGCCCCCGGCACCCCTCGCACGATCCAACGATCAAACGATCAGCTCGATCTGCTCCTGCAGCTCCAGCCAGCGCTCTTCCAGCGTGTCCAGCTCGCCGCCGACCTCGCCCTGGCGCTTGAGCATTTCCAGCAGCTTTGCCTTGTTGGCCTCCGCGTAGCTGGCTTCGTCGGCCATGAAGGTGTCGATCTCGCTCTTGGCCTGCTGCAGCACGGCCATGCGCTTTTCCACCTTTTCCAGCTCCTTGGCCAGCGGCTTGCGCAATTGCGTCAGGCGCTGGCGCTCGTCGGCCTCGGCGCGGCGCTGGTCGCGGCGGTTGGCGGTGGAGGCCGCTGGTGCTTCGCCGTCTTCCTGTGCGTGCGCGGCGGTGGCCGCGTTGCGCTTGGCCGCGGCTTGCTTGAGCAGCCAGTCGCGGTAATCGTCCAGGTCACCATCGAAGGGCTGGATGGTGCCGTCGGCCACCAGCAGAAACTGGTCGGTGGTGGCGCGCAGCAGGTGTCGGTCGTGGGAGACCACGATCAGCGTGCCTTCGAACTGCGCCAGCGCCATGGTGAGGGCCTCGCGGGTGTCGAGGTCCAGGTGGTTGGTTGGCTCATCCAGCAGCAACAGGTTGGGCTTTTGCCAGACGATCAGCGATAGCGCCAGGCGCGCCTTCTCGCCGCCGGAGAACGGCTCGATCGACGCGGTGGCCATTTCGCCGCGGAAATTGAAGCTGCCGAGGAAGTCGCGCAGTTCCTGCTCGCGGGTGTCCGGCGCGAGCCGGGCCAAGTGCTGCAGCGGCGACTCGTGATCGCGCAGCGTTTCCAGCTGGTGCTGGGCAAAGTAGCCGATCTGCAGGCCCTTGCCCTGGCGCAGCGTGCCGGCCAGCGCTTCCTGCGAGGCGGCCAGCGTCTTGACAAGGGTTGATTTGCCCTGGCCGTTGGCGCCCAGCAGGCCGATGCGCTGGCCGGTCTGGATCGACAGCGTGAGGTTGTGCAGGATGGTCACGGGCGGCGCGTCCGGCGCGGGAGCGGGATAGCCGCAGTCCACGCCTTCGAGCACCATCATCGGGTTGGGCGCCGAATCCGGCTCGCGGAACTCGAACGCAAAGCCCGCAGCGATATGCACCGGCGCCAGCCGTTCCATCTTCTCCAGTGCCTTGACCCGGCTCTGCGCCTGGCGTGCCTTGCTGGCCTTGGCCTTGAAGCGGGTGATGAAGGATTCGAGGTGGGCGATTTCCTTTTGCTGGCGCGAGTAGGCGGATTGCTGCAAGGCCATCTGCTGCAGGCGCAGCGTCTCGAACTGGCTGTAGTTGCCGCCATAGCGGCGCAATTGCTGGTTCTCGATGTGCACGGTGACATTGCAGATCGCATCGAGGAATTCGCGATCGTGGGAAATCATCACCAGCGTGCCCGGATAGCGCGCCAGCCAGTCTTCCAGCCAGACGATGGCGTCCAGGTCCAGGTGGTTGGTGGGCTCATCGAGCAGCAGCAGGTCGGACGGGCACATCAGCGCCTGCGCCAGGTTCAGCCGCATGCGCCAGCCGCCGGAGAACGAGGCCACCGGTTGCGACACCTGCGCCAGCGTAAAGCCCAGCCCCAGCAGCAGGGCCTCCGCACGTGCCGGCGCGGTGTAGCCGTCGGCATCGGCAAAGGCGGCGTGGGCTTCGCCCTCTGCGCTGCCATCGCCGCTGGCCTGGGCCGCGGCGATGCGCGCTTCGATGTCGCGCAGCCGGGTATCGCCGTCGATCGTGTAATCCACTGCACTGCGCATGACCGCGGGGGTTTCCTGCGCAACGTGGGCAGTACGCCACTGCGGCGGGATGGCCACGTCGCCGCCGTCCGCCTGCAATTCGCCGCGCAGCATGGCGAACAGGGTCGACTTGCCGCTGCCGTTGGCACCGACAAGGCCGACGCGCTCGCCGGGGTTCAGCGTCACGCTGGTGTGGTCGAACAGCACCTTGGTGCCGCGCTGGAGGACTAGCTGGTCGATTCGGATCACGGGAGGGGAAAGGCTGAAGAAGGCTGCGGGTCTGGGGCGGTTGCCCTTGTAGCTCGAAATCTAACCTGCCCCGGCATGGCACGGGGCAACCCGGCATTGTAGCCGCTTCGTATGGCGGCGCCCCCGCAACGCTCGGCGCATGGCGTATGGCCGTCTTCGTTTTCGATGTTCCTAGGTGAAAACCCTTGGGCTGGTAAAACTCTATTTTCATGGCATGGGGTTTGCGTGTAAATTTATTTACATAGATCCGCGCTGGATGAAAACGCTGTTTCCCGCCGCGCGCATCTCCGACCAACCCAATGCACGCGCCATGACCAACGGTAACGGTACCCACGGCTCTGCCGGAAAAAACGGCAGTAACGGCAGTAACGGCAGCGCTTCGATCGCGGAGCGCATCGCCCGCGCCTTGCCCACGCTCACGCCAGCGCACCAGCGCATGGCGGAGTACGTGCTGGGCAACCCGTTCCGCGCCGCCACCATGCGCATCGACGAATTTGCCGATGCCGTGGCGGTGTCGGTGGCCACCGCGAACCGCTTCGCGCATGCGCTGGGCTTCGAAGGCTTCCCGCAGTTCCGCGCCGAACTGGTGCGCGGTTTCGAGGCAACGCTTGCACCAGTTGAGAAATTGCGCACCGAACTGGCGCGTCCCGCCACGGTGGCCGAAGTGTTTGCCGCGTCGCTGGAGGAGGATGTGCGCAACCTCGAAGCCTCGCGGCGCGCGCTCGATGCCGAGACCTGCGAGCGCGCGGTGGCGGCCATCCTGGCGGCGGAGCGCATCTTCGTGGTGGGCTTCGGCGCCAGCGGCTTCCTGGCAGGGCTGTTGCAGCATGGGCTGGATATGTCCTGCCGCACCGTGATCTCGGTCTCGGGCGCGGGCGGCGCGTCCACCGCGGCGCGCCAGTTGTTCAAGTTGCAGCCGCGCGACCTGCTGATCGTGATCGGCTTCCCGCGCTATGTGTATGACACCGTGGCCATCGCCAAGCGTGCACGCTCGCATGGCGCCCATATCCTGGCGCTGACCGACGGGCCCACTTCGCCGCTGGCGCCGCTGGCCGACATCGCGCTGTACGCCCAGACCGGGCGCCAGCTTTCCGCCAATTCGGATGCGGCTGTGCTGGCCTTTATCGAGGCGCTGTGCGGCGCGGTGGCGTATCGCGCCGCGCATGCCGTCAAGGCCGCCGCCGAGATGACCGACTTCCTGCTGCCGTGGCTGCACGGCGCGCCCCCCGGACAAGGGCGGGATGGGCGCGAGCCGCGTGACCAACGCGAACAACGCCACGACGAAGCGGCCGAAGGCCGCGCCAAGGCGGCCACGGCACGCCGCAAAAAGACTTCCCCGAACGCATCGTGAACCTCATGAACACCCCAGTCATTGCTATCCACGGCGGCGCCGGCACCATCACCCGTGCCGCCATGAGCCCCGCCAAGGAAGCCGAATACACCGCCGCGCTGAGCGCTGTGCTTGAGGCCGGCCAGCGCGTGCTGGCCGATGGCGGTAGCGCGCTCGACGCTGTCACCGAGGCCGTGCGCCTGCTGGAAGATTGCCCGTTGTTCAATGCCGGGCGCGGCTCGGTGCTGACCCACGCCGGCACCTATGAGCTGGACGCCGCGATCATGGACGGCGCCACGCTGGGCGCCGGCGCGGTGGCCTGCGTCAAGCACCTGCGCAACCCGGTGCTGGCCGCGCGCGCTGTGATGGAGAAGAGCCAGCACGTGCTGTTCGCCGGCGAGGGCGCCGAGGCCTTCGCGCAAGCGCAGGGCCTGGAACTGGTGACACCGGACTATTACTTCACGCAGGCGCGCACCGATCAGTGGGCGCGCGCCCGCGCCGCCAGTGGCACGACCCTGCTGGACCACGACGCCGCCACGCTGGCTGCGGAACCCATTGACCCGGACACCAAGTTCGGCACGGTCGGCGCGGTGGCGTTCGATGCGCAGGGGCGCCTGGCCGCAGCGACTTCCACCGGCGGCGTGACCAACAAGCAGGTAGGCCGGGTGGGCGATACGCCCATCGTCGGCGCCGGCTGCTTTGCCGACGATGTGGCGGCGGTGTCCGCCACCGGCACCGGTGAAATGTTCATCCGCACCGTGGCCGCGTACGACGTGGCGGCGCAGATGCGCTACGCGGGCGTGCCGCTGGAAGAAGCCGCACGCCGCGTGGTGATGGAAAAGCTGCCTGCCATCGAAGGGCGCGGCGGCCTCATCGCCGTGGACCGTGACGGCAACGTCACGCTGCCGTTCAATACCGAAGGCATGTACCGCGGCTTCGCCCGGGTTGGCGAGCCGGTCAATGTGTGGATCTACGGCTGAGCGTGCGCGAGTACGGCAGCGGCACCCGCATGGCAAGCAACGCACCAAGCAAAGCACCAAGCAAAGCACCAAGCAAAGCACCAAGCAAAGCACCAAGCAAAGCACCAACAAAGCATCAACCTAGACACTAAAGGGGGCCCAGTGGCTGCATCCTCTTCCCAGTCGACCATCGTCCTGCCAGCGCAACGCGTGGTAGCCGTCAACGATCTCACCGTGCGTTTCTCCACCTCGGAGCGCACGGTGCAAGCCGTGCGCAACCTGTCTTTCCACGTCGATCGTGGCGAGACGCTGGCCGTGGTGGGCGAGTCGGGCTCGGGCAAGTCGGTGACCTCGCTCGCGCTGATGCGCCTGGTGGAACACGGCGGCGGCAAGATCGCCACCGGCAGCATGGCGCTGCGACGGCGCAATGGCCAGGTGCTCGATCTCGCCACCGCCGATGGCGCTGCCATGCGCCGCGTGCGTGGCAGCGACGTGGCGATGATTTTCCAGGAGCCGATGACCTCGCTCAACCCGGTATTTCCGGTGGGCGAGCAGATTGCCGAATCGATCCGCCTGCACCAGGGCAAGAGCCGCGCCGAGGCGCGCGCCGAAGCCCTGCGCATGCTGGAGATCGTGCGCATTCCCGAGGCGCGCCGCGTGCTGGACCGCTTCCCGCACCAGCTCTCCGGCGGCATGCGCCAGCGCGTGATGATCGCCATGGCGCTGTCGTGCAAGCCGGCGCTGCTGATCGCCGACGAGCCCACCACGGCGCTCGACGTCACCATCCAGGCCGAGATCCTGCAACTGATCCGCAACCTGCAGTCCGAGATGGACATGGCCGTGGTCTTCATCACCCACGACATGGGCGTGGTGGCCGAGGTGGCCGACCGCGTGCTGGTGATGTACCGCGGCGAGAAGGTGGAGGAGGGCACCTCCGAGCAAGTCTTCGGCAAGCCCGCGCATCCCTACACCCGTGCGCTGCTGTCCGCGGTGCCCAAGCTGGGCGCCATGCGCGGCACCGACTGGCCGGCCAAGTTCCCGCTGGTGCAGCTGGACCAGGGCGAGCCGGTGGCGCCGGTGCCGCAGGATACGGTGGCGGTGGACGCCTCGCCGATCCTGCGCGTGCGCGACCTGGTGACCCGCTTCGACGTGCCGGGTGGCCTGCTGGGCCGCGTGGCGCGCCGCGTGCACGCGGTGGAGCGCGTGAGCTTTGACCTCTACCCCGGCGAGACCCTGGCGCTGGTGGGCGAGTCCGGCTGTGGCAAGTCCACCACCGGCCGCTCGCTGCTGCGCCTGGTCGACAGCCAGAGTGGCACCATCGAGTTCAACGGGCAGGACATCAGCCAGATGCGCGGCGGCGCCCTGCAGACCCTGCGCCGCAATATCCAGTTCATCTTCCAGGACCCGTTCGCCTCGCTCGACCCGCGCGTGCCGGTGGGCTACTCCATCATGGAGCCGCTGCTGGTGCACAAGGTGGCCAGCGGCAAGGAGGCCGAGCAGCGCGTGGCCTGGCTGCTGGAAAAGGTGGGCCTGTCGGCCGCGCACGCCTCGCGCTACCCGCACGAGTTCTCGGGCGGCCAGCGCCAGCGCATCTGCATTGCGCGCGCGCTCGCCTTGAACCCGAAGGTGGTGGTCGCCGACGAATCGGTCTCCGCGCTCGACGTTTCCATCCAGGCGCAGATCGTCAACCTGATGCTGGACCTGCAGCGCGAGATGGGCATTGCGTTCCTCTTCATTTCGCATGACATGGCCGTGGTGGAGCGCGTGAGCCACCGCGTGGCGGTGATGTACCTGGGCCAGATCGTCGAGATCGGCCCGCGCCGCGCCATTTTTGAAAACCCGCAGCACCCGTACACCAAGAAGCTGATGTCGGCGGTGCCGATCGCCGATCCGGCGCGCCGCCACCTCAAGCGCGAGCCGCTCTCGGACGAAATGCCCAGCCCGATCCGCGCGCTTGGCGACGAGCCGGTGGTGCAACCGCTCGTAGCAGTTGGCGGCAACGCCGCATCCCATCATTTTGTAGCCCGGCACGCCATCGGCGGCGCCTACTGAACTGACGAAACCAAGGAGAATCGATGATGACCCGTTTGGCCCCTTCCAAGTTGATCGCCGGTGGCCTGGCCCTGGCCGCGTTCGGCGCAGGTCCCGCCTTTGCCGCCAAGGATGCCGTGATGGCGGTGTACTCCACCTTCACCACGCTCGATCCGTACGACGCCAACGACACGCTGTCGCAAGCCGCCGCCAAGTCCTTCTACCAAGGCCTGTTCGGCTTTGACAAGGACATGAAGCTGATCAACGTGCTGGCCGAGAGCTATGAAGCCAGCAAGGACGGCCTGACGTACACCATCAAGCTGAAGAAGAACGTGAAGTTCCACGACGGCACAGCCTTCGATGCCGCCGCCGTCAAGGCCAACTTCGACCGTGTCACCAACCCGGCCAACAAGCTCAAGCGCTACACGCTGTTCAACCGCGTGGCCAAGACGGAAGTGGTCGACGCCAACACCGTCAAGGTCACGCTGAAGGAGCCGTTCTCGCCGTTCATCAATGTGCTGGCCCACCCGTCCGCCGTGATGATCTCGCCCGCAGCGCTGCAGAAGTACGGCAAGGACATCGCCTTCCATCCGGTCGGCACCGGCCCGTTCGAGTTCGTCGAGTGGAAGCAGCCCGATCACCTGAAGGGCAAGAAATTCGCCGGTTTCTGGAAGACCGGCTATCCCAAGATCGATTCCATCACCTGGAAGCCGGTGGTGGACAACAACACGCGTGCCGCCATCATGCAGACCGGCGAAGCGGACTTTGCCTTCAGCATTCCGTTCGAACAGGCGGCCGTGCTCAAGGGCAGTGCCAAGGTGGACCTGATCGCCTCGTCCTCGATCATCCAGCGCTACCTGAGCATGAACACCATGGTCAAGCCGTTCAACGACCCCAAGGTGCGCCAGGCCATCAACTACGCCATCAACAAGGACGCGCTGGCCAAGGTAGCCTTCGCCGGTTACGCCACGCCGATGGACGGCGTGGTGCCCGCGGGCGTGGACTACGCCGAGAAGCTGGGCCCGTGGCCGTATGACCCGGCCAAGGCACGCGCGCTGCTCAAGGAAGCCGGCTACCCGAACGGCTTCGAGACCACGCTGTGGTCCGCGTACAACCACACCACCGCGCAGAAGGTGATCCAGTTCGTGCAGCAGCAACTGCAGCAAGTCGGCATCAAGGCGACCGTGCAAGCGCTTGAGGCCGGCCAGCGCGTCGAGAAGGTGGAGAGCGTGCAGAAGCCGGAAGATGCCGGCGTGCGCATGTACTACGTAGGCTGGTCGTCATCGACCGGCGAGTCCGACTGGGCGCTGCGTCCGCTGCTGGCCTCGGAATCGATGCCGCCCAAGCTGCTGAACACCGCGTACTACAAGAACGACCAGGTCGACGCCGACATCGCCGGCGCCCTGCGTACCACCGACCGTGGCGAGAAGGCCCGTCTGTACAAGGATGCGCAGGAACACATCTGGAAGGATGCGCCCTGGGCGTTCCTGGTGACTGAAAAGGTGCTGTATGCGCGCAGCAAGCGCCTGACGGGCGCCTACGTGACGCCGGACGGCTCGTTCAGCTTCGACGAGATCGACATCAAGCAGTAAGCGCATTGGCTTGACGCGTGGCGCGTCCCATCAGCGCGGTGCCACGTGCTCAGTCATCGCTTAGCGGTACAGCGCAGTAAGCCGTGCACGGCCGCCTGCCCACAGTCGCGGGGGCAGGGCGGGCGGCCCGCGGTCTTTAATCATCCGGTGCATCATGCTGAATTACTTTCTCAAACGATTCCTGGGCGTGATCCCCACATTGCTGATCGTGGCAGTGCTGGTGTTCCTGTTCGTCCACCTGTTGCCCGGCGATCCCGCCCGGCTCGCGGCCGGCCCCGAGGCCGACCAGGCCACGGTGGAACTGGTGCGCCGCGATCTCGGCCTGGACAAGCCGCTGCCCGAGCAGTTCGTGCAATTCTTCTCGAACGCCGTGCGCTGGGAGTTTGGCAATTCGCTGCGCACCAAGCGGCCGGTCAGCGAGGAAATCGGCGACCGCTTCATGCCGACCCTGTACCTGACGCTGGCCTCGATGGTTTGGGCGGTGATCTTCGGCATGGTGATCGGGATCAGCTCGGCCGTCTGGCGCAACCGCTGGCCCGACCGCTTCGGCATGACGCTCGCCGTGTCCGGCATTTCGTTTCCCGCTTTCGCGCTGGGCATGCTGCTGATGGAGGTGTTCTCGGTGCAGCTGGGCTGGCTACCGTCGATCGGCGCCGATACCTGGAAGCACTACATCCTGCCGTCGATCACGCTGGGCGCCGCGGTGGCCGCCGTGATGGCACGTTTTACCCGCGCCTCCTTTGTCGAGGTGCTGAATGAAGATTTCGTGCGGACCGCGCGCGCCAAGGGCGTGGGCGAGTTCCTGGTGGTGGCCAAGCACTGCCTGCGCAACGCCATGATTCCCGTGGTGACCATGATGGGCCTGCAGTTCGGCTTCCTGCTGGGCGGCTCGATCGTGGTGGAAAAGGTGTTCAACTGGCCTGGCCTCGGACGCCTGCTGGTGGACGCGGTCGAGATGCGCGACTACCCGGTCATCCAGGCCGAGGTGCTGCTGTTCTCGCTCGAGTTCATCCTGATCAACCTGGTGGTCGACGTGCTGTACACCGTCATCAACCCCGCCATTCGTTACAAGTAAGTGAGGCCGGCATGACCCAGCTATCCACGCCCGCCAACGGCGAGCCCGCCGTTCCGGCCGCAGCCGCCACGCAAGAAGCCGTGCGCACGCCCTGGACCGAGTTCTGGCGCAAATTCCGCAAGCAGCACCTGGCGCTCGGCGCCGGCGTGTTCGTGCTGCTGCTGGTGGCGGTGGCGGTCCTCGCCCCGCACCTGGTGCCTTACGATCCGGAGAATTTCTTCGACTACGACGCGCTCAATGCCGGCCCCTCCGCCGCGCACTGGTTTGGCGTCGATTCGCTCGGGCGTGACATCTTCAGCCGCATCCTGGCCGGTGCCCGCATCTCGCTGGCGGCGGGCTTCTTCTCGGTGATCATTGGCGCCATCGTGGGCACCGTGCTCGGCCTGCTGGCCGGCTACTACGAAGGCTGGTGGGACCGCATCGTGATGCGTATCTCCGATGTGCTGTTCGCCTTCCCCGGCATCCTGCTGGCGATCGGCATCGTCGCCATCCTCGGCAACGGCATGACCAACGTGATCTTCGCGGTGGCGGTGTTCAGCATCCCGGCGTTCGCCCGCCTGGTGCGCGGCAATACGCTGATGCTCAAGCGCCTGACGTATGTGGAAGCCGCGCGCAGCATCGGCGCGTCCGACTTCACCATCCTGATGCGCCACATCCTGCCGGGCACCATCTCGTCCATCGTGGTGTATTTCTCGATGCGTATCGGCACCTCGATCATCACCGCGGCCAGCCTGTCTTTCCTGGGCCTGGGCGCGCAGCCGCCCACGCCGGAGTGGGGCGCGATGCTCAACGAAGCCCGCGCCGACATGGTGACCGCGCCGCATGTGGCGATTTTCCCCAGCCTGGCCATCTTCCTGACCGTGCTGGCGTTCAACCTGCTGGGCGACGGCCTGCGCGACGCGCTGGACCCGAAGATCGACCGGCGCTAAGGAGCGCACGCGGATGTCCGGATCCATGCCGCATATCGGCGCGTTGCCAGCCGGCGCGCGCAACAGCATCACCGACGTGCCGGGCGTGGCGGTTGGCCAATGCACGCTGGCCGACGGCGCCTGCCAGACCGGTGTGACGGTGGTGCTGCCGCACGGCGGCAACCTGTTCACCGACAAGGTGCCGGCCGCCGCGACCGTGCTCAATGGCTTCGGCAAGAGCGTAGGCCTGGTGCAGGTGGAAGAGCTCGGCGTGCTGGAGACGCCCATCGCGCTGAGCAACACCTTTGCCGTGGGCGCGCTGTCGCAGGCGCAGATCCGGCAGGCCATTGCAGCCAATCCGGAGATCGGGCGTGCCTGGCCAACGGTCAACCCACTGGTGTTCGAGTGCAACGATGGCTACCTGAACGACATACAGGCGATGGCCGTGCAGGAGGCGCACTATGCGCAAGCCTGCGCCGCGGCCAGCGTGGATTTCGCGCAGGGCGCTGTCGGCGCAGGGCGCGGCATGTCGTCGTTCGGACTGAAAGGCGGCATCGGCTCCGCCTCCCGCCAGGTGGGTGGATACCATGTGGGCGCGCTGGTGCAGGCGAACTTCGGCACCTTGCCCAGCTTCACCGTGGCCGGCGCGCGCCTTGGCGGCTTGCTGGCCGAACGGCTCCAGGCGCATACGCAAACGCCGGCGGAGTCAGGGCCGGAGAAGGGCTCGATCATCATGATCCTCGCCACCGACGCGCCGCTCGACGCCCGCCAGCTGCGCCGCCTGTCGCGACGCGCGGGGGCGGGCCTGGCGCGTACCGGCTCGGTATTCGGCCACGGCTCGGGCGACATCGCGCTCGCTTTTTCCACCGCCTACACCGTGCCGCAGCAAGCCGGCGCGCCCATGCCGGCGCTGGCCATGCTGCATGAAACCCGGCTCGATGCGCTGTTCCATGCCGCCGCCGACAGCGTTGAGCAGGCCATCCTGCATGCGCTGTGGCAGGCCGAAACCGTGCGTGGCCGCGATGGGCACCAGCGTGTCGCGCTGCGCGAACTGATGCCCGAGCTGCCGCAATGGCTGCTGCGCGCGGCACCGACGAACTGAATCCCCACAAGCCATGAAGATCCTGATTTCCACCGACATCGAAGGCGTAGCCGGGGTTTTCCATCCCGAGCAGACCCGCGCCGGCAACGGCGAGTACGAACGCGCCCGCGCCTGGATGACGGCCGAAGCCAATGCCGCCGTGCAGGGCGCCTTCGCGGGCGGCGCGGCCGAAGTGCTGGTCAACGACTCCCACGGCGGCTTTCGCAACCTGCTGCCGGATCAGCTCGACCCGCGCGCGCGCCTGGTGCTAGGCAAGCCGCGCTACCTCGGCATGATGGCCGGGGTGCACGGCTGCGACGGCGTCTTCATGATCGGCTACCACGGCCGCGCGCAAAGCCGCGGGATCCTCGCCCACACCATCAACAGCAGCGCGTTCGCCCGCATCTGGCTCAACGGCCAGGAGCTGGGCGAGGCCGGGATCTACGGCGCCCTGGCGGGCGAATTCGGCGTGCCGGTGCTGATGGCCAGCGGTGACGATATCTTCGTGGAAGAGACCCGACCGCTGATGCCCTGGGTGCGCTACGTGCAGACCAAGGAGGCCGGCGGGCAGGGCAGCGGCAACACGCTGTCGCTGGCCGCCTCGCGCGAGGCCATCGCTGCTGCCGCCGAAGTGGCGGTGCGCAATGCGGACGGGCGCCCCCTGAAGATCGACGGCCCGATCCGTTGCCGCCTGCAGACCCAGAGCCCGGCGTTCGCCGACCTGTTCTGCCAGTGGCCCACGCTGGAGCGCGTGGACGGCGTCACGCTGGTATTCGACGCCGCCTCGGTGCAGGCGGCCGTGCGCATGCTGAACTGCCTGTCGGCGATGTCGTTCATGCTGAAGTAGGCTGCGCCCTGGCCTGTTGTGCCCTGTTGTGCCCGGTTGTGCCGCTGCTGGCCGCATGGTGGACAATGGCGGGTGGCAGCCGCCGGCGGCGCCCCGCAAGCCATAAGCCACTTTGCAGCACTCATCACGGCAGGTACAAGCAGATTCATGATCGCAGTCAACGACGGGAGCTGGACTCCCGTACGCAAGGATTTTGTCGAGCCCGGCACGCGCTGCCGGCAGCAGGTCGGCCGTGGGCGGCACCACGGCTTCGGTAACGGCCAGGCCTTTATCCTGCGCGACGGGCAAGGCCACGAGTACCCCTTTGGCGAGGCCTGCGCGCGGGCCGTGCTTGCTGAGCCAGACCTGTTGTACCTGGTGCCAGACTACACCGAGCGGGACGCCGGCCAGCCCGTGCCCGAAGCGACCGCGCCGGACAGCGACGAGTTCGAGGCCACCGGCCCGGCTGCTCCGCGTTCCCGCGGCGCGGCGGGCGGTGGCCGCCAAGGCAAGGCCAGCGACGCCGCGCTGCGGCGTACAGCCGCCATTCGTTACCTCGTGCTGCGCATGGAAAAGGTGGCCGGCGTGCCGCGCGTGCAACCCACCGTGCGTTTTCCTGCGCTCGAAGCGGTGTATCAGTCCTTCCTTGAGACCGGCGAGCTGCCGGATGCCCAGGTCAAGCGCATTCTCGCCATCGAGCGCAGCGCAACCACGCCGCCCAAGCTCAAGACCATCAACCTGCTCGATGTCTACACTGCGCACGTCAAGCTGGAGCGCGTGATCCAGGAGTCCAACCGCGTCGAGCAGCGCCGGTTCCTGCGCAGCATCCATGACTGGCTGGCGCGCCACCTGGTGCTGTCCGCCGCCCAGATCGCCGCGGCAGGCATCCAGATGCATCCGCATGCGTTCCGCTCCCTGTTGCTGCGTGAGGCGGTGCCGGCGGATGCCGCCAAGGGCGGGAAGGCCGAGAAGGGCGATTTGGGTGCCAAGAACGAGAAGGGCGCCAAGGGCGGCAAAGGCTAGCTGCCCGGCTTCGGGCGGCTTCGGATGGCAATGCCGGCCAAGTTGGCGTTTAATAGCGGCACCCCCACTCCTCGCCAAGCGCGAAATCTGCTGTCATGTCCTTGCACACCAGCTTTTCCCGCAGTTATGTCGAAGCCCGGCAGAAATTCCGTGACGCGGCCCAGGCTGCCGGCGGCACCCTGACCGATTTTCCCCATCCCACCAAGCGCGGCTGCGCCGACGAGGAACTCGCCATGGATGTCGCCTGGGTGGGCGGCGCCGAGGCCGGGCGCGTGCTCATGGTGACTTCAGGCATGCACGGCGTGGAAGGCTTCTGCGGCTCCGGGGCGCAGGTCGCCATGCTGGGCGACGCGGATCTGCTGCAGGCGTGCGCCGGCGCGGGCGTGGCGCTGCTGCTGGTGCATGCGGTCAATCCCTACGGCTTCTCGCATATGCGCCGGGTCAACGAAGACAACGTTGATCTCAACCGCAATTTCATGGATTTCACCCAGCCGCTGCCCGACAACGCGCCGTATGCCGAGGTGGCGCCCATGCTGCTGCCCGAGCACTGGCCGCCCTCCGAGACCGACCAGGCCGCGCTGATGAAGGCGGTGGCCGAGAAAGGCCTGCCCTGGTACCAGGCGGCGGTGAGCGCGGGCCAGTATCAGGCGCCCGAAGGGCTGTTCTTCGGCGGCAACAAGGCGACCTGGAGCAATTACACGCTGCGCCGCATCCTGGCGCGCTTCGGCGCCGGGCGCGAAGCCCTGCGCTGGATCGACCTGCATACCGGCCTGGGGCCTTGGGGCTACGGTGAGCCGATTTACATGGGGCCGGACCGCGAAGAGGCAATCGGCAAGGTGCGCGCTATCTGGGGCAGCAATGTCACCTCGATCTACGATGGCTCGTCGGCATCGGCCAATCTCAACGGCATGGCCTGGGTGGCCGCGCCGCAGACGTTGCCGACGCTGGCGTATAGCGGCATCGCGCTGGAGTTCGGCACCTTGCCTGTTACCGAGGTGTTGGAGGCATTACGTGGCGATCATTGGCTGCACCTGCACCCGGAGGCGGATGAAGGCCAGCGGAATTTGATTCGGCAGGCGATGTGGCATGCCTTTTATGGGGATGCGGACGACTGGCGGGCGAGCGTGGTGGAGCAGGTCAGGGAGGCGGTGGTGAAGGGGCTGGCGGGATGGTGAGGGACTGAGCGAACTATCCGGCCGTCGCGGCTGGCATCCATTGCGAAGAAAGACGGCCGCAGGAATCTGCGGCCGTGTCTTGTGCACGCCTTCAACCTGGCAGTGCTTCGTAAGTCAGCAGGAACACCTGTTCCTCGCCAGCGCTGACCGGCAGCCAGACGATCTCCAGTCCGGGGAACGCGGCCTCCACATTGGCGTGCTCGTTGCCGATCTCCACCACCAGCGCGCCGCCCGGGTTCAGGTGCGCTTTGGCGCCAGCGATGATGCGCCGTACCACGTCCATGCCGTCGTCGCCGCCAGCCAGTGCGATGCGCGGCTCGGCCTGGTATTCGGCCGGCAGCGCTTGCATGGAGGTTTCGTTGACGTAGGGCGGGTTGGTGAGGATCACATCGTACTTGGCGCCTGCGGGCAGCGGTGCGTACAGGTCGCCCTCATACAGGCTGATGCGGTCTTCCATCTTGTAGTCCGCCACATTGCGGCGGGCCACAGCCAGCGCATCCGGCGAGATGTCGACCGCATCGATGCGGGCCTTCGGCCAGACATGCGCGGCGATGATGGGCAGGCAGCCCGAGCCGGTGCACAGCTCCAGCACCGGGCCGATTTCGGCGCTGTCGCCTACCCACGGTTCCAGTCCTTCATGCAGCAGTTCGCCAACGAAGCTGCGCGGCACGATCACGCGCGAGTCCACGTAGAAGCGCAGGCCGTGCATGAAGGCCTCGTTGGTGATATAGGCCGCGGGCACGCGCTCGGTCACGCGGCGCTCGATGACCTGCAGCACGGCGTCGACTTCTTCGGGCAGCAGGCGCGCGTCGAGGAACGGGTCGAGCGTGTCCAGCGGCAGGTGCAGCGTATGCAGCGTCAGGTACGCGGCTTCGTCGTAGGCATTGGCGCTGCCGTGGCCAAAGGACAGCTTGGCCTGGGTGAAGCGCGATACCGCGAAGCGCAGCAGGTCGCGCACGGTGAGCAGGGGGGAGGAGGTTGCCATAACGTCTTTTTCTGGTCCGCGGCGATCAGGCGATCAGGCGTTCCAGCACGCCACGGTAAATGTTCTTGAGGGGTTCGATAAATCGCACTTCCACGTGCTCGTCAATCTTGTGGATGCTTGCATTGGGCGGCCCGAACTCGATCACCTGCGGGCAGATCTTGGCGATAAAGCGGCCATCCGAGGTGCCGCCGGTGGTGGACAGCTCGGTCTTGATGCCCGTTTCCGCCGCGATGGCGCCAGCCAGCGCTTCGGAAAGGTCGCCGCGCGCGGTCAGGAAGGGCTCGCCGCCCAGGGTCCAGTCCAGGTCGTAGTCGAGCTGGTGGCGGTCCAGGATGGCATGCACGCGCGCCTTCAGGCCGTCGGGCGTGCTGGCGGTGGAGAAGCGGAAATTGAAATCGACGGTGACATGGCCGGGGATCACGTTGGTGGCGCCGGTGCCGCCGTGGATATTCGACATCTGCCAGCTGGTGGCGGGGAAGTACTCGTTGCCTTCGTCCCAGCGCTCGTTCACCAGGTCGGTCAATGCGGGCACGGCCAGGTGGATGGGGTTCTTGGCCAGATGCGGGTAGGCGATATGGCCTTGCACGCCCTTGACGCTGAGCTTGCCCGAGAGCGAGCCGCGCCGGCCGTTCTTGACCATGTCGCCGAGCGTGTCGACCGAGGTGGGCTCGCCGATCACGCAGTAATCGAGTCGCTCGCCGCGCGCCTTCAGCGCTTCGACCACCTTGACGGTGCCATCGTGCGCGGGGCCTTCCTCGTCGCTGGTGATCAGCAAGGCGATGGAGCCGGCGTGGTCCGGGTGGGCCTGCACGAATTCTTCGACAGCTACCACGAAGCCAGCGATGGAGGTCTTCATGTCGGCGGCGCCGCGGCCGTACAGCTTGCCGTCGCGGTGGCTGGGCAGGAAGGGGTCGGAGCCCCATTGCTCCAGCGGGCCGGTGGGCACCACGTCGGTGTGGCCGGCAAAGGCCAGCAGCTTGCCGTCCTGGCCGCGCGTGCCGCGCTTGACGGCCCACAGGTTGGTCACGCGGAAGTCGTCCGGGCCGCTGACGATGGCTTCGCAGGCGAAGCCCAGCGCCTTCAGGCGGGTTTCCAGCACGGCCTGGCAGCCTTCATCGGCGGGCGTGACGGAGCGGCGGCGGATCAGGTCTTCGGTGAGGGCGAGGGTGGGGTTCATGGTGGCAGCGAGGAGGCGCGTGGCGCCGGAGTCCGGCGGGGTGCATGGTTCGAGTCTTGCGTCCTGGCAGCGCGCATGTCCTGGCGCTGCCATCGGGCTTAAAAAAGGCTGGCGTAATTATCCGGTGAAAACCCCACGCTGACGCTGCCCTTGTGGGCCAGCACCGGCCGCTTGATCAGCGACGGGCTTTGCTGCATCAGCGCAATCGCGCCGGCTTCCTGTTCTGCAAGCGCCTTGTCCGTGTCGGACAGCGCGCGCCAGGTGGTGCCTTTGCGGTTGAGCAGGGTGGCGAGCGGCACATGCGCGAGCCAGCCGCGCAGCATGGCTTCGTCCACGCCTTGCTTCTTGAAGTCGTGGAAGGTGTAATCCACACCGTTGGATTCCAGCCAGGTGCGGGCGTTCTTGACGGTATCGCAGTTGGGAATGCCGTAGAGCAGGACAGTCATGGCGAATTCGGGGCCAGCCGGGGCTAGCGCAGCAAGAGGTTGAGGGCGA
Organism: Cupriavidus sp. GW822-FHT02D05; assembly: GCF_058802485.1. NCBI lineage: Bacteria > Pseudomonadati > Pseudomonadota > Betaproteobacteria > Burkholderiales > Burkholderiaceae > Cupriavidus > Cupriavidus sp. GW822-FHT02D05. Next base: position 222,282 of record NZ_JBXAOE010000005.1, on the reverse strand, counting down.
CCACCAGGCCGGCGAGGCCCAGCGCGAAACCAGCCATGGCCACCGCCGTCATCCGGCGCAGCCGGCGGTCCAGCCGTGCGGCTTCGCGGCGCAGGGCCTCGATGGTGATGGCGTGTTGCTCGGCCAGCAGCTTGACGGCCTCGGCCTGCTGCATGGCGGCGTTTTCCAGCTCTGCAATGCGCGCGGCAGGGTCACGCGCGTCCTGGCCGGGCATGTCGGCGCTGCCATCGCGGCGCTTGCCTTTCTTGATCTTCTCGATGGTCTTGTTGGCCTGTTCGAGGATCGTGGGCAGCAGCGAGAGAACGGTGGTGACAGTGGTCGGGTCCAGGGCCATGAGTCGCTTGCGAAGGGCGGGCCAGCGGCGGCCGGCGGCGGTATCCATTGAGCGGGAACCGTTGGAGAGCGAGAAAAGGGAAAAGGAAAAAGGGGTGAGGGGAGCGTTAGCGTTCTGAACCGGCATTCCGGTTCAGGCCGGCCGTGCACGCGCACGTTTGCGGGCCAGGGGCGCTCCCCTCGATGCAGCGGGCGAGATCAGTCGCCGCGCAGCAGGTCGTTCAGGCTGGTCTTGGCGCGGGTTTGCGCGTCCACCTTCTTGACGATCACGGCGCAGTACAGGCTGTACTTGCCATCCTTGGAGGGCAGGTTGCCCGCCACCACCACCGAGCCAGCCGGCACGCGGCCGTAGTGGATCTCGCCGGTTTCGCGGTCATAGATCTTGGTCGACTGGCCGAGGTACACGCCCATCGAGATCACCGAGTTTTCTTCCACGATCACGCCTTCGACCACTTCCGAGCGCGCGCCGATGAAGCAGTTGTCTTCGATGATGACCGGGTTGGCCTGCAGCGGCTCGAGCACGCCGCCGATGCCGACGCCGCCGGACAGGTGGACGTTCTTGCCGATCTGGGCGCACGAGCCGACGGTGGCCCAGGTGTCGACCATGGTGCCTTCATCGACGTAGGCGCCGATGTTGACGTACGAAGGCATCAGCACGGCGTTCTTGGCGATGAACGAGCCACGGCGGGCGACCGCCGGGGGCACCACGCGGAAGCCGCCCTTGGCGAAGTCGTCAGCGGTCCAGTTGGCGAACTTGGTCGGGACCTTGTCGTAGAACTGGGCGAAGCCGCCAGCGGACATCGGCGCGTTGTCTTCCAGGCGGAACGACAGCAGCACGGCCTTCTTGATCCACTGGTTGACGATCCATTCCTTGCCTTGCTTCTCGGCTACGCGCAGGGCGCCGGTGTCGAGCTGGCCGATCACGTTGGCTACGGCTTCGCGGATGTCGTTGGGGGCGGACTTGGGCGAGAGGCTTGCGCGGTCTTCCCATGCCTGGTCGATCAGGGCTTGCAGTGCTTGCGTCATATGCGTGTTTTCAGTGGTTGATCGTTGTCTACAACAAAATACGGTGTGTGCGGCGCGGTGCACTTTGCCCGCATCCGCTGGTTTCAGCCCAGCGACTTGCAGAAGGCGACGATGCGGCGCGCGCCTTCCAGGCACTCCTCGGGCGTGGCCACCAGCGCCATGCGCACGCGGTTGGCGCCCGGGTTGATGCCGTCGGCCTCGCGCGCCAGGTAGCTGCCCGGCAGCACGGTAACGTTCTGCTCGGCCAGCAGCCGCGCGGCAAACTCGGTGTCGGACAGGCCGGTGCGCGAGACATCCGCCCACAGGTAGAAGCCGGCATCGGGCAAGGCCACGTCCAGCACCTCGGCCAGCATCGGCGTGACCTCGGCAAACTTGCGTACGTAGGCGGCGCGATTGTCGCGCACATGGGCCTCGTCGTTCCAGGCCGCCACGCTGGCGGTCTGCACCGCCGGGTTCATGGCGCCGCCGTGATAGGTACGGTATAGCAGGAATTTCTTCAGCAGGGCGGCATCGCCGGCCACGAAGCCCGAGCGCAGGCCCGGTACGTTGGAGCGCTTGGACAGGCTGGAGAACATCACCAGGCGCTCGAAGGGATGGGCGCCTTCGGCACGGCCCAGCTTGTGCGCGGCTTCCAGCGCGCCCAGCGGCGGCTCGCCTTCCTTGAAGTAGATCTCGGAGTAGCACTCGTCCGAGGCGATCACGAAGCCATGGCGGTCGGACAGCGCGAACAGCTCGCGCCAGTCTTCCAGCGACAGCACGGCACCGGTCGGGTTGCCCGGAGAGCACACAAAGACCAGCTGCACCTTGGCCCAGGTCTCGGCGCTAATGCGGTCGAAAGCGGGCGCGAAGTTGCGCGCCGGATCGCTGTTTGCAAATACCGGCGTGGCACCGGCCAGCAGGGCCGCGCCTTCATAGATCTGATAGAACGGGTTGGGGCACAGCACCAGCGCGCCGGGCTGGCTGGCGTCGACCACGGTCTGGGCGAAGGCGAACAAGGCCTCGCGCGAGCCGGTGACCGGCAGCACCTGGGTGGCGGCATTGACCGCCGGCAGGTTGTAGCGGCGCTGGATCCACGTGGCCATGCACTGTCGTAGTGCATCCGATCCGGCCGTTGTGGGATAATTCGCCAGCCCTTGCAGCGCGTTTGACAGCGCTGTCTTGATGAATTCGGGCGTGGGGTGCTTGGGTTCGCCGATGCCGAAGCTGATCGCGGGCAGCGCGCCGTTTGGCTTGACGTCAGCCAGCAGCGCGCGCAGTTTCTCGAACGGATAGGGCTGGAGCAGGTCGAGGCGGGGATTCACGATCGGGTTCAGGCCGGTAGGGCCAAGCTCAAAGCCGGTCATTATAAAGGATTGCCGCGCATTCCCGCGTGCCGGCAAGGCCTTGCCGGCACGCCGCGCCGGCTTGTCCCTGCCTATCCCCGGCCGTCCGCGACCGGCCCCGGTCGCGCCGCGGTGCTTTTCCGATACCGAATGCTGACTGGCTGCCCAAGTGGCAGCCTTAACCGTTTTCCCATGAGCAATCTGCCCGTCACTTCCACCGCTTCGGCCCCGGCCGACCCGCATGCCTTCAAATCCACCTTGTCCATCCTGCTGGGCGCCTCGGTCTGGGGCATCGCCTGGTTCCCCTACCGGCTGCTCGCCGGCTGGGGGCTGGGTGGCATGACGGCAGCCGCGCTGGTGAGCGCCATGGCCGCGCTGATCGCCCTGGTGGCCTTCGCCCGCCACCTGGGCGGCCTGCGCTGGTCGTGGCTGTTCGTGGCGATCGGGCTGGCGGCGGGTGTGACCAACGCCGGCTTTGTATGGGGCAGCGTCAACGGCCATGTGATGCGGGTGTTGCTGCTGTTCTACCTGACGCCGGTATGGACGGCCTTGTTTGCCCGCGTCTTCCTGGGCGAGAAACTGTCGGCATCCGGCTTGCTGCTGGTGGTGCTGGCGCTGTTTGGCGCGGGGCTGATGCTGTGGACGCCGGAAGTGGGCCTGCCGCTGCCAACGCACGCGGCGGAATGGTCCGGCCTGATCGGCGGCATGGGTTTTGCCGTCAACAATGTGCTGTCGCGCCGGGCCGGGCAGCTTTACCCGGAGATGGATGCGCGCCTGCGCACCGTGATGGTCTACGTGGGCTGCACCGCGGTCGGCCTGCCGTGCGCGCTGTTGCTGGAGCCGGGCGGTGTGGCGCTGGCGCCGGTGATCGGCTGGGGCGGCGTGGCGCTGATGCTGGGCCTCGCCGCCACGCTGGTGCTGAGCAATTCGGTGGTCCAGTACGGACTGCAGCGCCTGCCGGCCAACCGGGTATCGCTGCTGATGCTGTTCGAGATCGTGATCGCGGCGGTGTCGTCGTGGTGGCTGGCGACCGAGACGCTGAGCTGGAAGGAGGCCGCCGGCGGCCTGTGCATCGTGGCGGCTGGCGCCTTGTCGGGGCTGGTGCACCGCACCAAGGCGCGTCGCGGCAACGATGCCGCCGGTGCGGCGGACCAGGCGCTACAGCCGCAATAGCTGGCGCCGCGCCTCAATAAAGCATCGCCCGCGACACCACCGCCACCAGCGGCTTGCGGATGGCGCGTTCCACGCCGGCATGCAGGTGCAGCGGGCGGAGCAGCATCTTGACCGTCATCTCGATCGGCAGGTTGCGCCGGATCACGGCGCTCACCCGGGAGTTGAGCTTGCGCACGTCCCGTTGCGGGATATCCTCGGTGCCGCGCTCGATGCGCAGCACATTGCGCAGCGCGATCTCCGCGTCTTCGTTCTTGATTTCCAGCAAGCGGCGCACCAAGGCGCCCAGTACGCGCAGGCGGCCGAGCCGTTCCACGCCGTTGAAGGTGTTGAAGTAGCGGTAGAAGTGCTTGTAGTGGCGCACCTCGTCGTCAGCGATGCGCCGCGTCAGGTTGCGCAGCACCGGCTCGTCGCTGGCTTGCTCCAGAGAGCGGTAGAGGGCTGCGGTGCCCGTCTCGACCACGCAGCGCGCTGCCATCTCAAGGGCTTTCGTGGGTTCGAAATTGTCGATCGAGCAGGTATGGCGGTATTCGTCGAAGAACCGCGCATAGCCGCGCTCCCAGTCGAACTCGGGCCAGACATGTTCCACGTAGCGCCGCAGGGCCAGGCCGTGCTGCAGCTCCTCCGCCTCCCAGTGTTCGGACAGCCAGCCGGAGGCCTCGGGATTGGCGGCGTAGTAGTTGGCCAGGTTGCCGGCGTACGTGTCCGAGCCGCTTTCGACAAAGGACGCCGACACCAGCAGGTAGAACAACTCCCGATCGGGCCGGACAAGGGCGGTGTCGATGGCCTGGAAATCGATGTCGCCCAAGGACCATTGTGGCGTTTTGGGCACATTCACGGCATCTTGGCCGGGCAAGCTGCTGTCGGATATCGCCGGTAAGAAGGCGGTCATGCTGGACACTCCCAGAAGGGTCGCGAAGCCGGGTTCCGTGTTGGCCGGAGGCAGCCATTGCGCCGGGAACGGGGCGGCAGGTGCAATGGGCCTCAAGGATCACGCTGACAATAAGAGACTAGCACTAACCCTTGGAAGTTTCCCGCCGGTGCCAAGAAGTGCGACGACGTTAAGCGCAGGGTGGTGGCCTTTAGCCGCATGGCAGCATCGCCGCAAGTGTGGGGCGTGAACCGCACGGGGTGTATCGGAAGCGGCCCAAACTCCCTTGGGGAAATGGCTTGCGCTTAGCCCGGAAAGCGCCCGGACGCCGAAGGCGCGATGGTATGATTAGCGCCATCTATCGGGCACAAGAGAGAAGGCATGGGGCGCAACCGGCACGCGTCGGCCCCGCTTCTCGTTGGGGCCCGGCTCTCCTGAACGCTGCATTACGCTAGATACCCCACGACCAACCGTGCGACTGTCCTCGATCAAGCTGGCGGGCTTCAAGTCCTTCGTCGATCCCACCAATTTTCAAGTGCCCGGCCAACTGGTCGGCATCGTCGGTCCCAACGGCTGCGGCAAATCGAACATCATCGATGCGGTGCGCTGGGTGCTGGGCGAGTCGCGCGCCTCCGAGCTGCGCGGCGAGTCCATGCAGGACGTGATCTTCAATGGCTCCACCGCGCGCAAACAGGCTGGCCGCGCCAGCGTCGAACTGGTGTTCGACAACCCTGAGGGGCGCGCCGGCGGGCAATGGAGCCAATACGCCGAAATCGCCGTCAAGCGGGTGCTGACCCGCGACGGCACGTCCTCCTACTACATCAATAACCAGGCCGTGCGCCGCCGCGATATCCAGGACATCTTCCTGGGCACCGGCCTGGGGCCGCGCGCCTACGCCATCATCGGGCAGGGCATGATCTCGCGCATCATCGAGGCCAAGCCCGATGACATGCGGATCTTCCTGGAAGAAGCCGCAGGAGTGTCCAAGTACAAGGAACGCCGCCGCGAAACCGAAAACCGCCTGTCCGACACGCGCGAGAACCTGACCCGCGTGGAAGACATCCTGCGCGAGCTCGGCACCAACCTGGACAAGCTCGAAGGGCAGGCCGAAGTGGCCCAGCGCTTCAAGACCTTGCAGTCCGACGGCGAGGAAAAGCAGCACCTGCTGTGGCTGCTGCGCAAGCGCGAGGCCCAGGCCGAGCAGGAGCGGCACACGCGTGCCATCGAGCAGGCACAGATCGACCTGGAAGCGCAAACCGCGCAACTGCGTCACGTCGAGGCCGAGCTCGAGACCATGCGCGCAGCGCATTACGCCGCCTCTGACAATATGCACACCGCGCAGGGCGGCTTGTACGAGGCCAATGCCGAGGTCAGCAAGCTCGAGGCCGAGATCCGCTATGTGGTGGAGTCGCGCAATCGCGTGCAGGCGCAGATCGCCGCACTGACGGCGCAGCGCGAGCAGTGGCAAGGCAAGGCCGAGCAGGCTACCGATGCCCTGGCGCAGGCCGAGGAAGAGCTGGCGGTGGCCGAAGGCCGCACCATCGAAGCCCAGGAGGCCGTGGCGCACAAGACCGATGAGCTGCCCACGCTGGAAGCCCAGTGGCGCGATGCCCAGGTGCTGTCCAACGAGCAGCGCGCCAGCATCATGCAGGCTGAGCAGGCGCTCAAGCTGGAGGCCGCGCAGCAGCGCAGCGCCGACCAGATGCTGCAGCAGCTGGAGCAACGCCGCGAGCGCTTGTCCGGGGAAGAAAAGGGGCTGGACCGCCCCGATGAAACCCGCCTGGAAGAGCAACGCGCCGAGCTGGCCGAACAGGAAGCCGTGCTGGAAGAGGCGCAGGCCATCCTGGCTGACTCCGCCGACAGCGTGCCGCGCCTGGACGGCGAGCGCCGCAGCGCGCAGGAACGCGTGCAGCGCGAGGCCGCCGCGATCGGATCGCTGGAAGCGCGCCTGGCCGCGCTAAAGCAGTTGCAGGAAAACGTGCAGACCGAAGGCAAGGTGCAGCCCTGGCTGGCCAAGCACGGCCTGGCCGAACTGCCGCGCCTGTGGAAGAAGCTCCATATCGAGCCGGGCTGGGAAAGCGCGCTGGAATCCGTGCTGCGCGAAAAGCTCGGCGCGCTCGAAGTCTCCAACCTGGACTGGATCAAGTCCTTCCTGTCCGACGCGCCGCCCGCCAAGCTGGCCTTCTACTCGCCGCCGCCGGCCGCGCGCCCGCAGGAAATCCCCGCCGGCATGCGTCCGCTGATGGCGCTGGTGCAGATCACCGAGCCCGGCATCCGGGCCGTGATGCAGGACTGGCTGGCCGATATCTACATCGCCACCGACATGGCGTCGGCGCTGGCCCAGCGTGCCACGCTGCCCGAAGGCGCGTCGTTCGTCGTGGCCGAGGGCCATCTGGTGGGCCGCAGCTCGGTCCACCTCTATGCGGCCGATTCCGAACAGGCCGGCATGCTGGCCCGCGAGCAGGAAATCGAAAACCTGCAGAAGCAGGCGCGCGCCCAGCTGCTGCTGTCCGACGAAGCCAAGAGCCAGGCGGTTCGCGCCGAGGCTGCCTACACCCAGGCCAGCGCCGCGCTCACCGAGGCCCGCGGACGCAGCGAGCAGGCCACACGCCGCGTGCACGCGCTGCAGATGGATGTGCTCAAGCTGTCGCAGGCCATGGAGCGCTACGCCGCGCGCAGCGGCCAGATCCGTGAGGAACTGGCCGAAATCGCCGCGCAGATCGAAGAGCAGCGCGCCATCCGCGCCGAGTCCGAAGCCAGCTTCGAGCAGCACGACGCCGCGCTGGCGGAGATGCAGTCCACGCACGAAGACCACCAGATGGCCTTCGAGGCGCTGGACAGCAAGCTGTCATCGGCGCGGCACCAGCTGCGCGACTTCGAGCGCGCGGCGCAGGAAGCGCTGTTCGCCGAGCGCAACCTGGCTAACCGCATCGACGAGCTGCGCCGCAATATCCAGACCGCGGGCGACCAGTCGGAGCGTCTTGCCCAGTCGCTGGAAGATGCCCGCGTCGAGCTGGAAACCATCAATGAGCAGACCGCCCACACCGGCCTGCAGGATGCGCTGGAGCGCCGTGCCGAGAAGGAAGAAAAACTCCAGCTCGCCCGCACCGAGCTCGATGCGCTGTCGGCGCAGTTGCGCCAGTACGACGACCAGCGCCTGGCCGCCGAGCGTAGCCTGCAGCCGCTGCGCGACCGCATCACCGAGTACCAGTTGAAGGAACAGGCCGCGCGCCTGAACCAGGAGCAGTTCAGCGAGCAACTGACGACCGCCGAGGTGGACGAGGCAGTGCTGGCCGAGAAGCTCACGCCCGATCTCAAGCCCTCCTACCTGCAGGGTGAGGTCACGCGCCTGAACAACGCCATCAACGCGCTCGGGCCGGTGAACATGGCCGCGCTGGACGAACTGGCGGCGGCGCGCGAGCGCAAGACTTTCCTCGATGCGCAGTCGGCCGACCTGATCGACGCCATCACCACGCTGGAAGACGCGATCCACAAGATCGACCAGGAAACCCGCGCGATGCTGCAAGGGACCTTCGACCAGGTCAACCATCACTTCGGCGAGCTGTTCCCGTCGCTCTTCGGTGGCGGGCAAGCCAAGCTGATCATGACCGGCGACGAAATCCTCGACGCCGGCGTGCAGGTGATGGCGCAGCCGCCAGGCAAGAAGAACTCGACCATCCACCTGCTGTCGGGCGGTGAGAAGGCCCTGACGGCCATCGCGCTGGTGTTCGCCATGTTCCAGCTCAACCCGGCGCCGTTCTGCCTGCTCGACGAGGTGGACGCGCCGCTGGACGATGCCAATACGGAGCGCTACGCCAATATGGTGGCGCGCATGTCGGACAAGACCCAGTTCGTCTTCATTTCCCACAATAAAATCGCAATGGAAATGGCACACCAGTTGATTGGCGTGACGATGCAAGAGCAAGGTGTATCGCGTATCGTCGCCGTGGATATGGACGCAGCGCTCTCGATGGCGGAGGCAGCATGACGCTCCAGACCGCCCTGATCGTTGCAGGCATTGTCCTGCTGCTGCTGGTAGTCGCCTACAACCAGTGGCAGATCCGCAAGGCGCGCCGCCCGCGCGCGCTGCAGCCCGAAGACGACCTGCCGCCGATGCGCGAGCCGGTGGTAAGCCCGGTGGTCAAGCCGGAAGTCAGCGCCAAGCTGCACGAGCCATTGCCCGAGCATCAGGTCGAGCGGCGCGAGCCCACGTTGTCGGCTTCGCCGCTGGACGCCGCCGCCGTGGCGGCTGGCATGGCCGCCAGCTCAGCCGATGCCGACGAAGCCCTGGCGGATGAAGTCGCCGTTGCCGCGGCGCCGTCGTCGGTCCATGCGCCCCATGCGGCTGCCGGCAAGCCCGTGCATGCCGAGGAGGCGGGAGAGTCTGCCGGGCCCGCCGAATCGCATGACGTTGCAGACCATGAAGAATACGCAGAACATGCGGAGCACGCGGAACGAACCGAACAGATAAAGCCCAAGCAAGAGGCCGCGCCTGCCAAGGCAGCGCAGCTGGAGCCCGTTGCGCTCGATGGCCAGCCCACACCGGCCGTCATCGATCCGCTGATCGACTGCATCGTGCCGCTGCACCTGGAGCGCAAAAGCTCGGGCGATCGCATCCTGCCGCTCACCGGCCGCCTGCGCCGTGCGGGGACCAAGCAGGTGCACATCGAAGGCCTACGCAGCGAAGCCAATGCCTGGGAGCCGGTCACCGCCGGCCATCAGTACGAAGACCTGCAGGTAGCGGTGCAGCTTGCCAACCGCGGCGGCGCGCTCAATGCGCTCGAGTTTTCGGAGTTCATCAATGCGGTGGAAGCGCTGGCAGAAGCGCTCGACGCCTCGGCCGATCTGCCCGACATGACCGAGACGGTCGCCAACGGCCGCGAGCTGGATGCGTTTGCCGCCAGTTGCGATGTGCAGCTTGGCGTCAACGTGATCTCCGACGGCGCGCCGTGGTCGGCCGCTTATGTGCAGACGGTGGCGACCCAGGACGGGCTGGTCCTGTCGCGCGACGGCACTCGCTTCACGCGCTATCAGGCCAACGCCGAGGGCGTGCAGCGGGCGCTGTTTACGCTGCAGTTCGGCGATACCAACTTCCTGCGCGATGACCTCACGGCCAAGGCCGGCCGCCAGATCACGCTGCTGCTCGATGTGCCGTCCGCGGCGCAGGCGACCAAGCCGTTCAAGACCGTGTGCGAGTACGGCTACAGCCTGGCGCAGCGCATGGGCGCGCAACTGGTCGACGACAATATGCGGCCGTTGAGCGAATCGTCCTTCGTCGCCATCTTCGGCCAGCTTCAAACACTCTACGACAAGCTGGAAGCCCGCGGCATGCCCGCGGGCTCGCCGGTGACGCTACGTTTGTTCAGTCTCTGATACGCCAGTTCGGCATCGACGATAACGACGACAACGGATTCAGCCCTTCAGCATGAGCACCAAACCAGAAGGTGCGGCGGCGCAAGCCCCCGCGCCTGTCAGCGATTCTCCCGCCGCGCGCGCCGACTGGCTGCGCGCCGAGCTGGAGCGCCACAATTACCAGTACTACGTCCTCGATGCGCCGTCGGTGCCCGATGCCGAGTACGACGCGCTGTTCCGCGAATTGCAGGATATCGAGGCCAGGCATCCCGAATTGCTGACACCTGAGTCGCCCACGCAGCGCGTGGGCGGCCAGCCGCTGTCGGCCTTCGATACGGTGCGCCACGCCATCCCGATGCTGTCGCTCAACAACGGCTTCGAGGATGAGGATGTGCTGGCCTTCGACCGTCGTTGCGCGCAGGGGCTGGGGCGTGCCGCCCCAGCCGAGGGCGCGGCTGACCTGTTCAGCGCCGCCGAGGCGGTGGAGTATGCCTGCGAGCTGAAGTTCGATGGCCTGGCCATGTCCTTGCGCTACGAGGCCGGCCGGCTGGTGCAGGCCGCCACCCGCGGCGACGGCGAAACCGGCGAGGACGTGACCGTCAACGTGCGCACCATCAAGGCGATTCCGCTGCGCTTGCGCGGGGAAGCTGAGGCCTTGCCGGCGGTGCTGGAAGTGCGCGGGGAAGTCTTCATGTATCGCCGCGAATTCGACAAGCTCAATGCGCGGCAGGCCGAGGCCGGGGAAAAGACCTTCGTCAATCCGCGCAATGCCGCCGCCGGCAGCCTGCGCCAGCTGGATCCACGCATCACCGCCAAGCGTCCGTTGTCGTTCTTTGCCTACGGGCTGGGCGAGCTGCAAGGCGCGCCGCGTCCCGAGACGCACAGCGCCATGCTCGACTGGTTCGCCGGGTTTGGCATGCCGGTCTGCACGGAGCGCGAAGTCGTGCGGGGCGCGGACGGCTTGCTGAGCTTTTATCGCGGCGTGGGCGAGCGGCGCGCGGCGTTGCCCTACGACATCGACGGCGTGGTGTACAAGGTCAATGCGCTGGCCGAGCAGGAGCGCCTTGGCTTCGTGTCGCGCGCGCCGCGCTTCGCGCTGGCGCACAAGTTCCCGGCCCAGGAAATGACCACGGTGGTTGAAGACATCGAGGTGCAGGTTGGCCGCACCGGCGCCATCACGCCGGTAGCGCGGTTGGCGCCGGTGTTCGTGGGCGGCGTGACGGTGACCAATGCCACGTTGCACAACGAGGACGAAATCCGCCGCAAGGACGTGCATATCGGCGATACCGTGATTGTGCGGCGCGCGGGCGACGTGATTCCCGAAGTGGTGGCGGTGGTGCCGGAGCGCCGGCCCGCCGACGCACGCGCCTTCGTCATGCCCACCGCATGCCCGGTGTGCGGATCGCACATCGAGAAGCTGGAAGGCGAGGTGATCGCGCGCTGCACTGGTGGGCTGATCTGCGCGGCTCAGCGCAAGCAGGCGCTGCTGCATTTCGCGCAGCGCCGCGCCATGGATATCGAAGGCCTGGGCGACAAGGTGGTCGAGCAACTGGTCGACATGGCTATCGTGCACACGCCGGCCGATCTCTACAAGCTCGGCGTCGCCAAGCTGGCCGCGCTGGACCGGATGGCCGACAAGTCGGCCACCAACCTGGTGGCAGCCATCGAGGCGTCGCGCGAGACCACGTTCAACCGCTTTATCTTCTCGCTTGGCATCCGCCATGTGGGCGAAGCGACGGCCAAGGACCTGGCCAAGCATTTCGGCAAGCTCGATGGGCTGCTGGCAGCCGACGAGGCCGCCTTGCTGGAGGTCAACGACGTGGGGCCGGTGGTGGCGCAGTCCATCGCCAACTTCCTGGCCGAGCCGCACAATGTGGAAGTCATCGAGCAACTGCGTGCAGCCGGCGTGCACTGGCCGGAAAGCGAGCCGGCGGAGCGCGCCGCGCCCGCGCCGCTGGCCGGCAAGACGTTCGTGCTGACTGGCACGCTGCCCACGCTGTCGCGCGAAGACGCCAAGGAAAAGCTGGAAGCGGCCGGCGCCAAGGTGGCCGGCTCGGTGTCGAAGAAGACCGACTATGTGGTGGCTGGCGCGGAAGCCGGCAGCAAACTGGAAAAGGCCGAGGCGCTCGGCGTGCCCGTGCTGGACGAGGCCGCCTTGCTGGCTTTGCTGGCCGAGCTTAATACCGGAGATCAAGCATGATCCGTGACATTCTCAAGATGGGCGACCCGCGCCTGCTGCAGGTAGCGCGCCCTGTCACGCGCTTCAACACGCCCGAGTTGCGCATCCTGATCGACGATATGTTCGACACCATGGATCACGCCAATGGTGCTGGCCTGGCCGCGCCGCAGATCGGCGTGGACCTGCAGGTGGTGATCTTCGGCTTCGACCGCAATCCGCGCTATCCCGACGCCCCCACCGTGCCCAAGACCGTACTGATCAATCCCGAGCTGACGCCGCTTGGCGAGGAGCAGGATGAAGCCTGGGAAGGCTGCCTGTCGGTGCCGGGGCTGCGCGGGGTGGTGCCGCGTTTCACGCGCCTGAAGTACACCGGCTTTGACTTGATGGGCGGGCGCATCGAGCGCGTGGCCGAGGATTTCCACGCGCGCGTGGTGCAGCATGAATGCGACCACCTGCAGGGCATCCTCTATCCCATGCGGGTGACGGACTTCACGCGCTTCGGATTTACCGATGTGCTGTTCCCCGACCTGCCTCCGAATAGCGATGACTGACTGGCGACGACTGACCCGCGACGACTGATCAGCGATTGCCCTGGCGGCGATGGCGTGCCGCGATGCGGTGGGTCAGGGCGACCAGTGCCGCGCAGGCAGGATTGTCGTCTCGCTCCCGGTAAGCCAGCGTCAGCGGCGCGCGCAACTGGTCGGCTTCTTCCATGCGGCGGTAAGCCACGCCGTGCGGGTTGAGCCCGGCCATCGAGGCCGGTACCACGGTCACGCCGGCGCCGGCGGCTACCAGGTTCAGGTTGCTCAGCATGCGCTCGACTTCAGCGCCCACGCGCGGCGTGAAGCCCAGCCGCTCGCACACCTTCAGCAGATCGCCATACATGCCCGGCGCGCCCGGGCGCCGCACCAGGATGAACGCATCGTCTGCCAGCGCGCGCAGCGAGATGGCTTCCTGGGCCGCTGCGTGGGCCGGCGCGCCGCGCTTGCGCAGCAGCGGATGGTCCAGCGGCAGCGCGATCACCATTTCCTCTTCCAGCAGCAACTCGAAACGCAGGCCTTCGGGGCGTCCCACCGGCGCGCGCAGCAGTGCGACATCGAGCGTGCCCGCGGTGAGTTGCTCGATGACCTCGGCGGCGTTGTTCTCGCTGAGCTTGAGCGCGATGCCGGGAAAGCGGCGGCGGCAGGCGCGCAGTACCTCGAGCGTCAGCTTATGCGCGGCTGCCGAGCTGGTGAATCCGACCGATAGCATGCCTTGCTCGCCGCGCGCCATGCGTTGCATGCGCTGGCGCATCTGGTCCAGGCGCGCGAAGATGTCTAGCGCGTCGGTACGCAGCGCGTGCCCGGCGGCGGTGAGCGCCACACCGCGCGGCTGGCGCTCGAACAGGATCACGCCTAGCTCCGTCTCGAGCGCCTTCAACTGTTGCGACAGCGGAGGTTGCTGGATGCCGAGCTGCTCGGCGGCGCGCGTGATGTGGCCTGTTTCGGCTACCGCGAGAAAGTAGCGAAGGTGTCTCAGTTCCATGGTGTCTTTGCGGGCCGGGCGCTGTAGAAGGCATATCTTTTCGATATGTATTTCCACTGTGGCATATATTTTACATCCAGGTCGCGGGAGCCTAGGATGACACGGCTTTACGAACGAAAACACGGGCGCGCGCCAGGCGGCGCGCCGCATCGAGCACCGGGAGACAGGACATGAAAACACTTCGCCTTGCGCATTGCGCATCGATTGCACTGATTGCGCTAGCCGCGGCGGCCCAGTTTGGCTGCGCCGCCCCGGGCGTGGACAGTGCCGCGAGCGCGAAGCAGGCCGCACCGGCGCCCGGCACGGCGGCGCAAGCTGCCGCGCCCCAATGGCAGCGGGTCAGGCTCGGCGCGGGCGCTGGCGCCTACGATTTTCCGGTCTACGCCAACCATCCGCTGGACGCGGACCTGCGCGGTATCCGCGAGGTGATCTTCGTCCAGCACGGGCTGCAGCGTAACGGCGACGACTACTTCGCGGCCGGCGCGGCGCTGCTCAAGCAAACCGGGCGCAATCCCGACGAGGTGCTGCTCATCGCGCCGAACTTTCCCGGCACGCCGGATGCGGCCAAGGGCAAGCATTTCGACGGCATGCCGATATGGAGCGTGCAGGGCTGGATGAGCGGGGAGGATGCGGTCAACCCGCCGTTCTCGGTCAGCTCGCTGCAGGTGCTGGACGATCTCGTCGGCATGGTGACCAACAAGGCCCGTTTTCCGGCGGTGACCCGCGTGACGGTGGCCGGCCACTCCGGTGGCGCGCAACTGGTGCATCGCTATGCGGTGCTGAACAATGTCGACGAGCGTATCCGCGCGGGCGGCATCGATCTGCGCTACGTAGTGGCGAATCCTTCGTCGTATCTGTATTTCACGCCGGAGCGCCCACGCGGCAAGGGCTTTGCGCCCTATGACACGGCCATTTGCGCGGACTACGACAAATACCGCTACGGCATGCGCGACATGGTGCCCTATGCGCGCGGTGCGACCGGCGATGCGCTGTTCCGCCGCTATCTCCAGCGCCAGGTGACCTACCTTGTGGGCTCGGAAGATAACGACCCCAACCACCGCGTGCTCGACAAGGCCTGCGGCGCCGAGGCCGAAGGCCCGACCCGGCTGGAGCGCGCGCGCGGCTACCTGCGCTACGCGCAGTACCTTGCCGCGCCGATGGGCAGCCAGCGCCCGCCGGTGCGCCACCAGGCGTTCGAGGTGGTAGGCGTCGGGCACAACCAGCACCGGATGCTTGGCTCGCAATGCGGCGCCAAGGCAGTGTTCGGGCTGGCGGAGACGGCCAATGCGGACGGCGCGGCTTGCCGTGCGCCGCGGCTGTGAAGCGATTGGCGCAGGGCAGGGCGCCCGCTTGAGGCATGGCTTGAGGCATTGGCTATGCGAGGCCGCTGGGTTTGTCCCGGCGGCCAGACCGGGCAAGCGATGCTAGGGTGTCGAGTGCCACGTGCCTGGCAATGGCACGGCGCGTGGCATCATGCGATCGAGCCGGTGAGTATGCGGCTCGGCAGATGCGCGCTGGTGGCCATGGCGGCCGCCAGCTTGCTTTTTCGCCTGGCGCTCAGAACTTCTCGAAGGCGCCGAGGAAGCGCCACTGGCCCACCGGCAGGTCGCCCAGCACGATGCGGCCCATGCGCACGCGCTTCAGTCCCACGACCCGCAGGCCAACCTGTTCGCACATGCGGCGGATCTGGCGCTTCTTGCCTTCGCGCAGGACGAAGCGCAATTGCTCCTCGTTCTGCCAGCTCACCTTGGCCGGCTTGAGCGCTTCGCCATCCAGCGACAGGCCGTGGCGCAGCTTCTCGATCAGTTCCACCGGGAACACGTGCGAGATGTCGCGCTCGACCAGGCCTTCCGGCGAATCCCAGCTCACCCGCACCAGGTATTCCTTCTCGACGGTCGAATCCTCGCCGATCAGGTGGCGCGCAACGCGGCCGTCCTGGGTCAGCACCAGCAGGCCGGTGGAGTCGATGTCGAGCCGGCCGGCAGGTGCCAGGCTCTTGCGCTGCCACGGGGCAAAGCGCTTGCGGGTGGGGTCCAGCTCCCACTGGTTTTCCGGCGCGAACAGCACGGCGGCGGGCTCATAGCCATCTTCGGCCTGGCCCGACACGTAACCGACCGGCTTGTGCAGCAGCACGGTCACGCGTTCGCCTTGCTCGGAGCGTGCAGCCTGGTGGATCTCGATATTGGCGTCCGGGCTGATGCGCGAGCCCAGTTCGGTGACGGGCTGCCCGTCGACCAGTACCCAGCCGCGCGGAATCCATTCATCGGCTTCGCGGCGCGAGCACAGGCCGAGTTCCGACATCCGCTTGGACAGGCGTACCAGGCCATCCGAGCTGGGCTGGGGCGCGTTCTGTACGGGTGCGGCACGTTCCGTACGTTCCGCACGGGCGCCCTGGTAGTCACGCTGGCCGGCATCGCCGGCGCGGCGCGGACGGTCATTGTCGCCACCGTGAGCGGGACGGCGAGGGCGGTCGTCGCCCTGGCCCGCAAAGCGGCGCGGACGGTCCTGGCCTTCGCCGGGGCTGAAGCGGCGTGGACGATCGTTGCCTTCGCCTGGGCCGAAATTGCGTGGACGATCATTGCCTTCACCGGCAAAGCGGCGGGGACGGTCCTGGCCTTCGCCTGGGGCGAAACGCCGCGGACGGTCATTGCCTTCGCCAGCAAAGCGGCGGGGGCGATCCTGGCCTTCGCCAGGGGTGAAACGGCGCGGACGGTCCTGGCCTTCGCCGGAGCCGAAATTGCGCGGGCGGTCGTTGCCTTCGCCAGCAAAGCGGCGAGGCCGATCCTGGCCTTCGCCCGGGGTGAAACGGCGCGGACGGTCCTGGCCTTCGCCGGAGCCGAAATTGCGCGGGCGGTCGCTGCTGTCGCCGCCAAAGCGGCGGGGCCGATCCTGGCCTTCACCCGGGCCAAAGCGTCGCGGACGATCCTGGCCTTCGCCCGTGCGCGGGCCGCGCGGCGGGCGCTGGCCAGCGTCTTGCGCTTTCTTGCGGCCGCCGGCGCGTTCCTGTGCCTGCTTGATGCCGTCGACCACGGCGCGCACGCGTCCGCGGTTCAGGTCGGACACCCGCACCGGCCGGGTGGCGGCGGGTTTGCGGGCATTGCCCTCGGGCGCGGCGGTCTTGATGCCCAGCGTCTTGCGCTTGGGCGAATTGCTATCGGTCATATCTTCTATGTGGGGCGTCCGGCCTAGATGGCCAGCGCCGCCAGCAGGTCCTGTTCAAGCTGTAACTGCAGTTTGTTATCCGAGGCGAGGCGGCTGCCATCGACCAGGAAAACGTCTTCCACCCGCTCGCCGAGCGTATTGATGCGGGCGGTATGCACCGAGGTGCGATGTTTGGCCAGTACGCGGGAGATCGCGTACAGCAGGCCGGTGCGGTCGTTGGCCGACAAGGAAAGCAGGTAGTACTGGCCGCGTTCGTCGGGGCGCAGGTCCACGCGCGGCTTGATCGGGAAGCTGCGCGACTGGCGTGACAGCCGCCCCTGGGCGGGTTCCGGCAGCGTGCTTTGCTGCTGCAGGCGCTCGGCCAGTTCGTGCTCCACCAGCGCGATGATGTCGCGGTAGTTGCCGCTGGCATCGCTGCTGATGCCCGGGTCGGTCACCTGGAACGTATCCAGCGCATAGCCGTGGCGCGTGGTGTGGATCTTGGCTTCCTGGATGGAGAAGCTCTTGCGCTCGAAGTAGCCGCAGATGCGCGCGAACACGTCGGGCTGGTCCTTGACGTAGACTGCCACCTGCAGGCCTTCGCCCGCGGGCGACAGGCGCGCCTTGACCACCGGCACCGGACTGTCCACCTTGTTGTACAGGTGCCGCGTGAGCCAGGCGATGTCGCGCGCATCGTGGCGCAGGAAGAAGGCCACGTCGAGCTGGGCCCACAATGGCTTGCCCAGTTCCGGGTCAAACGCCTTGAGCCGCAGCTGCGCAATGGTGTCGTCCTTGCGCTGCGCCCACAGCGAGTGCGGGTCCACGCGCGCGCCGCCCAGCACGCGCAGCGTGATGCGGTAGAGGTCTTCCAGCAGCTTGCCCTTCCACGCGTTCCACACCTTGGGGCTGGTGCCGCGGATATCGGCCACGGTCAGCAGGTAGAGCGCGGTCAGGTAGCGTTCGGTGCCGACCACGCGGGCGAAGGCATGGATCACGTCCGCATCGGTCAGGTCTTGCTTCTGCGCGACATGGCTCATGGTCAGGTGATGCTCGACCAGCCAGGCGATCAGGTCGGCATCTTCGCGCTCGATGCCGTGCTGCTTGCAAAAGCGCCGCGCATCCGCCGTGCCGAGCTTGGAGTGATCGCCACCGCGGCCCTTGGCGATGTCGTGGAACAGCGCCGCCACCCACAGCACCCAGGGGCGGTCGAAGGTCGCCATCAACTGGCTGCAGAAGGGGAACTCGTGCGTGTGCTCGACGATGGCGAAGCGGCGCATGTTGCGCACCACCATCAGGATGTGCTGGTCCACCGTGTAGACGTGGAACAGGTCGTGCTGCATCTGCCCGACGATACGGCGGAAGTTGATCAGGTAGCGGCCCAGCACGCTGGTCTGGTTCATCAGGCGCAGCGCGTGGGTGATGCCCTGCGGCTCCTGCACGATGGCGAGGAACAGGCGGCGGTTCACCGGATCGTTGCGCCAGCTCGCGTCCATCACCGTGCGGGCGTTGTACAGGCCGCGCAGCGTGCGTGGCGACAAGCCCTTGACGCCCGGCGTGCGCTCGTACACCAGGAAGGTTTCCAGAATGGCGTGGGGCTCGCGCTCGTAGAGATCGTCGCTGGTGATCTCGAGCATGCCCTGGCGTTCCACGAAGCGCTCGTTGATGACGCGCGTCACCTTGGATTCGCTGGGGAACAGCATGGCCTCGATATTGAGCAGCAGCACGATATTGAGCTGCGTGACCGCCTTGGCTGCCCAGTAGTAACGGCGCATCAGCTGCTCGCTGGCGCGCTTGTTATTGTTCTGGCGGTAGCCGAAGGCCTCGGCCAGCGCGGTCTGCAGGTCGAACACCAGCACGTCCTGGCGGCGCCCGGCCACCAGGTGCAGCCGCGCGCGGATGGTTTTGAGCAGGCGCTCGTTGCGGGCGAGTTCCTGCGCTTCGCGCTCGCTCAGCAGCCCGCGCTCGAACAGTTCCTTCCAGCTGTCGCCCAGCCCCGCGGCCTTGGTCATCCACAGGATCACCTGCAGGTCGCGCAGGCCGCCGGGGCTTTCCTTGCTGTTGGGCTCGAGCGAGTAGGGCGTGTCCTGGTACTTGGCGTGGCGCTGGCGCATTTCCAGCAGCTTGGCCTGGAAGAAGGCGCGCGGGTCCAGGTCGGCCTGGTAGCGCGTCTGCAGCTCGGCAAACAGCTTGCGGTTGCCCGTCAGCAGGCGCGCTTCCAGCAAGGACGTCTGGATCGTCACGTCCTGGCGCGATTCGCGGATGCAGTCGTCCACGGTGCGCACGGCGGAGCCGATTTCAAGGCCCAGGTCCCAGCACAGGCCAATGAATTTCTCCAGCCTGGAGGTGGTGTCCTCGTCGGGTTCCGATGGCAGCAACAGCAGCACATCCACATCGGAAAACGGGAACAGCTCGCCGCGCCCGTAGCCGCCCACCGCCACCAGCGCGCTGTCGTCCGGCAGGCCCAGGCCGCGCCAGGCCTCGACCAGCGCGGCATCGACCGCGCGCCGCAGGCGCGTCAGCAGGTGGCCGACATGGCCGTGCGCGTTGAAGTCCGCGAACACGGCTTGCTTGTCGGCTTTCAGCTGATCGCGAACACGGGTGGCGAGGATGATTTCCGGCGTGGCGTCCATGGCTAGGGCTTGGGGCATCGAAGGGACAGCTGAAACAAGAAGGGCGCCAACTTTGGCGCCCGTAGCGTCAGGCTGCAACAGAATCAGTGACGAACGACGGCGGCGCCTGCGTGCCCGCGGAGACGGTGAGCACGTCGTAGCCGGTCTCGGTCACCAGGATGGTGTGCTCCCACTGCGCGGACAGGCTGCGGTCACGCGTCTTGACGGTCCAGTGGTCGGGCATGGTGCGGATATCGCGCTTGCCGGCGTTGACCATCGGCTCGATCGTGAAGATCATGCCGGCCTGGATTTCCATGCCGGTGCCGGGGCGGCCGTAGTGCAGGATCTGCGGGTCCTCGTGGAAGTTCTTGCCGATGCCATGGCCGCAGTACTCGCGTACCACGGTATAGCCGGCCGCTTCCGCATGGACCTGGATCACATGGCCGATATCGCCGAGGCGGGCGCCGGGGCGCACCTGGGCGATGCCCTTCCACATGCATTCGAAAGTGATCTGCGCCAGGCGCTTGGCCAGGATCGAGCCCTCACCAGCAATGAACATGCGGCTGGTGTCGCCGTAGTAGCCTTCCTTGGTGATCACGGTGATGTCGAGGTTCACCGCGTCGCCGGACTTCAGCACGCGCTCGCCCGGGATGCCATGGCAAATCACGTCGTTGACCGACGTGCAGATGGCGCCGGGGAAGGGGGGGTAGCCGGGCGGCGCATAATTCAGTGGCGCGGGTACCGTGCCCTGCACATCGCGCATATAGGCGTGGCACAGCCGGTCGAGTTCGCCGGTGGTGACCCCCGGCTTGACGAAGGGCGTGATGTAGTCGAGGACCTCGGAGGCCAGCCGGCAGGCTACCCGCATTTGGGCGATATCGTCGGCGTTCTTGATATGGATGCTCATGCTGCTCGCAAAAGTGGCGGCGAAGCCACGGGCTGCGCCTCAAATTGAATCTGAAAGTGGGATTATCGCACCATCGGGCACCAACCGCAGCCGAAAACGGGCTTCGCCGGCTACAGCCGCCTGCTTTTCATGGCAAGTGGCCCCTTGAGCGAAGTCCTATTTTGTTGCTACAATCGCTGGCTAGCCTTCTTGCGGCTACCTGGCAGGTCGATGTGACCTTGGACCTTGCGGGCAGCGGCTGGCGGGCTGGGCAGTCACTACTGTGCTGCGGTAGTGCTACGGTATTTGGCAGGCGCCTTGCGCTTATTAAATACAAAGTTATTGAAATTGCGAGTCCGTCCATCCGGGGTGTTCCTTTTCAGGAATGTCGGGGCGGACTTCAGACCTAACCCTTTTGGAGATTTTTCATGTCCGTTACCATGCGCGAAATGCTGGAAGCCGGTTGCCACTTCGGCCACCAAACCCGCTTCTGGAACCCCAAGATGGCTCCGTACATCTTCGGCCATCGCAACAAGATCCATATTATCAACCTCGAAAAGACGTTGCCGATGTTCCAGGACGCGCTGAAGTACGTGCGTCAACTGGCAGCAAACCGCGGCACCGTGCTGTTCGTGGGCACCAAGCGTCAATCGCGCGAGATCCTGGCTGAAGAAGCAGGCCGCGCTGGCATGCCTTACGTCGATGCCCGCTGGCTCGGCGGCATGATGACCAACTTCAAGACCGTCAAGATCTCGATCAAGCGCCTGAAGGACATGGAAGCCGCCAAGGAAGCTGGCGCGCTGGAAACCATGAGCAAGAAGGAAGCGCTGATGTTCGAGCGCGAAATGGACAAGCTGCAAAAGTCCATCGGCGGCATCAAGGACATGGGCGGCGTGCCTGACGCCATCTTCGTGGTCGACGTCGGCTACCACAAGATTGCCGTGACCGAAGCCAAGAAGCTGGGCGTGCCCGTCATCGGCGTGGTCGATACCAACCACTCGCCGGAAGGCATCGACTACGTGATCCCGGGCAACGACGACTCGAGCAAGGCAGTTGCCCTGTACGTGCGCGGCGTGGCCGACGCGATCCTGGAAGGCCGTGCAAACGCCGTGCAGGACGTGGTTGAAGCCGCACGCGGCGGCGACGATTTCGTCGAAGTCGAAGAAGCCTAAAGGCTTGCTGCCGAGAGGACCCCGTACCGCGCGCATCGCAAGCTGACACATCATCGCTAGCCAACCGGCCCCTGGGCCGGGGCGCTGCGCGCAGCCGGGGGTTTTCCGGCAACCGAGGGGGCGAATCTTACGCCCCCTTTTTTCGAATTGTTGTCATCCGCCCCTGGCATGATCTGGCGCGGGTGAAGTTGAACTTACCTCCGGTCCCGGATCGCGCCACATCGACGGCGGGGTAGGGCGGGGCGAACCATTCAAGGAGTGACAAATGGCGGCAATTACCGCAAGCATGGTGGCAGAACTGCGCGCGAAGACCGACGCGCCGATGATGGAATGCAAGAAGGCCCTGACCGAGGCCGAAGGCAACCTGGAAAAGGCTGAAGAGCTGCTGCGCGTCAAGCTGGGCAACAAGGCCAGCAAGGCCGCTTCGCGCGTGACCGCCGAAGGCGTGGTCGTGTCCTTCATCGAAGGTACCACCGGCGCGCTGGTGGAACTGAACTGCGAAACCGACTTCGTGTCGAAGAACGACGACTTCATGGCGTTCTCGAACAAGGTCGCCGAGCTGGTCGCCAAGCAGAACCCGGCCGACGTGGCTGCGCTGTCGGCGCTGGAAATCGACGGCGTGACCGTGGAAGCCACCCGTACCGCCCTGATCGGCAAGATCGGCGAAAACCTGGCGATCCGCCGTTTTGCCCGCTATGCCAATGGCGGCAAGCTGGCTGCTTACCTGCACGGCACCCGCATCGGCGTGATGGTCGAGTTCGACGGCGACGAAACCGCCGCCAAGGACGTGGCCATGCACGTTGCCGCGATGAAGCCGGTGTCGCTGTCGTCCGCCGACGTGCCCGCCGACCTGATCGCCAAGGAACGCAGCATCGCCGAGCAAAAGGCTGCCGAATCGGGCAAGCCGGCCGAAATCGTCGCCAAGATGGTCGAGGGCTCGGTGCAGAAGTACCTGAAGGAAGTGTCGTTGTTCAACCAGACCTTCGTGAAGAACGACAAGCAGACCGTCGAGCAGATGCTCAAGGCCGCCAACACCACGGTCAAGGGTTTCACCCTGTACGTGGTCGGTGAAGGCATCGAGAAGAAGCAGGACGACTTCGCCGCTGAAGTGGCCGCCCAAGTGGCAGCTGCCCAAAAGGCCTGAAGTCCTGGCGGCCAGGGTGCCCGGTAGGGTGCCCCACCGGTCGCCGTATAATGCCGAGGGGCACCGCAAGGTGCCCCTCGGCACAAATGACCGCGCCGCGCTTACCCGTGCGGCGCGGGCTTGGTAGCCCGTTTCCGCAGTCGTCTGACCTGCCGTGCCCCAGGGGCGCTTTGAACGCGAGTTTTTCGTGTGTTATCGCGCTGTTGCCGTGCCGGAGCCAGGCCACCCCGAAAACCGGCTTTTATAGCGGCGGCACGCCGATCCGTGCCGCCTGCCTTCAAATTTCCGGCTCAACAGAACGAGCCGAACCAGCTCCGGGGATCAATATGCCAGCCTATAAGCGCGTCCTACTGAAATTGTCCGGCGAAGCCCTGATGGGCGATGATGCCTTCGGCATCAACCGCTCCACCATCGAAAGCATGGTCAATGACATCGCCGAGATCGTGAGGCTGGGCGTCCAGGTCGCGGTGGTGATCGGTGGCGGCAATATTTTCCGCGGCGTGGCCGGCGGGGCGGCGGGCATGGACCGCGCCACGGCTGACTACATGGGCATGCTGGCCACCATGATGAATGCGCTGGCCCTGCAGGATGCCATGCGCCACGCCGACATCGTGGGGCGCGTGCAGTCGGCCCTGCGCATGGACCAGGTGGTCGAGCCTTACATCCGCCCGCGCGCCATCCGCCAGCTGGAGGAGGGTAAGGTGGTGATCTTCGCCGCCGGCACCGGCAACCCGTTCTTCACCACCGATACCGCGGCGGCCCTGCGCGGCGCGGAAATCGGCGCGGAGATCGTGCTCAAGGCGACCAAGGTGGACGGCGTCTACACCGCCGACCCCAAGAAGGACCCCAGCGCCACGCGTTATACCACCATCTCCTTTGACGAGGCGATCTCGCGCAACCTGCAGGTGATGGATGCCACGGCATTCGCCCTGTGCCGCGACCAGAAGCTGCCGATCAAGGTGTTCTCCATCGTCAAGCCGGGTGCGCTCAAACGCGTAATCCTGGGCGAAGACGAAGGTACTCTGGTGCACGTATAAGTGCTGCACCAGGCGCTGGCGCGCTGCCGCCGAAGGTGGCGCGCGTGCCGGCAAAGAGTAGAATGATTCATTTTCGATCCCGCCGTCCAGGATCATGGTTACCCGTTTTCGGAGGTAAAGATGAGCGTCGCCGACACCAAGAAGAGCGTCGAGCAGAAAATGCAAAAGACCATTGAAGCGTTCAAGGCCGACCTGGCCAAGATTCGCACTGGTCGTGCACACACCGGTCTGCTCGACCACGTGCAAGTGGATTACTACGGCTCCCCGGTGCCGATCAGCCAGGTGGCCAACGTCGGCCTGGCCGATTCGCGCACCATCAGCGTGCAGCCTTGGGAAAAGAAGATGGTCAGCGCCATCGAGAAGGCCATCCGCGACGCGGACCTGGGCCTGAACCCGTCGACCATGGGCGAGACCATCCGCGTGCCCATGCCCATGCTGACCGAAGAGCGCCGCAAGGAACTCGCCAAGGTCGTCAAGGGCGAGGCCGAGGGCGCCAAGATCGCCGTGCGCAACCTGCGCCGGGATGCCAACGAGCAGTTCAAGAAGCTGGTCAAGGACAAAGCCATTTCCGAGGACGACGAGCGCCGCGGCCAGGACGATGTCCAGAAGCTGACCGACAAGTTCGTTGCCGAGATCGACAGGATGGTCGCCGAGAAGGACAAGGAGATCATGACGGTGTGACGCTTGATGCGGCGGCTTGCCAGCCGCCGCTGTGTCCGGTACCGTTTCCCATCATGCATCACATCAGTTCCACGCTCAGCGTCCCCGACTCTACCTATGTGCCCCGCCACGTCGCCATCATCATGGATGGCAACGGCCGCTGGGCGACCAAGCGGCACCTGCCACGCGTAGCCGGCCACAGCCGTGGCCTGGATGCCGTCCGGGCCGTGGTGGAGGCCTGCGCCGCGCGTGGCGTGCAGTACCTGACCCTGTTCGCGTTCAGTTCCGAGAACTGGCGCCGCCCGGCGGACGAAGTCTCGTTCCTCATGCGGCTGTTCATGACCGCGTTGCGCCGCGAGGTGGTCAAGATGCACGCCAACAATATCCGGGTGAGGGTGGTCGGCGACCTGAGTCGCTTCAGCCCGCGTATCCAGCAGCTGATCGCCGACGCCGAGGCCCGCACGGACAACAACACCGGCCTGACGGTGACGATCGCCGCCAATTACGGCGGCCGCTGGGATCTGCTCCAGGCCATGCGCAAGATGCTGGCGCGCTCGCCCATGCTCGATCCGGAGTCCGTTGACGAATCCATGCTCGCGCCGCACCTGGCCATGGCCTACGCGCCCGAGCCGGACCTGTTCATCCGCACCGGTGGCGAGCAGCGCATCAGCAATTTCCTGCTGTGGCAGCTGGCCTACTCCGAACTCTATTTCACCGACGTGTTCTGGCCGGATTTCAGCCCCGCCGAGCTCGACAAGGCGTTTGCCTCGTACCGGCAGCGCGAGCGCCGCTTCGGTCGTACCAGCGCGCAAGTGGTGGCACCACCCGGCCTTTCCGGCACCGCCTGAAGCCCGTTTTCCATTTTTTCACCGGAATCCCGCAGCGCATGCTTCTTACCCGTGTCATCACCGCCGTATGCCTGTTGCTGCTGATCCTGCCGATCCTGTTTCTGGCACCTCCGTCGGCGCTGGCCGGCCTGGTGGCGGTGATCGTCGTCCTGGCGGGCTGGGAATTCGGCCGCCTGATCGGGCTGCGCGGCTTCTGGCCCTATGTCTATGCGGTGGCCTGCCTGGTTGCCCTGATCGGCTGGCATGACGCCGCCGACCGCCAGGCGCTGACGCGCCTGCTGCAGATCGGCGTGGCCTGCTGGGGCGTCGCCGTGGTGCTGCTGGCGCGCGGCGTGCGCCAGGCGAGCCCGTCCTTTACCTTGCTGGGCGCCATTCTCGGCCTGTTCATGCTGCCCGCGTTCGGCCACGCCACCCTGATCCTGCGAGAGCTGGGCATCGGGGTGCTGCTGTCAGTAGCGGTGCTGGTCTGGGCGGCCGATATCGGCGCCTATTTCGTCGGCAAGGCCATCGGGCGGCGCAAGCTTGCCCCCACCATCAGCCCGGGCAAGTCCTGGGAAGGCGCCATCGGCGGCTGGCTGGTGGTGCTGCTGATCGCACTCGGGCTGGCCGCTACCCAAGCTTTTTCCCCGACCTGGTTCTCTCGCATGGCCGACCATAAGGGCCTGGCCGTCGTGGCGCTGCTGTCGACCCTGCTGGTGGTCGCCAGCGTGGTCGGCGATCTCTTCGAGTCGTTGCTCAAGCGCCAGGTTGGCATGAAAGACAGTAGCCGGCTGTTGCCCGGCCATGGCGGCGTGCTCGACCGGATCGACGCGCTGTTGCCCGTGTTTCCGCTGGCCGCCTTGCTGGCCATCTATCTTTGAGTTGATCTGATATGCGTCGTATTACCGTCCTGGGTG
This sequence comes from Cupriavidus sp. GW822-FHT02D05, assembly GCF_058802485.1. Classification (NCBI taxonomy): domain Bacteria; kingdom Pseudomonadati; phylum Pseudomonadota; class Betaproteobacteria; order Burkholderiales; family Burkholderiaceae; genus Cupriavidus; species Cupriavidus sp. GW822-FHT02D05. Next base: position 196,112 of record NZ_JBXAOE010000005.1, on the reverse strand, counting down.
CCACCGGCTCGATCGGGGAAAGTACGCTTGATGTGGTCAAGCGCCACCCCGAGCGCTATGCCGTCCATGCGCTGACGGCGCACCGGCAGGTCGACAAACTGGCGGCGCAGTGCCGCGAGTTCCGCCCGGCGCACGCTGTGGTAGGCACCGCCCAGGCCGCAAGCGAGCTGCAGGCGCTGCTGCGTGCCGACGGCATCAAAACCGAGGTGGGCTATGGCGAAGCGGCCCTGGAAGCGGTGGCGGTCGATCCCGCGGCCGATTCGGTGATGGCCGCCATCGTCGGCGCCGCCGGGTTGCGTCCCACGCTGGCCGCGGCGCGGGCGGGCAAGCGCGTGCTGCTGGCCAACAAGGAAGCGCTGGTGATGTCGGGCCGGCTCTTCATGGATGCCGTGCGCGAGCACGGCGCCACGCTGCTGCCGATCGACAGCGAGCACAATGCCATCTTCCAGTGCCTGCCGGCGGACGATCCGCGCCTGAGCGCGGGCGTCTCCAAGATCCTGCTGACGGCTTCCGGCGGCCCGTTCCGGACTCGGGACCCGGCCACCTTGCACGATATCTCGCCGGACGAGGCCTGCGCCCACCCGAACTGGGTGATGGGCCGCAAGATCTCGGTCGACTCCGCCACCATGATGAACAAGGGGCTGGAGGTGATCGAGGCGCACTGGTTGTTCGCCGCGCCGGCGGACCGCATCGAGGTGCTGATTCACCCGCAGAGCATTGTGCATTCGATGGTGTCCTACGCGGACGGCTCGGTGCTGGCCCAGCTCGGCAACCCGGACATGCGTACGCCGATCGCCTACGGGCTCGCCTATCCCGAGCGCATGCACGCGGGCGTTTCCCCGCTGGACCTTACCCGTGCCGGCGCGCTGACCTTCGAAACCCCGGATCTGGCGCGTTTTCCCTGCCTGGGCCTGGCGTTCGACGCCTTGCGGGCGGGCGGGGTGGCCCCGGCCATCCTGAACGCCGCCAACGAGGTTGCCGTCGAGGCGTTCCTGCAAGGCCGGATCCGTTTTACCGACATCGCGCGCATCGTGGCGCAGGTGCTGACGCAGGCCTCGCCGGGCAGTGTCGACACGCTGGAAGGCGTGATGGACATCGACCAGGATGCGCGCCGCCGCGCTGGCGCCTTGCTGGAAAGCGCGCGTTCGTGCTGACGCCGGTGGCGGTGCGGCCGGGATCGGCGACAATAGCGGCGCACCGGCCGAGGCTGGCGCACCGGTTGCCGGGCCTCGTGCCCGGCGTCTACTTTGTGCCATCGGGGCGTTCCAGCCCCTGACGACAAGCTGCCTGCCATGCAAACCGTAATTGCTTTCGTCGCCGCCCTTTGCATCCTGATCTATTTCCATGAAATGGGTCACTACCTGGCCGCGCGCCTATGCGGGGTCAAGGTGCTGCGCTTCTCGATCGGCTTCGGGCGGCCGCTGGTGCGCTGGGTGTCCAAGGGGCGGGACCGTACCGAGTGGACCATCGCCGCGATTCCGCTCGGCGGCTACGTCAAGATGCTCGATGAGCGGGAGAGCGATCCGGGCCATGACGCGCCGCTCGATCCCGCGGACCTGCCACGCGCCTTCAACCGGCAACCGGTGGCCAAGCGCTTCGCGATTGTGGCGGCTGGTCCGCTGGCCAACTTTGCGCTGGCCATCGTGCTGTATTTCGTGCTGTTTGCCGGCGGCATGCGCGAGGCCGCGCCCATCGTCGCGGCGCCGCCTGCCGGCACCCCCGCGGCTGCGGCGGGCTTGCGCGAGGGCGACCGCGTGTTGGCGCTGCAGGCCAATGGCGAGACCGAGCAGGTGCGTTCCTGGAACGACCTGCGCATGGCCGTGTTCGCCCAGGGCTTTGGCGACGCCAGCGCGGTGCTGCACGTGCGCGCTGCCGATGGCGCCGAGCGCGATGTGAAGCTGCCGCGGTTGCCGAATACCGGCGGCAATCCCGAACAAGACCCGCTTGCCACCCTGGGGCTGGCCCTCAAGGGCGGGCCGGTGACGATCACTGAAGTCCTGCCGGACTCCGCTGCGCAACGCGCCGGCCTGCGCCAGGGCGATCGCGTGGTGGCCTGGCAAGGACACCCGCTGACCCAGGCTGGCGAACTGATCCGCGGGGTCAGGGCGCAGCCCGGCGCCGAGGTCACGCTTGGCATCGAGCGGGAGGGCCGGCGCCTGGATGTGCCCGTGAAGCTCGATACGGTTCCCGCGGCGCAGGGCGCCAGCGCGGCAGCCGCCGCCACTGGCAAGCTGGGCGCCGCGCTGAGCCAGGCGGTCGAGATGGAAACTGTGCGCTACCAGCCGGTCGAGGCGCTGAGCCGCGCGGTCGGGCAGGTCTGGAGCACCAGCGCGCTCTCGCTCAAGCTGCTCGGAAAGATGCTGGTGGGGCAGGCTTCGCTGCAGAACCTGAGCGGCCCGCTGACCGTGGCGGACTACGCGGGGCGCGCCGCCCACCTCGGCTGGCAGCCCTTTGTCGGCTTCCTGGCGTTGGTCAGTGTTAGCCTCGGTGTATTGAATTTGTTACCTATTCCGGTATTGGATGGGGGGCATTTGCTGTATTATTGCGTTGAATTTTTGACTGGCAGGCCCGTACCAGACCACTGGCAGGCTGTGCTGCAGAAGGTCGGCATCGCCTGCGTCTTGCTCCTGACTTCGCTCGCCTTGTTCAACGATGTCAGCCGGCTGTTTTTAGCGCGCGGCTAGACATAGGTTGCCGGCTGCGGCGTGCGGGTGTCACTGACACCCCGCGCCTGCCGAGCCAAAGCGCAGCCCCGTGAAGCATCGGAGCCCAATCCTGCATGGAATCAAAGAGGGGATCAAGATTGATCAGACATAAGCGCATCTCGCTGGGCGTGCTGGCGAGTGCCATCATCGCAGCCTGGACCCCAGTGAGTTGGGCCGCGGAGCCATTCGTCGTCAAGGACATTCGTGTCGAGGGCCTGCAGCGGGTCGAGCCGGGTACGGTGTTCGGCTACCTGCCGGTCAAGGTCGGCGAAACCTTCAGCGACGACAAGGGCGCGGACGCCATTCGTGCCCTGTATAACACCGGGTTCTTCAAGGACGTCCAGATCCGTTCCGAGGACGGCGTGCTGGTGGTCCAGGTGGAAGAACGTCCCGCCATTTCCCAGCTCGAATTCGTCGGCATCAAGGAATTCGACAAGGACACCCTGCGCCGCTCGTTGCGCGCGGTGGGCGTGGCCGAGGCCCGGTACTACGACAAGGCCCTGATCGACAAGGCAGAGCAGGAGCTCAAGCGTCAGTACGTGGCGCGTGGCTACTATGCCGCCGACGTCCAGACCACGATCACCCCGGTCGACCGCAACCGCGTGTCGGTGGTGTTCAATGTCGACGAAGGTCCGGTGGCCAAGATCCGCCAGATCAATATCGTCGGCAACAAGGCCTTCAAGGAAAGCACGCTGCGCGATGAAATGCAGCTGTCGACTCCGAACTGGCTGTCCTGGTACACCAAGAACGACCTGTATTCCAAGCAGAAGCTCACCGCCGACCTGGAAGCACTGCGTTCGTACTATCTGAACCGTGGCTACCTCGAGTTCGCCATCGAATCGACGCAGGTGTCGATCACGCCGGACAAGAAGGACATCTTCCTGACGCTGAACATCAAGGAAGGCGACCAGTACAAGGTGTCGGATATCCGCCTGGCGGGCGAGCTGCTCGGCAAGCAGGCCGAGATGGAAAAGCTGCTCAAGCTGCAGAAGGGCGAGGTCTTCTCGTCCGAGAAGCTGACCCAGAGCACCAAGGCCATTACCGACCTGCTGGGCACCTACGGCTACGCGTTCACCACCATCAACCCGCAGCCGCAGATCGACAAGGAAAAGCGTGAAGTCGCGCTGACCCTGATGGTCGATCCTGGCCGTCGCGTCTATGTGCGCCGCGTCAACGTGGTGGGCAACAGCAAGACGCGCGACGAAGTGGTGCGCCGCGAAATGCGCCAGATGGAAAGCTCGTGGTTCGACAGCGAAAAGCTGACGCAATCGCAGGCCCGTATCAACCGTACCGGCTACTTCACCGACACAAACATCACCACCGAGGACGTGCCCGGCGCGCCCGACCAGGTCGATGTCAACGTCAACGTGACCGAGAAGCCGACCGGGCAGATCAGCCTGGGCCTGGGCTTCTCCTCCACGGACAAGCTGGTGCTGCAAGCCGGCCTGCGCCAGGACAACGTGTTCGGGTCGGGTACCAGCCTGGGCCTGGACGTGAACACCGCGAAGTCCTTCCGCACGATCTCGCTGACGCAGTACGACCCGTATTTCACGGTGGACGGCATCAGCCGCTCAACCGATATCTACTACCGTACGTCGCGGCCGCTGTACTACACCGGTGACCAGGACTACAAGATCGTATCGGAAGGCGGCAACGTCAAGTTCGGCGTGCCGTTTACGGAAACCGATACCGTGTTCTTCGGTATCGGCTACGAGCGCACCCAGGTGACCATTTCGCCGAACACGCCGATCCAGTACGGCCAGTGGCTGAACAAGATCGGCAAGTCGAGCGGCGATCCGATCAACAACTTCCCGTTCACGATCGGCTGGGCCCGCGATCGCCGCGACAGCGCGCTGGTCCCCACCAAGGGACCCTACACGCAGGTCAACCTTGAAGTGGGCGTGCCCGGCGGCGATACGCAGTACTATCGCGCCAGTGCCCAGCAGCAATATTTCTATCCGCTGTCCAAGGCCTTCACGCTGGCCTTCAACGGTGAAGTGGCTTACGGTCACGGCTATGGCAACACGCCGTTCCCGGTGTTCAAGAACTTCTACGCCGGTGGTATCGGTTCGGTTCGCGGCTACCAGACCAGTACGCTGGGCAAGAAGGACCAGAACGGCAACCCGATTGGTGGCGCTTCCAAGATGATCGGCAACGTCGAATTCATCTTCCCGCTGCCGGGCTCTGGCGTGGACCGGACCCTGCGCCTGTTCACCTTCTTCGACTTTGGTAACGTGTACGAGGAAGGGGCCCCGATACTGTTCAGCCAGCTCAAGTATTCGACGGGCCTGGGCATGTCCTGGCTCTCGCCGATCGGTCCGCTCAAGATCAGCGTGGGCTTCCCGCTGAAGAAGGACGAGACCGACAAGGTGCAGCGCTTCCAGTTCCAGATCGGTACTGCGTTCTGATCGGGCATAGAAGATAGAAGATTGAGGAACGGATTCATGAAAACAACATTCCCACTGATCAAAAGCCTGACGGCGGCTGCGCTGACGGTTGGTGCGCTGCTGGCAGCCGCGCCCGCCACGGCGCAGGAAGCGCGCATCGCCGCGGTCAATTCCGAGCGTATCCTGCGTGATTCGGTGCCTGCCAAGCAGGCCCAGGTCAAGCTGGAACAGGAGTTCTCCAAGCGCGACCGCGAGTTGCAGGACATGGCCCAGAAGATCAAGGGCATGGCCGACAAGCTCGACAAGGACACCGCCGTGCTGGCCGATGCCGACCGCCAGCGCCGTCAACGCGAAGTGGCCGATCTCGATCGCGAATTCCAGCGCAAGCAACGTGAATTCCGCGAGGACCTGAACCAGCGCCGCAACGAGGAACTGGCCCAGGTGCTCGAGCGCGCCAACCGCGTGATCCGTCAGCTTGCGGAGCAGCGCAAGTACGACCTGATCGTGCAAGAGGCCGTGTACGTCAATCCTCGCATCGACATTACCGACGATGTGATGAAAGCGTTGAACGCCGGCAGCAAGTAAGCTGCCAGTTTTCGCCGTCCAAGGAAGTACTGCCATGCAAACACCCACACTGGGTCAGCTCGCCACCGATACCGGCGCGCAGGTTGTGGGTGATCCCGACCTCGCCGTGCGCGGCCTCGCGCCGCTCGACCAGGCCGGTCCCGACCAGCTCTCGTTTCTCTCGAATCCCCTGTACCTGCCGCAGGCGCTGGCCTCCGGCGCCGGCGCCGTGATTGTGTCGGCGACCGACCTGGAGCGCATTCGCGCCGAAGGGCAGGCCGACGGCCGCAACTGGCTGGTGGCACGCAATCCCTACGTGTGCTTTGCGCGAATCGCGCAGGGGTTCGATCGCCGTGCCAATACCGACCACCGTACCGGCATCGACCCGCGCGCCAGCGTGGCGCCCGATGCCGTGGTGCCGGCGTCCTGCTTTATTGGCCCCAACGTGGTGATCGAGAGTGGGGCCCGGCTAGGCGAGCGGGTGCGTATCCTGGCCAACGGCTTTGTCGGCGCCGGGGCGCAGATTGGCGATGACACGCTGATCTACGCCAATGTCTCGGTCTATCACCAATGCGTAGTGGGCATGAGGTGCATACTGCACAGCGGTGTGGTGCTGGGGGCGGATGGCTTCGGCTTTGCCCCGGACATTGGCCCGGCTGGCGTCGAGTACGTCAAGATTCCCCAGACCGGCCGCGCTGTGCTGGGCAATGACGTCGAGGTCGGCGCCAATACCGCCATCGACCGCGGCGCCATGGCCGACACGGTCATCGAGGACGGCTGCAAGCTCGACAACCAGGTACAGATCGCGCATAACGTGCGGGTGGGCGCGCATACTGTGATCGCGGGATGCGCAGCGATTGCCGGCAGTACCAAGGTCGGGCGCTTCTGCGTGATCGGGGGGTCTGCCAACTTTGCCGGCCACCTGAACATTGCCGACCGCACCACGGTGTCCGGTGGCACTTCGATCACTAAATCCATTTCCAAGCCCGGCGGGCATTTCACCAGCGTGTTCCCGGTCCAGCCGCATGGCGAGTGGGAACGCACCGCAGCCACCTTGCGAGGCCTGAGCAAATTGCGCGATCGCGTGATCCAGCTCGAGAAGCGCTTGCAAGGGCAGGACGCCGGCAAATCTATCCAGCATACCGAAGAGAAAAAACCATGAACGCCGTCGATATCGACATCCGCAAGATCCTCAAGCTGCTGCCGCATCGTTACCCGTTCCTGATGGTAGACCGCGTGCTTGAACTGGAGCCGCAAAAGCGTATCAAAACGCTGAAGAACGTCACCATGAACGAGCCGTACTTCCAGGGCCATTTCCCGGGTCACCCCGTAATGCCGGGTGTGATGATCCTCGAAGCGCTGGCGCAGTCGGCCGGCTTGCTGACCTTCGGCGAAGACGTAGAGCGCAAGGAAGACTCGCTGTATTACTTGGTCGGCATCGACGGCGCGCGCTTCAAGCAGGTCGTGACGCCGGGCGACCAGCTGCACATGACGGTATCTGTCGAGCGCTATATCCGCGGCATCTGGAAGTTCAAGGCATTTGCCACCGTCGACGACAAGGTGGCTTGTGAAGCTGAGTTGATGTGCACCGTCAAACAAGCCGACTAAGAAACCTGCCTTCGGGGCTACGCCCTGGGCAGGTCTTGGACGTATTTGGCTCACTGTGTTGACCGTTCAATCTTTTCATCTCAGACCATAGGACAGGACGCATGACGCAAATCCATCCCAGCGCACTGGTTGACCCGAAGGCCGAGCTTGCAGCCGACGTGACCGTCGGGCCGTTTTCCATCGTGGGTCCCAACGTGCGCCTTGGCAGCGGTACCCAGGTGGGCGCGCATACCACCATCGAAGGGCATACCACCGTTGGCGCGGATAACCGCATCGGGCCTTACGCTTCGGTGGGCGGCACGCCGCAGGACATGAAGTACCGCAACGAGCCGACCCGGCTTGTGATCGGTGATCGCAATACCATTCGCGAATTCACCACCATCCACACCGGCACGGTGCAGGACCAGGGCGTGACCAGCATCGGCGACGACAACTGGATCATGGCCTACGTGCACATCGCGCACGATTGCCAGGTGGGCAATCACACGGTGTTCTCCAGCAACGCGCAGATCGCCGGCCACGTGCAGGTGGGCGACTGGGCCATTCTTGGCGGGATGAGCGGGGTGCACCAGTTCGTGCGCATCGGCGCGCACGCCATGCTGGGCGGCGCCTCTGCCCTGGTGCAGGACCTGCCGCCGTTCGTGATCGCCGCTGGCGACAAGGGCGGCAATAAGGCTACGCCGCACGGCATCAACGTGGAAGGCATGCGCCGCCGTGGCTTTGACGCCGCGCAGATCGCGGCCCTGCGCCAGGCTTACAAGGTACTGTACAAGTCCGACCTGAGCTTTGAAGCCGCCCGCAACGAGATCGCGCAACTGATTGCGCAGGCCGAAGGCACCGCCACGGCTGCGTTGCAGGATTTCCTCGACTTCATTGCCGCCACGCAGCGCGGCATTGTGCGCTGAAGCCGGATACAGCCATGGTCGATGGTGTCCTACCGGCCATGGAGGCCACGCCGGTTGCGGCGGGTGCGGGCAATCGCGGCACCATTGCCATGGTGGCTGGCGAGAACTCCGGCGACCTGCTTGCCTCCCTGCTGATGGGCGGGCTCAAGGCCCGCCTCGGTGAAGTGAGCTACGCCGGCATCGGCGGCCCCCGCATGATGGCGCAGGGGTTCGAGTCGCAATGGCCGATGGACACCCTCTCGGTCAACGGCTACGTGGAGGTGCTGGGCTCGCTGCGCGAGATTCTCGCCACGCGCCGCGCCATCAAGGAAAAGCTGCTGGCGCAGCCGCCGCTGTGCTTCATCGGCGTGGACGCGCCGGATTTCAACTTCGGGCTCGAAGTGCCGCTGCGCCGTGCCGGCATTCCGGTGGTGCACTTCGTCAGCCCGTCGATCTGGGCCTGGCGCGGCGGGCGCATCCGCACCATCGCGCGCGCGGTCGACCACATCCTGTGCCTGTTTCCGTTCGAGCCGGAGATCTACGCCCGCGCCGGGATTCCCGCCACCTATGTGGGCCATCCGCTGGCCGACGTGATCCCGATGGTGCCGGACACGCAGGGCGCCCGCGAGAAGCTTGGCCTGCCGGCCGGGCCGCGCGTGGTGGCCGTGCTGCCCGGTAGCCGGCAGTCCGAGGTGCGCAACCTGGGCGCGACTTTCTTCGCGGCCATGGCGCGCATGCACAGCATGGACGGCAATCTCGCCTTTGTGCTGCCGGTTGCCAGCGCGCCGCTGCGAGAGATCGTCGCGGGCCTGCACCAGCAGTATCCGCAGATCCCGCTGACCGTCGTCGACGGGCAGTCTCACCTGGCCATGGAAGCCGCCGACGTGATCCTGCTGGCTAGCGGTACCGCCACGCTGGAGGCCGCGCTGTACAAGAAGCCCATGGTGATTTCGTACAAGGTGCCCTGGCTGACCGCGCAGATCATGAAGCGGCAGGGTTATCTGCCGTATGTGGGCCTGCCCAACATCCTGTCCGGGCGTTTTGTCGTGCCCGAGTTGTTGCAGGATGACGCCACGCCCGAGGCATTGGCGCGCGAGACGCTGCTGCAGTTGAACGACGAAGGCAATACCGCGTTCCTGCGGGACCATTTCACCCAGATGCACCAGACGCTTAAACGCAATACCGCCGAGATCGCTTCGGCCGTGGTCGCCGACCTGATCCGGCAGCGGAGGGGCGTGTAATGGCGCGCCGACCCACAGCCACCGCGAAGGGCGATGCGGCCCAGCTCGGCTTTGACCTGGCCGGCACCGCCGCGCAGGCACGCCACTTGTGCGGCGTGGACGAAGCGGGCAGGGGCCCGCTGGCCGGCCCGGTCTATGCCGCCGCCGTGGTGCTGGATCCGGCCCGCCCGATCCAGGGCCTGGCGGACTCCAAGGTGCTGACCGCGCGCCGCCGCGAGGCGCTGTTCGACGAGATTCGCGAGCGCGCCCTGGGCTGGCATATCGCCCAGGCTTCGGTGGAAGAAATCGACACGATCAACATCCTGCATGCCACCATGCTGGCCATGCAGCGTGCCGTGCATGGCCTGGCTGATTCCGGCCTGGAGCCGGACCTGGTGCAGGTCGACGGCAACCGCTGCCCGCAGGTGCGCTTTGCGGTCGAGGCCATCGTGAAAGGCGATGCCAAGGTGCAGGCCATCTCGGCGGCTTCCATCCTCGCCAAGGTGGCGCGAGACCGCGAGTTGCTGGTGCTGCATGCCGCATACCCGCAGTACGGCTTCGATGCCCACGCCGGTTACGGCACGCCGCAGCACCTGGCCGCGCTCACCGAGTTCGGCGCCACGCCGCACCACCGGCGCTCGTTTGCGCCCGTGCGCGAAGCCATCGCGATGGGGCGGATCGCGCCCGTGGCCGCCATCCCGGCGCCAGCATTCCCGGAGCCGCTACAGTGAAACACGTCACGTCGCGCGAAAACGCGCTGTTCAAGCACCTCAAGGCACTGACTGGTTCCACGCATGCACGCCGCAAGGCGGGGCAGTCGGTGCTGGATGGCGTGCACCTGGCGCAAGCCTACCTGGACGCGCTGGGCCAGCCGGTGCAGTGCGTGGTGTCGGAGCGGCACTACGATCATGCCGAGGTGGCGCAGCTGCTCAGGCAGATCGAGCCCGAGCGCGTGGTCCTGCTGGCGGATGCCTTGTTCGATCTGATCGCCGGCGTGGTCAACGGCATCGACCTGATGCTGGTCATCGATACGCCCTCCGGCCACTTGCCGTCGCATATCGACACCGATTGCATCATCCTGGACGGCGTCCAGGATGCAGGCAACGTCGGCTCTATCCTGCGCAGCGCCGCGGCCGCAGGCATCCAGCACGCCTTCCTCGTCACGGGCAGTGCCTTCGCCTGGTCCACCAAGACCCTGCGGGCCGCCATGGGCGCCAATTTCCACCTGAACATTGTCGAGCATTGCACGCTCGACATGCTGGCGCCGCGCCTGGCGGTGCCGCTGCTGGCCACGTCCTCGCACGCGCAGGCAGCCGTGTTCGACACCGATCTGCGCGCACCTGTAGGCTGGGTGGTCGGCAATGAAGGCGCGGGCGTGAGCCCGGAATGGATGGCCAAGGTCAGCCGCACGGTGGGCATTCCCCAGCCGGGCGGGCTGGAATCGCTGAATGTGGCGGCCGCGACGGCGATCTGCCTGTTCGAAGCGGTGCGGCAGCGCCGCCCTGGTTAAGCCTGCCACCACTTCGCCGCACTGACGGGCCTGCGCGCCCGCCGCGCGGCGTCAGCCTGACTCAATAGTTGCTGTCGCGGTCCACCTTGATCTCCTGCAGGATCGTGGTGGCGATCTCTTCGATCGACTTGTGGGTGGACGACAGCCACTTGATGCCCTCGCGGCGCATCATGGCCTCGGCCTCGTTGACCTCGTAGCGGCAGTTTTCCGGCGCGGCGTACTTGCTGCCCGGGCGCCGCTCGTTGCGGATCTCGGCCAGGCGCTGCGGGTTGATCGACAACCCGAAGATCTTGCTCTTGAACGCGTAGAGTGCGGTAGGCAGCTTGCCGCGCTCGAAGTCGTCGGGAATCAACGGGTAATTGGCCGCCTTCAGCCCGTACTGCATGGCCAGGTAAAGGCTGGTCGGGGTCTTGCCGCTGCGCGACACGCCCACCAGGATGATGTCGGCCTCGGCCAGGTTCTTGTGCGACTGGCCATCGTCATGCGCGAGCGAGAAGTTGATCGCCTCGATGCGGTTCTGGTAGGCCTCGGTGTCCGCGTTCTGGTGAAAACGTCCGATCGCATGGGTGGACTTCAGCCCGAGTTCCTTTTCCAGCGGCTCGATAAAGGTCTGGAACATGTCCAGGATCATGGCCTTGGCGCGGCGGATCGCCTTGTTCGACTCCTGGTTGACCAGGGTGGTGAAGACGATGGGCTGCACGCCTTCCGCGTAGAAGGCCTCGTTGATCTTGCCCACCGCGATGTGCGCTTTTTCGGGCGTGTCGACGAACGGCATGCGCACCTTGCGGAAACGCATCTCGAACTGGGCCAGGATCGAGTGGCTGAAGGTCTCGGCGGTAATGCCGGTGCCATCGGAGACGATAAAGACCGTGCGGATGGCGGGGCGCTCCTCCTCCTTACGCGGTTCCTGGGGGTGCTGCGGCGCAAGGGGCGCGGCGGGAGCGTCGGGCTGGGGAGCGTCGGGGAGGGACATGTATGGACAATTATTTTTGAATCCGCGTTCCGCGAAAGTGCGGTGCGGCACGGTAGAATAGCGGCGATCTTTTCGCTAAGCAATTCCGCCAGCGCTGTTGGCACAACGATTCGGCCACGAATTGTCAACAATGTGCGCTGCAGCAATCACGATCGCACACCGATTGTGAGCCGCTGGGGCTGTTTAGCCAAGCGATCCGTCCGGTAGCAGAACTCCAACAATATTCCGGGCGTCAGCAACAGGTTTCTTACTTTGTTTTGAGGCTTTTATGAACAACCCGGCAATTGACGGCGCATACCTGCTGCCGTTCGAGCAGTTGCGCAAGGAAGATGTGGAAACCGTGGGCGGCAAGAACTCGTCGCTCGGCGAGATGATCTCGCAGCTGGCGGAAGCTGGCGTGCGTGTGCCCGGCGGCTTTGCCACCACTTCGCTGGCTTTCCGCGACTTCCTCGCTCATAGCAACCTGACCCAACGCATCTCCGATCGCCTGAAGGCCCTCAACGTCGACGACGTCAAGGCCCTGGCCGAAGCCGGTGCCGAGATCCGCAGCTGGGTCGTCGAAGCGCCGTTCCAGCCCCGCCTGGAAAAGGAAATCCGCGAGTTCTACGCGCGTGCCGAGGAGCGCGAAGGCGCCGAGGCTTCGTTCGCCGTGCGTTCGTCGGCGACCGCCGAAGACCTGCCGGATGCATCGTTCGCCGGCCAGCAGGAGTCGTACCTCAACGTCAGCGGCATTGACGATGTGCTGGACAAGATCCGCCACGTGTTCGCCTCGCTGTACAACGACCGCGCCATTTCCTATCGCGTGCACAAGGGCTTCGCGCACGACATCGTCGCGCTGTCCGCCGGCGTGCAGCGCATGGTGCGCTCGGATGTGGGCGCCGCAGGCGTGATGTTCACCATCGACACCGAATCCGGCTTCCCCGATGTCGTCTTCATCACCTCCAGCTACGGCCTGGGCGAAACGGTGGTGCAGGGCGCGGTCAACCCGGACGAGTTCTACGTCTTCAAGCCCACGCTGCAAGCGGGCAAGTACCCCATCATCCGCCGCTCGATCGGCTCCAAGCTGATCAAGATGGAATTCACCGCGCCGGGCGAAGCCGGCCGCGTCAAGACCGTCGACGTGCCCATCGAACTGCGCAACCGCTACTCCATCACCGACGCCGATGTGTCGGAGCTGGCCAAGTACGCGATGATCATCGAGAAGCACTACGGCCGCCCGATGGACATCGAGTGGGGCAAGGACGGCCGCGACGGCAAGATCTACATCCTGCAGGCCCGCCCGGAAACGGTGAAGAGCCAGTCCGCCGGCAAGGCAGAGCAGCGCTTCAAGCTCAAGGGCACCGCGCCCGTGCTGACCAGCGGCCGCGCCATCGGCCAGAAGATCGGCACCGGCCGTGTCCGTGTGATCAATGACCCGTCCGAAATGGAGCGCGTGCAGCCCGGCGACGTGCTGGTTGCCGACATGACCGATCCCAACTGGGAGCCGGTGATGAAGCGCGCCGCCGCCATCGTGACCAACCGCGGCGGCCGTACCTGCCACGCGGCCATCATCGCGCGCGAGCTGGGCGTGCCCGCCGTGGTCGGCTGCGGCGACGCCACCGACCTGCTCAAGGACGGCACGCTGGTGACGGTGTCGTGCGCCGAGGGCGATGAAGGCCGCATCTACGACGGCTTGCTGGAAACCGAGGTCACCGAAGTGCAGCGCGGCGAAATGCCGGAGATCGACGTCAAGATCATGATGAACGTCGGCAACCCGCAACTGGCCTTCGACTTCTGCCAGATCCCGAACCAGGGTGTTGGCCTGGCCCGCCTCGAGTTCATCATCAACAACAACATCGGTGTCCACCCGAAGGCCATCCTCGACTACCCGCAAGTCGATGCCGACCTGAAGAAGGCCGTGGAAAGCGTGGCCCGTGGCCATGCCAGCCCGCGTGCGTTCTACGTGGACAAGCTGGCTGAAGGCATCGCCACCATCGGCGCGGCGTTCTACCCGAAGCCCGTCATCGTGCGCCTGTCGGATTTCAAGTCCAACGAGTACAAGAAGCTGATCGGCGGCTCGCGCTACGAGCCGGACGAAGAAAACCCCATGCTGGGTTTCCGTGGCGCCTCGCGCTACATCTCCGAAGACTTTGCCGAAGCCTTCGAGATGGAATGCAAGGCCATGAAGCGCGTGCGCGACGACATGGGCCTGACCAACGTCGAGATCATGGTGCCGTTCGTGCGCACGCTCGGCCAGGCCGAGAAGGTCATCGGCCTGCTGGCCAAGCACGGACTGAAGCGCGGCGAGAACGGCCTGCGCGTCATCATGATGTGCGAAGTGCCGTCCAACGCCATCCTGGCTGAAGAGTTCCTGCAGTACTTCGATGGCTTCTCGATCGGCTCGAACGACTTGACCCAGCTCACGCTGGGCCTGGACCGGGACTCCGGCATGGAGCTGCTGGCCAAGGACTTCGACGAACGCGACCCGGCCGTCAAGTTCATGCTGTCGCGCGCTATCTCTACCGCGCTGCGCCTGGACAAGTACGTTGGCATTTGCGGCCAAGGCCCCTCGGACCACCCGGACTTTGCGCTGTGGCTGGCCAAGGAAGGCATCAAGTCGATCTCGCTGAATCCGGATTCGGTGGTCGATACCTGGAAGCAACTGGCTTCCTGAGGCATTTGACGTCACAATAGCGGTACACCGGCCCTGCGCCAGGTGTTCCGAACCCCCGCAGGCGCCCTGGCGCTGCGGGGGTTTTTTGTTTTGGCCGTGGCCAGGACAAACGTCGGTAAGCACGTAAGCAAGTAAGCAGTTAAGCAAGGAGGCAAAGATGGCGCCGTACTACATCTGGTTTGCGCTGGCCGCGGTGCTGGTGATCGCGGAACTGGGCCTCGGCACCTTGTATTTGCTGATGGTGGCGCTGGGCGCCGCGGCGGGTGGCCTGGGTGCGCTGGCCGGGCTTGGTGCAGCCGCCCAGACCCTGCTGGCGGCGCTGGTGGCGCTAGCGGGCTTTGTCGCGCTGCGGCGCTCCCGCTATGGGCGCGTGAGGCGCGATGCGGCGGAGCGCGATCCCAACGTCAACCCGGACATCGGCCAGGAGCTAGAAGTGCCGGCCTGGGGCGACGCCGGGCGGGCACGCGTGCGCTACCGCGGCACCGACTGGGACGTGGAACTCCAGGCGGCCGGCCCGGCAGCGCCCGGGCGTTTTCGCATCGTCGAGGTGCGCGGCAACACGCTCTTCGTCAGCCCGCGATAGAGCAAGGTAGGGCGAGGCAGGGCGCGGCCTCGGTTTCCCCCGTTTTTTGCAGTTCGCTTTTCTCAACCCCGTCACGGAGGTCCCATGTTCGAATTCTTCGGCAGCCTGCTGCCCCTGCTGATCCTGGTCGCCGTCATCGTGCTGGTGGCGCAAAGCTTCAAGATCGTGCCGCAGCAACATGCCTGGGTGCTGGAACGCCTCGGCAAGTACCGCGCCACGCTGACGCCGGGGCTGACTGTCGTGCTGCCCTTCATCGATCGCGTGGCCTACAAGCATGTCCTGAAGGAAATCCCGCTCGATGTGCCGAGCCAGATCTGCATCACCAGGGACAACACGCAATTGCAGGTGGACGGCGTGTTGTATTTCCAGGTAACCGATCCGATGAAGGCATCCTACGGGTCCAGCAATTTCGTGGTGGCTATCACCCAGTTGTCGCAGACCACGCTGCGCTCGGTGATCGGCAAGCTGGAGCTGGACAAGACCTTCGAGGAGCGCGAGTACATCAACCACAGCGTGGTCAATGCGCTGGACGAGGCCGCCGCGAGCTGGGGCGTGAAGGTGCTGCGCTACGAGATCAAGGATCTCACGCCACCCAAGGAAATCCTGCATGCGATGCAGGCGCAGATTACCGCCGAGCGTGAAAAGCGCGCGCTGATCGCCGCGTCGGAAGGCAAGCGCCAGGAGCAGATCAACCTGGCCACGGGCGCGCGCGAGGCCGCCATCCAGAAGTCCGAAGGCGAGCGGCAGGCGGCCATCAACCGGGCACAGGGCGAGGCTTCGGCGATCCTGGCGGTGGCGGAGGCCAACGCGCAGGCCATCGAGAAGATCGGGCATGCCATCCGCACGGACGGTGGCATGGAGGCGGTGAACCTGAAGGTGGCCGAGGAGTACGTGAGCGCCTTCGGCAATCTGGCCAAGCAGGGCAACACGCTGATCGTGCCGGGCAACCTTGGCGACATGAGCACCATGATTGCGTCGGCGCTGCAGATCGTCAAAGGCCAGCAGAAGGGGGCTTGAAGGGAGGGGGCTTGAAGGAGAAGGCTTGCACAGAGCAGGCAGTCATGCGGCGTGCCGCCGGGCTGCCTTGGTCTTTTACTCCTTGCCCGCACCCTTCATGATGCGTGCCTTCTCCCGCTGCCAGTCGCGGTCCTTCTCGGTTTCGCGCTTGTCGAACATCTTCTTGCCCTTGGCCAGCCCGATCTCGCATTTGACGCGTCCGCGCGTGTAATGCAGGTTGAGCGGCACGATCGTGAAGCCGCGCTGCTCCACCTTGCCGATCAGGCGCTTGATCTCTTCTGCCTTGAGCAGCAGCTTGCGGGTGCGCACCGCGTCGGGCGAGATGTGGGTGGATGCGCTGTTCAGCGCGCTGATATGGGCGCCGATCAGGAACAGCTCGGCGTCGCGAATGACCACGTAGCCTTCCTTGATCTGCACGCGTCCCGCGCGGATCGCCTTGACTTCCCAGCCCTCGAGCACGATCCCCGCCTCATATCGCTCTTCGATGAAGTAGTCGAAAAAGGCTTTCTTGTTGTCTGCGATGGTCATGCGGTCCGGATAGTGGAAATGGAGATAAGTAAAACAAGCACCAAAAAACGTAGGGGAAAGACGCTGCAGGGCCGTGCAAGGCCGTCAGGCCGCGGTTTGGGCGCTATCGTGCGCGCCCGGGGTGCCGTCGGCGCGCGCGTGGGCTAAAATCGGGATTCTAGCAAACCGGCCCGCTCCGGTGGATTCCGCAGT
Source organism: Cupriavidus sp. GW822-FHT02D05 (assembly GCF_058802485.1). Lineage (NCBI taxonomy): Bacteria > Pseudomonadati > Pseudomonadota > Betaproteobacteria > Burkholderiales > Burkholderiaceae > Cupriavidus > Cupriavidus sp. GW822-FHT02D05. The sequence continues at coordinate 179,288 of NZ_JBXAOE010000005.1, read as the reverse complement.
GCGTCATGGCGCTGGCGGCGCCTGCGCGGGCCATGATTCCCCACTACATGGCAGACGTCCATAAATCCGTGCTGCTCGGCCATTCCGCCGAGCAGATGTACAACCTGGTCACGCAAGTCGAGGACTATCCCAAGTTCCTCCCCTGGTGCGGTGGCGTGGAGGTGTTCGAGCAGACCGAGACGATGCTCGACGCCAAGATCTACATCCACTTCAACGGCATCAAGCAGTATTTCCACACCCGCAATACGCAGGAGCGGCCCACCAAGATCGATATGGTGTTCGAGGATGGCCCCTTCAAGACCTTCAGCGGTTCCTGGCGCTTCACGCCGTTGCGCGAGGATGCCTGCAAGATCGAATTCCACCTGCATTACGAGTTTTCCAGCTTCCTGCTGGAGAAAATCATCGGGCCGGTGTTCAGCATGATCGCCAATACGTTTGTCGATGCGTTCGTCAAGCGTGCCGAAATGGTCTACGGCAATGGCTGAGCACGACGCCGGCACCGCGGCTCCGGTGCGCATCTCGGTTTGCTATGCCCGCCCAGGCGACGCCTTCCTGAAGGAGGTCGAGGTGCCCTTCGGCACCAGCATTGTCGCCGCGATCGCGGCCTCGGGCCTGCTGCAGGCTTGTCCCGAGGTGGATCCCGCCACCATGCGGGTCGGCATCTTCAGCAAGCTCAAGACGCCGGATACCCTGGTGCGGGCCGGCGACCGCGTCGAGGTCTATCGCCCGCTGGTGGCCGATCCCCAGTCGGCCCGCAACCGGCGCGTGCAAAAGACCCGCAAGGGCGGCACGCGCGAAGGGCAGAAATGGCTGCGTGGCGGCTGACAGGCCCCGGCGCGGAGTTGCGCACGCGCTCAGACGCAGTTTTGTGCGATCGCGGCGTTGACGCGTTGCAATTCGGCTTGCCGCTCGTCATCGTTCAGTTGCTGCGGCGAGCCATCTGGCGCTGACACGGCAATGCGGCGGTTCTGCTGCAGGGACGTCGCATAGTTGCGCGATTGCGCGCAGCGCACCTGGCGCTCCTGCGCGGCCAGGTCCTTGGCGGCCTGGTCCGCTTCGGCCTTTGCCTGCGCGGCGCGGCGTTTCTCGAAGGCTTCCTCGGCACTTGCCATGGACTCGGCTTTCACACTGCCATTGCCCTTTGCGCCCGGCGCCGGCGCAGCCTGGGTGGCGGCGGCAACGCCTGCAGGGCCGGTTGCAGCGGCTGGCGGCTCGACCGGGCGCAAGCTGCCGGCAAAGCGTCCAGGTGCCTTGATCACGCTGGCGGCAGGCACCGAGGGCGGCGGCGGCACGTCGCTGTAGACCATGCGGCCGCTGCCGTCGCGCCACTGCCATTGTGAATCCGCCTGGGCGGTGGCTGCCTGGCACAGGCAGGCGAGGGCGGCCAGCGTGGCGAGCTTGATGTGCGCGGTCGATCGTTTCATGGCTTAGCGTGTTGGGGCAGCCTGCGGTGAGAGTGCGTGGGGCAGCAGGGCGCACAGGGCCGGAACCCCGCTTTGCGAGTGACTCGTGCGCCCTTGGCTGACGGGATTGGCCGCTAGTTTAGGCAGACTTGTCGACAGCGTGCAAGCGAACCGACCAGGCCACGCCAATCATGAGCAACGCGATGGCCGCGATCTCCAGCGGGCGCGGCAGGCGATGGTCGAAGACAAAGCCGTACGCCAGCGCGAACAGCGTCTCGAATACGATCATTTGCCCCGAGAGCGTAAGCGGCAGGCGGCGGCTGGAGATATTCCAGAGGTTGTTGCCGATCAGTGACGCACCAAGCGCCACGGCCGCGTTGACCATCCAGAACCACTGCCAGTCGCGGCCGCCGCTGGCCGCATCCAGGCTGTCGCCGGCGACCAGCCAGCCCAGCAGTGCCAGCAGCGCAAGCACCACCGACACCACGCCGGTGGAGATGCCATACAGCGCGGACCATTCATTGCCGCTGTACTGCGGGTTGCGCTGCAGGTAGCGTGCGTTGTCGACCGCGTAGAGCGTCCAGCACACCAGCGCGCCGGCCGCGCACATCACGCCGGCCAGCCGTTGCCAGACCGTGCGCACCGCCTCGCCCGCGGCAGCGCCGTGCGCATGTCCGCCGCCGGCGAACAGGTCGATATTGATGCAGGCGATGCCGGCGGCCACCACCAGCAGCGGCCAGATCAGGCGCGACAGCGGCACGGCGCCATGGTCGCGCCGGCCCATGATGGTCACGGAGATGGGCAGGATGCCGATGATCAGCGAGGTGGGGCCCACGCCGGCCAGCTGCACGCCGAACGCCAGCAGCACGTAGTACAGCAGGTTGCCGGTGAAGGCCTGGCGCAGCAGCGCAAGGCAGTCCGCGCGCGTGAGCTTGCGCGCAATGCGCATCATCAGCGGCAGCGCGGCGATGAAGGCGACCAGCCCATAGGCCAGGTAGCGGCCGATCGCGAGTTCCCAGGGGGAGAAGACGGGCAGCAGCTTGGGGGCGATAAACACCATGCCCCAGAAGGCGCCGGCCAGCAGGCCGCACAGTACGCCAATACCCATTGTGGCTTGCCTATCCCTGAAAAAAAGACAAAGAGCATAGCAGACTTGAACAAGGGCACTCGCAGGCGCGTCAAGAAACGTGCCATTCCTGTATAATTCGGTTTTGCGCCTAGAGGAATTGCTATGCGTCTTGTCCAGAAAGCACTCACATTCGATGACGTGCTCCTCGTGCCGGCCTATTCGTCGGTACTGCCCCGGGATGTTTCGCTCCGTACCCGCCTGACCCGTTCGATCGAATTGAACATTCCGCTGGTATCCGCCGCCATGGATACCGTCACGGAAGCCCGCCTGGCAATTGCCATGGCGCAGGCCGGTGGTATCGGCATCGTCCACAAGAACCTGAAGCCGGCCGACCAGGCCCGGGAAGTGGCGCGCGTGAAGCGCTACGAATCCGGCGTGCTGCGTGACCCGATCACCATTCCCCCCGACATGAAGATCCGCGATGTGATTGCACTATCACATCAATACGGCATCTCCGGTTTCCCGGTGGTGGAAGGCAAGACCGTGGTCGGCATCATCACCAACCGCGACCTGCGTTTCGAGGAAGAACTGGACGCGCCCGCGCGCGCCAAGATGACGCCGCGCGAGAAGCTCGTCACGGTGGGCGAAGACGCATCGCTGGAAGACGCCAAGCGCCTGATGAACCGCCACCGCCTCGAGCGTGTGCTGGTGGTCAACAAGGACTTCGAGCTCAACGGCCTGATCACCGTCAAGGACATCCAGAAGGCAGTGGAACATCCGCTGGCCAGCAAGGATGACCGCGGCCAGCTGCGGGTCGGCGCCGCAGTCGGCGTAGGCCCTGATAACGACGAACGCGTGGACCTGCTGGTCAAGGCTGGCGTGGACGTGATCGTGGTCGATACCGCCCACGGCCACAGCCAGGGCGTGCTGGACCGCGTGCGCTGGGTCAAGCAGAACTACCCGCAAGTGCAGGTGATCGGTGGCAACATCGCCACCGGTGCTGCCGCGCGCGCGCTGGTCGATCATGGCGCCGACGGCGTCAAGGTCGGCATCGGCCCGGGCTCGATCTGCACCACCCGTATCGTTGCTGGCGTGGGCGTGCCGCAGATCACTGCGGTCTCCAACGTGGCCGAAGCCCTCAAGGGCACCGGCGTGCCGCTGGTGGCCGACGGCGGCATCCGCTACTCGGGCGACATCGCCAAGGCACTGGCTGCCGGCGCGCATGTGGTCATGATGGGCGGCATGTTCTCCGGTACCGAAGAGGCACCGGGCGAAGTGTTCCTGTACCAGGGCCGCTCCTTCAAGAGCTACCGCGGCATGGGTTCGGTCGGCGCGATGAAGGACGGCGCGGCAGATCGCTACTTCCAGGAAGACAACACCGCCAACGTCGACAAGCTGGTTCCCGAAGGCATTGAAGGCCGCGTGGCCTACAAGGGCTCGGTCACCGCCATCATCCACCAGATGTGCGGCGGCGTGCGTGCTTCCATGGGCTACTGCGGCAGCAGCTCGATCGCCGACTGGCACGAGACGTCCGAGTTCGTGCAGATCACCGCCGCGGGCATGCGCGAGTCGCATGTGCACGACGTGCAGATCACCAAGGAAGCGCCGAACTACTACATCGACTAAGTCGGTGTCAGTGAGTCGACCAGGCAGGTCTTTATGAACTGGCGGCTGTGCGGGACCTGGATGTCCCGCCAGCCGCGCGCCGGCTGCGCCGCCCGGCGCCGCCCGCAAGCCAGGCACTGCGCCTGGCCGGAGGAGTTCTCATGAAAGTATTGCTGCGTGCCGTGCTGTTCCTGGACGCGTTGCTGAATCTGCTGCTCGGCATCGTCATGCTGCTGTCGCCTTTCACGACCCTTTATAGCGCGCTGCAACTGCCGCAGCCGCAGCCCGCGATGTACGGGCAGTTGCTCGGCGTGGCCCTGGTCGGCTTGGCCTTGCTGCTGTGGCAGGCAACCGTCAACGGGCAGCTTACGGTGGCGGTGGCGCGAACAGTCGGGCAGGTCAATCTCACCAGCGCGGTGCTGATCGTGGCGTGGATGCTTATGCTCGAGCTGCCGGTGCAGGGCGCCGGCAAGATCTGGCTGCCGGTGCTGGCCGCGGTCCTGGCCTTCTTCGCCGCGGTGCAGATCCCGGCCGCCAAGCGCGTACGCGTGCGCGAACGCGAACAGCGTGAACAACGCGAGCTGCAAAAAGAGACGCAAAACAAGGATGCCGGCACCGCCCCCGTGGCACGCCGGCCGCAATCACCCGAATACCGGCGCGAGCCGGGTGTCACGCCGCCGCCCGGCTATGGTCCGGGCACCGAAGTGATGACCGAGCCCGCACCGGACGAAACGCCATCCGCCCATCATGCACGACAAAGTCCTCATCCTTGATTTCGGCTCGCAAGTTACGCAGCTGATCGCCCGCCGCGTGCGCGAAGCGCACGTCTACTGCGAAATCCACCCGAACGACGTCACGGACGAATTCGTGCGCGAGTTCGCGCCCAAGGGCATCATCCTGTCCGGCAGCCACGCCAGCACCTACGAAGACCACCAGCTGCGCGCGCCGCAGGCCGTGTGGGACCTCGGCGTGCCGGTGCTGGGCATCTGCTACGGCATGCAGACCATGGCCGTGCAACTGGGCGGCAAGGTGGAGTGGAGCGACCATCGCGAGTTTGGCTACGCCGAGATGCGTGCGCATGGCCACACCGCGCTGCTCAAGGACCTGGAAGATTTCTCCACGCCCGAAGGCCACGGCATGCTCAAGGTCTGGATGAGCCACGGCGACAAGGTCGCCGAGCTGCCGCCGGGCTTCAAGCTGATGGCCTCCACGCCGAGCTGCCCGATCGCCGCCATGGCCGACGAAGCGCGCGGCTACTACGCCGTGCAGTTCCACCCGGAAGTCACGCATACCGCCAAGGGCCGCGACATCCTGGAGCGCTTCGTGCTGAAGATCGCGGGCGCCAAGCCTGACTGGGTCATGCATGACCACATCACCGAAGCCGTCGCCAAGATCCGCGAACAGGTCGGCGACGAAGAAGTGATCCTCGGCCTGTCCGGCGGCGTCGATTCCTCGGTGGCCGCAGCCCTGATCCACCGCGCCATCGGCGACCAGCTCACCTGCGTGTTCGTCGACCACGGCCTGCTGCGCCTGAACGAAGGCAAGATGGTGATGGACATGTTCGCCGGCCGCCTGCACGCCAAGGTCATCGCCATCGACGCGTCCGAGCAGTTCCTCGGCCACCTGGCTGGCGTGACCGATCCCGAGCAAAAGCGCAAGATCATCGGCCGCGAGTTCGTCGAAGTGTTCCAGGCCGAGGCCAAGAAGCTGACCAACGCGAAGTGGCTGGCCCAAGGCACGATCTACCCCGACGTGGTGGAGTCCGGTGGCACCAAGACCAAGAAGGCCACCACCATCAAGAGCCACCACAACGTGGGCGGCCTGCCGGAGACGCTCGGCCTGAAGCTGCTCGAGCCGCTGCGAGACCTGTTCAAGGACGAAGTCCGCGAACTCGGCGTGGCGCTCGGCCTGCCGCCGGAGATGGTCTACCGCCACCCGTTCCCCGGCCCGGGCCTGGGCGTGCGTATCCTGGGCGAAGTCAAGCGTGACTACGCCGAGCTGCTGCGCCGCGCCGACGCGATCTTCATCGAAGAGCTGCGTGGCACGGTTGCTACCGAGCAGGATGCCGCTGCGGGCATGTGCGAGCCTTCGCAAGTGGGCAAGAGCTGGTACGACCTGACCAGCCAGGCCTTTGCGGTGTTCTTGCCGGTCAAGTCGGTTGGCGTGATGGGCGACGGCCGAACCTATGACTACGTGGTCGCGCTGCGCGCGGTGCAGACCACCGATTTCATGACGGCGCATTGGGCGCATTTGCCGTACGCGCTGCTGGGCCGCTGCTCGAACCGCATCATCAATGAGGTTCGGGGGTTGAATCGCGTGGTGTATGACGTGTCGGGCAAGCCGCCGGCAACGATCGAGTGGGAGTGAAATCGGGTCCTTCGGGGACTATCGACTGCTATCGAAAAATCGTCGTAACGTATTGATTTAAAAAGAAATGGGTTGCGACGGCTATCGGTCACCATCGCCGGCCAGCGGAACTGGTTGGCGGTAGAAGTGGCAGTAGAACCAGGAGGCCGGATTAAGGCCCTCCCGCTTACTATCCAGACCAAATCGGTCTTTGACGGTAAAAGTCTCTTCGGGAAAGCTGGCTTTATGCGGTTTTCCCGGCATCAGCAGGTCTCCTGGCCCCTGACGGTAAAAGCCGTCATGAACAGGAGGAAAAACCTCGATGCTTACCGACACCGCACTGCGCAATCTCAAGCCTAAATCCAAGACATACAAGGCTTCCGACCGCGATGGCATGTATGTGACGGTATCGCCCACCGGTACCGTCACCTTCCGCTAGGTTTACCGTCTCAATGGCCGGCGCGAGACGCTGACCATTGGCCGCCACGGGCCGTCCGGCATCTCGCTGGCGATGGTTCGAGAAGAGCTGCTCGACGCCAAGAAGGCCGTCGCCCAAGGCAAGTCCCCAGCCCACGAGAAGCAGCGCGAAAAGCGCCGACTGACCGCCGCCAAGACCTTTGGCGACGTGACCGACAAGTGGCTGGTGGATGCCCGGATTGCCGACAGCACCGAGGCGATGTGCAAGAGCATCGTCGATCGGGACATTCTGCCGGCCTTCCAGAACCGGATGCTCAATGAAATCACCGCTGATGACCTGCGCGCCCTGTGCGGTAAGGTGAAGGTGCGCGGTGCGCCCGCCACCGCGGTGCATGTCCGCGACATCGTGAAACAGGTCTATGCCGTCGCCAGCCTGCATGGTGAGAGGGCGATCAACCTGATCGAACACGATCTGCCACGGTTGACGGCCGAGCCAATCAGCGCGGAGGCCTTGCGGGAGAGCCGTGAGCGATTGCTGGCACGCGGGGCAGGGTGGCTGGACAAGCCTTCGTGCGCATTTCTTCGGTCAGTAGAAGACGAGAAGCCGGACTTCGGCATTCTCGGGCTTTCTCATGCGAGTCAGTTGCCGGGTGTTCGGCGGAAGTTGCATAACCTGGCCCAGCGTGCCGCGGCCAAGCGCGAGGCAGATCGCCGCGAGCTTGAGCAGGCACTGGAGCGAATCGCAGGCCGGGCCGGGTGAACCGCCGGTGCTATTGCTAACCTAACCGGGATTCTTGGCCCGGCCGTTCGGCATAGTTTTTTTTGCGTCCAGCAGGGCGCACTTCCTTTCTGTGTAGATGGAAGCCGCACGGAAAAAGCGGCGTTCGTCATGAAATATTCACAAAATTCGACGACATTGCTGGCGAAGCATCCACCCCGCTATTTCCAAAAACTCCGGCGACTCATGCGTTTGAAATGACAGGCAACTCGGCATCGGTCAGCGTGCTTGCGCTGACAGGATTCTTGAGTGGCTTGGGGCTCCTGATTGCGACTGGGATGGTGCGTGCGCAGTCGACGGGTACGTCGGGCGGGCCATCACGGTCGGACATGCCTCTGCATGGACAGGCCACCGCTGCCACATTGCCGTTGGCGGATGCGCCGGCCATCAGCCTCGCGGCGGGGAGAAATGAAAGGTTTTTCGATTTCGACATACCCGCGCTACCCTTGGATTCCGCACTTGACCGCTATGCGGCGCAGTCCAGACGGCCGGTGCTTTTTCGAAGCGAACTCGTGACCGGGCGCATGTCGTCAGCTGTGCAGGGGCGCTTCTTGCCCGAAGTCGCGCTGAACCAGCTACTCAAGGGCACCGGCCTCGTCGCAGAACGAGACGATGCAGGGGGAGGCGGCAGTGCCTTTGTCTTGATGCAAGCCGATGAGCACGCTGCACCGGCACCCTATGCCGGGATCGACAATCTGGTCAGTGATCGACGGTATCCTGGCCAGGTTCAATCCCGCATCTGGCAGGCGCTCTGTAGCACCCCACGGACCGCCCCCGGGACTTACCGCGCGCTGATGCGCTTTCAATTGAGCGCCGATGGCCGCATCCAAGGGGTGCGCTTGCTGGGTTCGACGGGGGAGCCCCAACGTGACGTGGCGCTGATGGAGACCTTGAGAACGATTCAGGTCCCTCCGCCGCCGCTGGATATGGTGCAACAACCGTTAATTATGTTGATAGTCCCCGGGGATCACAATGGCACGCTTCGCTGCGGCAGGGGGGCACCCTAGCTATGTCCGACGACGTGCAGCCGGCCTTGTTGGACCATTTGGCCAATCGCTACGCCAAACTTAAGCGCAGTCTCGTGCGGGTGCTGGGCAGCGATGATCTGGCCGGCGATGCTTTGCACGATACCTATCTGAGGTTGCAGCGCCAGGAGAGCCGCGGGCCGATCCTGAGCCCGAGTGCCTATCTGCTGCGCATGGCGGTCAATATCGCCGTCGATATCCAGCGCAGGCAGAGCCGCAACTTGTCGACAGACGACGTTGACGCTCTCATGGCGCTGTCCGATCCCGCACCTGGTCCGGCGCAGGTGGTTGAAGACCGTGCCGAGCTTGAGGCCTTGAGCAGAATCATGGCGCGCTTGCCAGAGCGCCGGCGGCAAATCTTGCTGCTGGTCCGCTGGGAAGGATTGCCGCAAAAGGAAGTGGCCGAGCGACTGGGGGTTTCGATACGCACGGTCGAGAACGAATTGAAGCGCGCGCACGATTTCTGTGCCCAAATGTCGAGCAGACAAAAATAGTTGAGGGATTTGAGCATTGTCATTCGTCTTTACTCGTGAAACGCAATCCGCGCCGAAGCTGCGCGCCGCTCGCCGACTCTATCCAGCGCGTGTCGTCATGGTGGCTTGATTCGATATCGTGAAGAAACCCATCGACCAACATGCCGTCTCCAACGACGTGCTCCAGGAGGAAGCGCGGGCCTGGGTGCGCTTGCTCACCTCGCGCGAAGTCAATGCATGGGATGCGCAAGGATTTCAACGCTGGCTGCAGAGCAGCCCGGCCAATAAGGAAGCGTTCAACGAAGCCAGGCGGGTCTGGACTGCAATGAAGCCGGCGGCAGGGGAATTGCTGCGTGCCAATCCGGAGATCGCTGCCGCACACAGCCATGCGTCACGCCCCATGCAGTCGGGGCGTCGTGCATTCATGGGCGCGGCGGTGAGTGCTGCGGCCGTAGCGGCCGTTGCCGCGGTGTACCCACCCCTCGGGGTCTGGCCAGCAATCACGGAGTGGGGGGCGGACTACCGTACCGCCGCCGGCGAGCGGCAGGAAATCGGGCGAGCCGGCAGTGTTCTGGTTACGCTCAACACGCGGACCAGCGTTCGACGACAGATGGACCATGGCGAAATGGTCGGCCTGGAACTCATCAATGGACAGGCCGCCGTCGACCTGTCCCGGGACGGCCAGCGCTTCGTCGTGACGGCGGGAGCGGGCCGAAGCGTAGCCGAATCGGGACGCCTCGACGTGAAGTCTCTCAACGGCAAGGTCTGTGTCACCTGTCTTGAGGGCGCCGCACGCGTGGAGCATCCCTCGGGAATTCGCGCACTCCTGGCTCGGCAGCAAGCAATCTACGACGATCGTATCGTCAGCCCCGTCGCCGGCGCTGATCCGCAGGAAGTGTCGGCTTGGCGCACCGGAGAAATGGTATTCCGCAATACGCCGCTTGCCGAGGTGGTCGAAGAAATCAACCGCTATCGCCCCGGCCGTGTCGTGCTGGTGAACGCCGCCGTTCGCGCCCATCTGGTGAGCGGTCGATTCCTGGTTACGTCTCTCGATGCGGTGTTATGGCAAATCGAGCATACCTACAAGCTTGAAGCCACGTCCTTGCCAGGAGGACTGCTGGTCCTGAGTTGAGCTGTCCGGCACGAGGGCTGGCCTTTGCACTGCGCAAAGTGCATCGGGTGTGGAATGCCCACCGCCTCACGAGGTTCGCCGCTGTAGCCCGGCGAGAAAGTGCAAAGTCAAAAAATAGTTGAGGGATCTGGCGGTAGCCATTCGTCTTGTCTCAGCGAGTTCCTGTTGCCGCTTACTGCGAAGCGGAACCAAACAAAACTCGAAGGACGTGGCAGCCCGGCACCGGGCGGGCTGCCGTAGCGGAATCGACTCAACTATTGGGCAGGACTTCAGATGAGCACACGCGGGCGCAAGTGCGCAATAGCGAAATCACGACACCTGGCACCGGCGGCATGGCCATTGCGCACGGCGCCGCTGACCCGGGCCGTTGCCATGCTGCTTGCCACTGGCGGGGTTTGGGGCACGGCGCAGGCGCAGCAGGCGTTCAGCAGTGCATGGTTTGCGTCCAAGGGCGCGGCGCAGAGCGCGGCGCAGCAGACCGGGCGCCTGCCCAACGGCATGCCGGTGTCGGCGCTGGCCAGCCCCTCGGCGCAGCAGCAACAGGCCAACGCCGAGCTGCAGCGCTCGCTGGCCAACCTGGGCACGGCCGCACAGGGCATCGCGGCGATGCAGGCGGCGCAGGCCAGCGCGCGCGCGGCCGCCGCGGCGGCGAACGCCACGGTGCCGGACGGGCTGGCCGAGGGCGGCCTGAAGATCGACACCAACAGCCTTACGCAGGGCTGGGTCAACGCCAACGCGCCGGCGCAGACGGTGGCCGACGGCAAGACGACGGTGGCCATCCAGCAGACTGCGGACCGCGCAGTGCTGAACTGGGAGACCTTCAACGTCGGGCGCAACACCACGGTGGATTTCAAGCAGCAGGCGGACTGGGCGGTGCTGAACCGCGTCAACGACCCGCAGGCACGGCCGAGCCAGATCCAGGGGCAGATCCGGGGTGATGGCACGGTGATGATCGTCAACCGCAATGGCGTCATCTTCAGCGGTACCAGCCAGGTCGACACGCGCAACCTGGTGGCGGCCGCCGCGCGCATCAGCGACAGCCAGTTCACGAGCAACGGCATCTACGGGCTCAATGGCACGACGCCAAGTTTCACCGATGCCCTGGGCAAGGTGGAGGTGCAGGCCGGCGCGCGGATTGCTACGCGCACGCCGGCCACGGTGACGCAGGGCGGGGGCTATGTGCTGCTGCTGGGCGCGGAGGCCGGCAACGCGGGCACGATCGCCACGCCGCGCGGGCAGGCGGCGCTGGCCGCGGGCGACAGCTTCGTGATCCGGCGCGGGGTGGGCACCGACGGCAACACCACGTCGACCACGCGCGGCAACGAGATCTCGCCGCGGTTCGTGGCCGGCGCTAGTAGTGCGGGCAGGGCGGGCAAGGTGGCCAACAGCGGGCTGATCCTGGCCACGGAGGGCGACGTGACGCTGGCCGGGCGCGACGTGCAGCAGCTCGGGGTGGCGGTGGCGACCACTACGGTCAACACGCGCGGCACGGTGCACCTGCTGAACTCGGCGGCGGACACGCAGGGGCGGGTGACGCTGGGGCCGGGCGCGGTGACGGCGGTGCTGATCGACGATGACGGCAAGACCACGGCGCTGGACAGCCAGCGTGACGCGCTGATCCAGGACTCGGCGGCGCAGGACCTGCTGCGCGGGGGGGCGGCATCGGGGCTGTTCGACAACCTGTCGAGGCTGTCGGACCGGCGCGACCAGTCGCGGGTGGAGATCGTCAGCGGGGGCGACGTGCTGTTCCAGGGCGATTCACTGACGCTGGCCACGGGCGGGCAGATCGCGGTGAGCGCGGCGGGGCGTAGCTTCGTGGCCAACCGGGCGCAGCTGGATGTGTCGGGGGCGGTGGGCGTGGCGCTGGCGATGGACACGAACAACGTGAGCGTCAATGTGCAGGGCAACGAGCAGCGCGATGCGCCGGGCAACCGCGACAGCGGGAACCTGCTCAATGCGAACGTGTGGATCGACCGGCGCCGGCTGGTGTACGTGCCGGCGGGCGTGGGCGGCTACGCGACCGAGCGCTGGTACACGGGGGGCGGGCTGCTGGAGGTGGGCGGCTACCTGGGCAACCAGGGACACCGGATCGGCGAGTGGGCGGCGCAGGGCGGCACGGTGACGCTGGGCGGCAAGGAGGTGGTGACGCAGGCGGGCTCGTCGATCAACCTGTCGGGCGGCAGCCTGGACGTGCAGACGGGATACCTGAGGCAGACGTGGTTCAAGGGGGCGGACGGGACGCTGAGCAACGCCAATAACGCGCAGGCGGGGGTGTTGTACACGGGGGTCTACACCGGCTTCGACGACGAGCACCCGCGCTGGGGCAAGACGGCGACGCAGTCGTATGCGAGCCCGCTGATCGCGCCGCAGCAGGTGCTGCAGAACGGCTACACGGTGGGCCGCGACGCGGGTCGCCTGCAGGTGAGCGCACCGACGGCGGTACTCGAAGGCGAGGTGGTAGCCCGGGTCTTCAACGGGGCGCAGCAGACGCAGGCGCGCGCGGCCGGTCTCGCCGACGGCTACAAGCAGGGGCAGTACGCCGTGGCACAGGCGGGCGGGCTGGCACTGGGGCAGTACACGGGGCCGGGGCGCACGGGGGTGTTCACCAGCGAGGTGAAGATCGGCACGGAGGTGGGCGTGACGCCGGGCATGGGGGCGGCGGACGCGCTCGACCCGCAGCGGCAGAACACGGTGTGGCTGGACGCAGGCATGTTGAACGGTTTCCAGCTCGGCGCGCTGGACCTGGCCAGCGGCGGGCGCATCGTGGTGAGCCAGCCGCTGGTGCTCGCCGATGGCGGCCAGCTGAGCCTGGTGGCGCCCAATGTCGACGTCAATGCCAATATCACGGCGCACGGCGGCACGGTGAACGTGTCGAACCTGTTCCTGCAGGCCGGAGCGAAGACCCCGATCACGCTGACGGCGGCCGACGGTTCCTCCGCACTTGCCTTGGCGCCGGGGGCGACGATCGATGCGCGCGGGGTGTGGGTCAACGCGCGCACCGATCCGGATACGCTCACGGGCCTCGCCTATCTTAACGGTGGCAACGTCACCTTCGATTCGTCGGGCGACCTCATGCTGGGCGATGGCAGCCTGATCGACGTGTCGTCCGGTGGCGCGATCCTCGCCAGCGGCAAGACCATGGGCGGCAAGGGCGGCAACGTCACCCTGATCGCCGGCGACTCGATCAACCAAAGCAGCGACGGGACGCTGGCGATCAAGGGCGAAATCCGCGCCTACGGTGTCAACGGCGGCGGCACGCTGACCGTCTCATCGCCGGACAGTGTCCTGATCGGCGAGAACGCGATGCTCAGCGGTGGCGTGCTGGCAAGCGGCACGCCGGCTTCGACGCCGCTGAGGCTGAGCCAGCCGCTGACGATCCGGGCGGGGCAACCGTTGCCTTTCACGCTGACGCAGACGTTTGCCAAGCTGACGCTGGATGTCCCTGCTCCCACCGTCATCTCCCTGGTGAACTGGCCCAGTGCGCCGACCGCCGCGGACTGGGTCGTCCCGGACGGTGTGGACCTGTCCTCCAAAGGGATCGATGGCCTGCTGGTCTACTACAGTCCCGGTGACGTGGTGCCGGCCGGGACGCGCATCGTTGGTGGCCCCGACCATATCCCGGCCGGCACCGTTATCCCCTCGAGCGTCTTCCTGAATGGCATTGCCATCAACCCTTACCATCTCGTCTATGCTGCGGGCTCGGTCCAGAGCCGGGACATGACCTACCAGGCCGGTACCGTGATCCCGGTCGGCGTGGCCTTGGGCCAGACCGTGTCGGTCGTGCCGCTGCCCTCGCTCGATGGCGCCTTCTTCCGCGCCGGCTTCTCCAACTACGATATCAACGGCGGCCGCGGCGTGCTGATGACGGATGGGGCGGCCATCGCGCCGGCCATGCCCGTGTACCGGTTCACGTCCGACAGCCTCAATGTACGCGCGGGCAGCAATCCCTCTTCGGCGATGTCCTCGTGGCTCCCGCCGCTATTCGCCGAACACCCGCAAAGCGCAACGCTGAGCCAGCGCGGGGGTGCCAGCCTGGCGCTGCGCTCGCTGGCCAAGTCCGCGAGCGGGGACCCCTCGGGCGGCGCCATCGTGATCGGCAGCAATGCCAGCATCGCCGTCGATGCGGGGCAGAGCATCCGGCTCGATGCCTTCGGCCAAGTGACGGTCGATGGCAGTCTGACCGCGCGCGGCGGCAGCATCAGCCTGACCAATGAAACGGACGGCAGCACGGATCTGGCGCGCAACTTCGATGCGGCCGGGGCGAACCGCGGCGTGTCGGTCTGGGTCGGTCCGCACGGCAGGCTCGATGTCTCGGGCCAGGCCTACACGGCGGTGGATGCCCTGGGCCGCAGCTATGGCGCGGTCACGGATGGCGGCACCATCAAGCTGGGCGGCGGCACGGCCTTTGTGGTGATCCGTCCTGGCGCCGAGCTGAACGCGGATGGCCGCGCCGTGACCGTCGATGCCTCGACCGTTCCGGGCCAATCCAGCGCCGGCACGATCACGCTGGCGGGCAATGGGGGCGGCATCGCGCTGTCCTCGATGAGCGGCCTGGACCTGGGCGGCAACTTGCATGCCGCAGCGGGCGGAAAGGGGGCCGCGGGCGGGGAGCTGTCCGTTGCGCTGATCACGCCCGCCTTCCCCGATCTGCTGGCGCAGATCCCGTTCAGCGTGCTGGTGCCCAGCGTGATGACGGTAACGCAAGCGCGTGTGGCTGCGGCAGCTTTGTCCGAGCCGGGCGCCCCGGTGGCCACGCTGCCGTTCGGGCAGGCGACGGTGAGCGCCGACATGGTCAAGCAGGGCGGCTTCAGCGCCCTGTCCCTGTCCTCCGGCGACTACATCGTCTTTTCCGGCGACGTCGCCCTATCCTTGGACAGGAGTCTCAAGCTCAATGCCGGAGCGTTCACCTCCGGACCGCGGGTTCCGGGCACCGACCCGGCGCTGACGCCAGGCAGTGGCGCCGTCCGCCTGGCGGCGCCGTATGTCATGCTCAGTGGCACGCCGGTCGTCGTCCGCGACGGCAGCCGGAGCGGCACCATCTACAACCCGGGGGCCGCTCCTTCGCCGACCACGGCGACCCTGGCGGTGGACGCGAACCAGATCGATGTCCAGGGCCTGGTCGTCTTCTCGGCCCGCAACAGCTACTACGATCCCGCGCAGAATACTTATCTCAACTCTCCGGCCCCCGGTTTCCGTTCGGCGAAGCTGGTCAGCCAGGGCGATATCCGTTTCCTGCCCACCACGGTCCAGCAGGGCACGACGCTGGCATCGGCATGGGACCTGGACCTGGAAGCGGCTCAGGTCTATCCGGCCACCAATGCGGTCGCCAGCGTCATCGCCGGCCAGAGCAATAACGGCTATGCCGCCACGCTGAGGATCGGCCGCACCACGGCCACGGTGCCGGACGCTCCGCTGTCGGTCTTCGGTCATCTCAGCCTGGTTGCCCCCATCATCGAACAAGGCGGGATCGTCCGTGCTCCGTTCGGGCGTATCGATATCGGAGGGAATCCGTACTCGATCCTCGCGCAGACGGTCGATCTGCTGCCCGGCAGTGTGACGTCGGTATCGATGGCCGGATTGACGATTCCCTACGGCGGGACGATCGACGGCGTCACATACAACTACAACGGCAACGCGGTCCTGGGCTCGAGTCTGACCGGGTATAACATGAACGGCATCCAGTCCGGCGTACAGCTTCAAAGCCAGAACGTGAATGTCCGGGACGGCGCGCTCATCGACCTGTCCGGCGGCGGCACGCTGACCGGCGCGGGCTTCGTCTCCGGGCGGGGCGGCTCGGTCAACATCCTCGGCACGCCGCTGATCAATGCCAACCCGGCCAACCGGTTCAGCAAGGCGGGCGACAAGGTCTACGCCATCCTGCCGGGCTATGCCTCCGGCTACGCGCCGGTGGCGCCCGAGAACGGCGCGGGCGACCCGGACATCGGCCAGCAGATCACGCTGGCGGCCGGCGTGCCCGGCCTGCCCGCGGGCACCTATACGCTGCTGCCCTCCAACTACGCGCTGCTGCCCGGCGCCTACCGCGTTGAACTCGGCGCGAGGGGCGCCAAGGTGGCGGGCGGCGCGACGGCCATCGGCGGCGGCAGCTATCTCACCTCCGGCGTCACGGGGATCGCCAACACCGGCATCCGCAGCCAGCTGCCCACCACCGTGCTGGTGACCCCGGGCACGGCCGTGCGCTCGTATTCCCACTACAGCGAACAGGGCTACAGCGACTTCCTGACGGCGCAAGCCGCGCTCTCCGGCAGCCTGCGCCCGCTGTTGCCCATCGATGGCAAGGTCCTGGACGTGCAGTTCAATGCGGCCAGCGACATGCCGATGCCGTCGCCCACGCCGGCGCCGTCCGCGCTGAACTTCGGCGGGACGGTGCTGTTTGCCCCCTCGCAAGGCGGCGTCAGCGGCCAGGTGGCCCTGCGCAATGTCGGCGAGGTGTTCAACGAGGCACCGACCGCCGGGTTCTCCGGCATTTCGGTGAGCGCCGGCAGCATCAACGCCATCGGCGCGCCGCGCCTGACCGTTAACGCCTTCCTGGCGCCGGCCAACGGCTCGCTGCAGTTCTTCGGCAACAATGGCGCAGATCTCTTCATCCGCGACGGCGTGACCCTCAAGGCGGGCGAGATGTTCCTGGTGGGCGGGAACATCGCGGTCGGCAGCGGGGTCACGCTGTCGACGGTCGGCCGGGGTGCAGTGCCGTTCGACTCCGATTCGACGGGACTGCGCTACCTGGCAGACCCGGTGACCGTGCTCGCCCTGTCGAACGGAAACGTGAACCTGGTCGGCTCCGCCAACAGCAACGGCTCGATCGCGGTCGGCGCCGGATCGTCGCTGTACGCCGAAGGCACCCTGGCCTTTGCCACCAACGGGCAGTCGAGCCTCGATCCGAGCGCCCATTTCGGCGCGCGCAACATCACGCTGGCTGTGGGCACGCTCAATGTGGGCGCCGGCAGCGCCGTCGCGGCGGCGGGCGCGGGCGCAGGCCTGCTGATCGACCAGGCGCTGTTCAACACGCTGCTGCACGGCGACCCGGACCATGGCGCGCCCGCGCTGCAGCGCTTCACCCTGAGCGCGGCCAACGCCATCAACACCTTCGGTACCACGGGGCTGGATGCCACAGGTTCCGGTGTCGACCTGCAGTTGGCGACGCCCGCTATCTACGGCTATGGCAACGCCGGCGACCGCGCGACCTTCGCCGCGGACAGGATCGCCTGGAGCGTGGTGCCAGGCACCTCGCCGGCGGCCTTGGGCGCGGGCGGCCCGGGCACCGGCACGGGCACGCTGGACCTGGTGGCCAGGGAGATCGACCTCGGCCAGTTCTTGTCGCTGGACAATAGCAAGGCCAGCCGCACGGTCTATGGCTTCGGCAACGTCAACCTGACGGCCAGCGAGAAGATCGTGTCGGCCGGAAACGGCTCGCTCTTTGTCTATCAGGCGCCCAGCGCGGATCCGGCGGCCGTGTTCGGCCGGAGCGGCACGGGTGGCAACCTGACACTGGCAACGCCGCTGCTGACCGGCATGCAGAAGTCGATCATGGCCTATACGGCGGGTGGGGCGCTGAACGTGGTGGCGCCGCAAGGCCAGGCGCCGAGCCAGGCTAGCTCGACCATCGCAGGCGCGCAGATCGACCTGGGCGGCGACAGCGTCGCCATCGGCAGCACCATCCTGCTGCCGAGTGGCAAGCTGGTGGTGAACGCCACCCACGACATCGCGCTGGACGCGGGCAGCCGCATTGACCTGAGCGGCCAGCCGTCGACCATCCAGCGGGCTACGGTTTATGGCTTCGGCGGCACGGCCAGCTTCCACAGCGCGCAGGGCGGCGTGGTGCAGGCTGGCGGCTCGCTGATCGACGTCTCGGCGATCCATGCGAACGCCGGCGAGATCACGATCGATGCCGGCAACGGGCAGGTCGCGCTGAACGGTACGCTGAACGGTGGCGCGACCGACGGCCAGGCCAGCGGCGACTTCAGTGCCCGGGCAGGAGCGTTCGCCGACTTTGCCGGGCTCAACGCTGCGCTGACCCGGGGCGGCTTCTTCGATGCCCGCAGCTTCACCGCCAGGCAGGGGGACCTGGTGGTCGGCGACGGTGTGAAGGCGCACCAGGTGTCGATCGCAACGGACGGCGGGCAGCTGACCGTGAGCGGCACCATCGACGCATCGGGCGCGGCGCCGGGCACGATCCGGCTGTCGGCCGCCCACGGGCTGACGCTGGCATCGAGCGCCGTGCTCGATGCGCATGGCGCGGTGCTGCAGGTCGACAGCTACGGCCAGCCGATCGAGGCGAAGAACCGCGGGCATGTCGAACTCACCGCCGCCGGAGGTACCCTGACGCTGCAGCCGGGCGCCACCATCGACCTGTCCACCCCGGATGGCGTGGCCCATGGCGATATCGTGCTGAATGCGCGGCGCGCCGGCGAGACCTCGGGCGACATTGCCATCAGCGCGGGCGGTCCGCTCGCCATCAAGGGCGCGAACAGCCTCGCGCTCAATGCCTTCTGGACCTACAACCTGCCGGGCGGCAGTACCATTTCGCAGGCAACGCTCGACGGCTACGACGCGGCCAGCACGGACTTCATCCACACCGCGCTCGGCAATGCCGCACTCGCTTCACGCATGGCGGGCCTGTCGGCCCTTGGCGGCGCCTTCCACCTGCGGCCGGGCATCGAGATCGCTTCCAGCGGCGATCTTTCGACCTCGGGGGATATCGACCTGGCCGGGTATCGCTACGGACAGGGCGCGGATCGCGGCCCGGCATCGCCGACCTACGGCGCCGGTGAACCGATGGCCCTCGTGGTCCGCGCGGGCGGCAACCTGACCATCGGCGGCAGCATCTCGGACGGATTCCAGGCCGGCGCATCCATCGCGCCCACTTTTGCCGCCATCCTGCCGTCTTCCCTGTCCACGGATAAGGTCCACTTCGCCGCGCAGGGCGCCCTGCTGTGGCGCCTGGTCGCCGGTAACACCGTGGCGGTGACCGCGGCAGGGGGCTGGACCGTGCCCACGCTCGCCACCGGCGCGGGCCTGCCGATGTCTTTCCGGCCGCAAGCGCTCGACGGTACCACCTATGCTTCGGGAACCGTCATCCCGTATGGCACGCAACTCAAGCGCCTCTATATCGCGGTCGGCCTGGAGAGCAAGGTCACGGGCTTGTCGCTGCAGACGGATCCGGGCAGCCCCGCGGCTGCCGCGACCTCGGCGCGGGCGAACATGCTGGCGGCCGGTTCGCTGTCGGCGTCGCTGCGCCTGGTCGCTGGCGCGGATACCACAGCGGCTGACCAGCGCGCACTGCAGGCGACGCAAGCGCTCGGCGGCGGCGGCAACCTCACGCTCAACGACCCGGCCTACAACGCCGACCTGACGGGAACCTTCTTCAGCGTGCTGCGCACAGGCACCGGCAGCCTCGACCTGCTGGCCGGCGGCAGCTTCAGCGAGGCCACGCCTTACGGCGTCTATACCGCCGGTACGCAGTCGGCGCCGCTCAGGACGGCCGACGGCCGCAACCCCTACGATCTTGCAGCGACCGTCACCGGCGGCGTGTCCCAGGCGTGGTACCCCGAGCACGGCGGCGACCTGCTGCTGACGGCGCAACAGGACGTGACCGGCAACATCCAGCTCGCCGACGGCACGTTGCGCTTCGTCGACAGCAACCTGACCAGCAACTGGCTGTGGCGCCAGGGCGGCGGAGGGGGCAGCCCCGATCCTGCCGCATGGTGGATCAACTTCGGATCCATGGCGAAGACCAATGCCAACAGTTCCGCCTTGGGGCTGATCGGCTTCCAGGGCATCGGGACACTGGGTGGCGGCAACCTGACGGTGGTCGCGGGACGCCATGCCGGCGTGACGACGGACGGCGCCAGCTTCAGCTCGACCGGTCTCGATCTCGCCGTCGCCTCCACCGGCCGGGTCCTGGCGGATGGCACCCTGGTGCAGACCGGCGGCGGTGACCTGACCGTCAAGGTGGGGGGCGTCCTCAATGGCCGCCAGGCCCAGGGTTCCAACGGCTATTCCACGGACTATTTCGGCTCGGTGACCGCGCTGAGGGGCGACATCGCCATCGATGCCGGGGCGGTGGGCGTGATCGCGCAGAATACGGGACCGTCGTACTGGACGTCGTACGATCCCCGCGTGCTGGATGTCTCGACGATCAAGCGCTCGATGCAGACGCCCGGTCCGACGGTCGTGCCGGGCGACGGCATCGTGACGGTGTCCACGCGCGGCGACCTGGTGCTGGGCGGCGCCGGCGATGCCGGGATGACGGCGCTCGCGGACAGCGCCGGGATGTACTACACGGTGCCTGGCGCGATCGTCAAGGGCGCCAATGCGCAGTTCACCTTGTGGCGGCCTTCGACGGCGATCCGCCTGCTTGCTGCGGGCGGCGATGTCGCGCCGTTGAACGGCGCCTTGTCGGGCAGCGGCAGTCAGAACGGCAATGGCTTCTTTCCCGGCAGCCTGTCCGTTGCCGCGGCCAACGGTGACATCCGGCTGCGCGACACGGACTCCGCGGGTGCCCTGCCAGGTGTCATCGAGCTGATTCCGTCGCCCACCGGCCAGCTGGAGCTGCTTGCGGCAGGGTCGATCTATGGCTCGGGCTCTACCGTGTCGATGTCGGGCGCCGACATGGCCAGCCTGGCGACCCCTGCGCGGCCGCTCTTTCAAACCACCTCGGGCCCGGGCGGCCCCAGCAATGCGGCCACCGATGGCGCGGTGCGCGTGAACGCATCCAACCCGATCGCCTTCGGCGAAGACAACCCCACGAGCAACCTGCATGCCCAGGATCCGCGCCCGGCCCTGGTCTATGCGGGCATCGATATCGATGACCTGCAGATCGGACAAGCGCTGTCACGGAACTGGTCGCCCTCGAGCCAGTTCATGCCGACGCACCGCACGTGGTATGTCGCGGCCAAGCCGTTCGAAGTGCTCGCGGGCCGCGACATCGTGGGGACGGGCCCGACGCCGAGCGTGTTCCTCAACGTGGGGGCGAACGACATCACCGTGATGCAGGCGGGCCGCGACATCTTCTATCAGTCGGTCAATGTCGCCGGCCCCGGCCTGCTGCAGGCCCAGGCCGGACGCAACCTCAATCAGGGCTACTACGGCGCGCTGACGAGCGCGGGCGACATCATCAACCCGTCGAACAAATCGGGCGGGGCCGGCATCACGGTGCTGGCCGGTGCCGGCGCGAACGGCCCCGACTACGCGGGCTTCGCCAGGCTCTACTTCGACGCGGCGAACCAGCTGAACGCAGGCACGCCGCTGGCGGGCAGCGGCAAGGTGGCGCATGCCTACGACGCAGAGCTGCTGGCCTGGCTGCGGCAGCGTTTCGGCTACAAGGGCGCGGCGGCCGATGCGCTGGCGTACTTCCTGGCGCTGCCCGGCGAGCAGCAGGGCGTCTTCGCGCGGCAGGCCTACTTCCAGGAGCTGCTGCTCGGCGGGCGCGAGTACAACGATACGGCGAGTTCGCGCTATGGCAGCTACCTGCGCGGGCGCGAGGCGATCGCGGCGCTGTTCCCGGCCACGGATGCGCGCGGCAAGGCGATCGCCTACCAGGGCGACATCACCATGTTCAGCAGTATCACGGGTTCCACCACCGTCAACGGGCAGACGGTGCCAGTCATTACCGACGCCGGCGTGCATACCAACTTCGGCGGCGACATCCAGATGCTCAACCCGGGCGGCAAGACGCTGGTCGGCGTGGAGGGCGTGCCGGCGGGAGCCGGCGCCGGCCTGCTGACGCAGGGTGCGGGGGACATCGCGCTCTACGCGAAGGGCAGCATCCTGCTGGGCCTGTCGCGCATCATGACGACCTTCGGCGGCAGCATCCAGGGCTGGTCGTCGGAAGGCGACATCAACGCCGGCCGGGGCTCCAAGACCACGGTGGTGTACACCCCGCCCAAGCGGGTCTACGACGCGCTGGGCAATGTCACGGTGTCGCCGAACGTGCCGTCCTCGGGCGCCGGCATCGCCACGCTGAGCCCGATTCCTGAGGTGCCGCCCGGCGACGTGGACCTGGTGGCGCCGCTGGGCACCATCGATGCCGGTGAGGCGGGCATCCGGGTCTCGGGCAATGTCAACTTCGCGGCGCTGCAGGTGGTAAACGCGGCCAACGTGCAGGTTCAGGGGAAATCGACAGGGCTGCCGGTGGTCGCCACCGTGAATGTGGGGGCGATGACCAATGCCAGTTCAACGGCGTCGCAAGCTGCCGCCGCTGCGCAGGATGCGATGTCGCGGGATCGCGCGGCGCAGCGGCAAAACCTGCCTTCGATCTTCACGGTGCGCATGCTCGACGCTGGCACGGAGTCGTCGTCGCCCGCTGACGGCGAGAGCAAGAAGGTGCCTGCTGGCGGCCTCCAATCCAGCGTGCCATACGATCCGGCGAGTCCAGTGCAGTTCGTCGGCCTGGGCGGGCGGTTCAATCCTGTCCAGCTGGAGCGACTGACCGACGACGAGCGCCGCAATCTGAAACAGATCCGGTAGCAGCCAATCGAGCGGCATGCGCGTCTATCGTGGCATCGCCTTCTCCAACTCCTCTCAGCGTTCGGCATTGCGTCGTCGAGGCGGGAGCGTTCGCGCTGGAATCACCTGTGCGGTTGAGGACTTCGTAGTGGAACACGGAGATAGACGTCTCATGGATACGAGCATTGCGCATTGCGTCAAGGCGCTCGGGACAACTGACGGCGCGGCCGGTGCGGCCTCCCATGCTGGTGAGTCCGGGGTCGTCCTGCGCGACTTCCTGGTATCGAACTATGACCAGCTCCGTCGACGTCTGACGCGCCATGTTGGTTGCCCCGATACGGCGCGCGACAGCCTGCAGGAGGCGTGGCTGCGCCTGGGGAGCGCGACACTTCCTGACGCGGTACGTAGCGCCGAGGCTTACGTGTATCGCGTCGCTTGCAACCTCGCGACGGATCAGTTGCGTGACCGTCGCATTTGGCCATCGCCGCTCGATGCAGACACCGTGTTCGAGCATCTTGCCGACCAAGGACCGGGGCCGGAAGCCGTCGTGGAAGCGCGCTCGGATCTGGCGGCGCTCGATCGCGCGCTGGAGAACGTTCCGGGCCGCCACCGGCGCGTGCTGGTGGGCTTGCGCCTGGAGGAACTGACCCGCGAGGAAGTGGCTGCACGCCATGGCATTTCGCTGCGCAGCGTGGATACGGTGCTGCGTCAGACCCTGGACTACTGTGCGACGCAGACCGGGCGGCGCGCCGTCGGGGGTGTCAACACGCCGCGGCGCGCGTTACTGCACGCGAGAAGGAGGGACTGCGGTGCCTATGCATCGGAAAAGGAGGCGCCAACCGGAGCGTACTCCGCGCTTGTGGATACCGCCCATTCCTTATGCCCGGTCGAATAAGTGTGAACGACATAGACGGACAAATGTTCCTTCGGCAATTGGCGTGCTATGTGCCGCACACGGCTTGATCGGAGCCGCTGCCGGGCACCTGCGCCGCTGCGCCCAGCCTGTTCGTCCCCAGGGCGCGGATCAGCACGTCACGATTGGTCAGGATGTGCTCGCGCATCAGTGCCTCGGCGCGGCCGACCTCGCGCAGCGCCAGCGCGTCCACGATGCGGTAGTGCTCCGCGAGCGCCTGCCGACTGTGGTCGCGCTGGTACAGCAGCATCAGGGCGTCATGGTCGTGGGGATGCGATTTGCTGTCGAAGATGATGGGCAACTGCCGCGCGCGGCGCACGGCGTCGGTCAGCCAGCTGTTGTCCGCCAACTCCAGCAGCGCGTAGTGAAAGTCGAGATTCATGTTCTGCCACTGCAGGGCCTGCTGGTCGTTCCACTCTTGCTCGTGCAGCACCCGCCGCTGAGCCGCCAGCAGGCCGCCCAGGCGCTCCTGTTCGGCATGCAGCAAGCCGCGCTCGCCGATCAGCCGGCAGCCCAAGCCCTCGAGCGTGGCCCGCACGGTGAAGGCGTCCTTGATGTCCTTGGGCTGGAAGCGGCGGACCAGGAAGCCGCGATTGGGCTGGTAGACCAGCAAGCCCTCGTCGGCGAGCCGGGCCAGCGCATCGCGCACCGGCGTGCGGGAGACGCCCAACTCCTGGGCCAGTGTGACCTCCATCAAGTGGGACCCGGGCGGAATCTCGCCGTCGAAGATGCGGTTGCGCAGGGTATCCGCGACTGATAGCGCGCGGGTCCGGGAAGTTTCGGGTGAAGACATCGTTCTGGATTTAGGATTCAGTCGGTGTGGATGTGTCGGCTGCGGATGAGATTACCCCACATTGTCCGCTCGCCGGCAAGGAACCGGCTGGTCTGCTCGGGTGTCGAGGGGAATTTCTCTGCTCCGCTGGCCTCGATCGCCTGGGCGAGCTGCCCGTCATCGAGCGCCTGCGCGAGAGCGCCATGCAGCTTGCCGACGATCTCCTTCGGCGTTTCGGCCCGCGTGAACAGGCAGGTCCAGCTATAGATCTCCACCGGGATGCCCGCCTCCGTCAGCGTGGGCACGTCCGGCAGCGACGCGATCCGCGCGCGCGACGTTACCGCGAGCGGCCGCAGCGTGCCGCTGCGGATATGGGGCAGCACGGTGGCCGGATTGGAAAACATCATCTGTACCTGGCCGCCGATGGTGTCCGCGATGGCCGGGGCATTGCCGCGATAGGGGATGTGCGTGAGCACGACGCCGGCCGCCTGCGCGAACAGTTCGCCAGACAGGTGGGAAGTGTTGCCATTGCCCGCGCTGCCGAAATTGATCTGCCCGGGCTGCGCCCGTGCCATGCGCAGCAGGTCCGCCAAGGTCTTCGCCTTCGATGCCGCATTGACGACGAGCACGTTCGGGCCGCGGCTGACGCAGCCGACCGGCGTGAAGTCGCGCGCCGGATCGTAGGGCGGGCGCGCCATCAGCAAGGGTGCGTTGATCTGCTCGGCGGGCGTCCCCAGCAGCAGGGAATAGCCGTCCGCCGGCGCGCGCAAGACCTGCGCGGCACCCAGCGTGCCGCTGGCGCCGCTCTTGTTCTCCACCACCACGGATTGGCCCAACTGCCGGGACAGGTTCTTCGACAGCAGGCGGGCGATCGTGTCGGTGGTCCCGCCGGCAGGGAATGGCACGACCAGCGAGAGCGGTCGCGCGGGCCATGCAACGCTCGTTTCGGCGTGCGCCCAGCAGGCGGGGCAGATGGTGCCGACGAGCGCGAGCAGCAGGACGGGGCGAGTCCGGCGTAGGGATTTCAGGCTTGGCATGTGCAGGTCTCCTTTCTTCTGTATGTATGCATGTTAGCATAATTAATGCTTCATGATTACTTTATTTCTTGAAAATATAAAAACATGCATACATACTGTGCGAACCACGACCACCAAGACTCATCATGCGAAAGACTGCATTACTCCAGAAACTGATCCACGCGCCGGAACTCCTTGTCATGCCCGGTGCCTTTGACCCCCTGTCCGCCCGCATCGCGCAGGAGGCGGGTTTTCCCGCGGTGCAGTGCTCCGGCTTCGGCATTTCCGTGAGCCGGCTGGGACTGCCGGACTACAGCTTCCTCTCGCTGTCCGATATGGTCGCGGCCACGCAGCAGATAGTCGACGCCATCGACCTGCCGGTCATGGCCGACGGCGATACCGGCTTCGGCAATGCCGTCAACGCTTGGTATGCGGTCAAGGCCTTTGAGCGCATTGGCTGCGCGGGCGTCAATATCGAGGACCAGGTCATGCCCAAGCGCTGCGGCCACCTGGAGGGCAAATCCATCGTGCCGCTGGACGAAGCAGTGCAGAAGATTCGCGCTTGCGCCGAGGCGCGCACGGATCCGGATTTCGTGATCAACGCGCGTACGGACGCGCTTGCCGTAGGCGGCATCGAGGAAGTGATCCGTCGCGGCAATGCCTACCTGGAGGCGGGGGCGACCATGATCTTCGTGGACGGCATGACGTCCAAGGAGCTGGCGCGGCAGGCCGTGCAGGGAATTCGCGGGCCAGTGGCGATCAATGTGGTCGAAGGCGGCAAGTCGCCCGAAGCCTTCACGTTCGAGGAGATGCAGGGCATCGGCATCGCGCGCGTGAGCCTGCCCGCCACGCTGATGCTGGCGGCCATCCAGGGCATGCGCGACGCGCTGGCGGCGCTGCGTGCCAACGGTTACGCCGGTGGCCCCGGCGCGCGGTTGGCGGACTTTCGCGAGCAGCTCGAGCTGGTCGGCTTCAAGGAGGTGTTCGCGCTGGAGCAGCGCTATTTGGCCGGGCTGCAGCATCCCGGCACCGCACGGTGAGGTGAGCATTATGTATGCATCACCGCGCAACATCATCGAGAAGATCTGGGACCAGCACGTTGTGGCCCAGCTGGAGGGCGAGCAGGCGCTGCTACATGTCGACCGGGTCTTCCTGCACGACCGCGCCGGGCCGCGCGTGCTGGCCGGCCTGGAGGAGGGGGGGCATCGCGTGGCGCATCCGAGCCTTGTGTTCGGCACCATGGACCACATTGTCGACACTCAGCCGGGCCGGGGCGACGACACGCTGGTTCGGGGCGGGCGCAGCTTCATTGAGGCCTTTCGCGCCGCCACGCGGCGCTCGGGCATCCGCCTGTTCGACCTGGGCACTCCACGCCAGGGCATCGCGCACGTGATCTCCCCGGAGCTGGGCATTGCCTTGCCGGGCAGCACCCTGGTCTGCTGCGACAGCCATACCTGCACTGTTGGGGGCATTGGCGCGCTGGCATGGGGCATCGGCACTACCGAAGGCGAGCACGCTGTCGCCACGCAGTGTCTGGTGCGAAGCAAGCCACGGACGATGCGGGTATCGTTCCAGGGCAGCCTCGGGCCGGCGGTGTCGGCCAAGGACATGGTGCTGGCCTTGATCGGCAGGTTCGGCGTCAGCGGTGGCGACGGGCATGCCATCGAATTTTCGGGCGAGGCAGTGCGGACGCTGGACGTTGAGGGGCGGCTGACCCTATGTAATATGGCCGTCGAGTTCGGCGCCTGGACTGGTCTGGTGGCGCCAGACGCGCGTACCGTCGAATGGCTGGCGGGGCGACCCTTTGCCCCTTCAGGTGCCGCCTGGGATGCAGCGGTTTCGGATTGGCTCGCGCTGCGCTCGGACGACGACGCGCACTGGGACAAGGAACTGGAGCTGGACTGCGCGGAGCTCGTTCCCCAGGTGAGCTGGGGAACCCATCCCGGCCAGGTCGTGGGCATCACCGGCACAGTGCCGCCTCCCGCCGACGCGGATGCCGAGCGCGCGCTGCGCTATATGGAGCTGCACCCCGGGCAGCCGATGCTGGGGACTCCCATCGATGCGGCTTTCATCGGCTCCTGCACCAATAGCCGCCTGCCCGACCTGCGCGCCGCCGCGCAGGTGGTGCGAGGACGACGCGTGCGCCCTGGCGTAAAGGCCATCGTGGTGCCCGGATCGACCAGTGTGAAGCATGCCGCAGAAAGCGAGGGCCTGGATCGCGTGTTCACGGAAGCTGGCTTCGAGTGGCGCGAAAGCGGCTGCTCGTTGTGCTTCTTCGCCGGCGGCGATAACTTCGACCAGCCTGGCAAGCCGGGGCGCCGCGTGATCACCAGCACCAACCGCAACTTCGAGGGCAGGCAGGGCCCGGGCGTGCGCTCTCACCTGGCCAGCCCGGCAACGGTGGCCGCCTCAGCCGTCGCCGGCTGCATCGCCGATCCACGCCCGCTGCTGCGCTAGGGAGCATCACATGGAACAGTTCATCCAACTGAAGGGAATCGCCGCTGCGCTGATGCGAGCCAACATCGATACCGACCTTCTCATTCCCTCGCGCGAGATCAACTCACCCGGGCGAGATGGCTATGGTGAGAAGCTGCTCGCGCCTTGGCGCTATGAAGCCAGCGGGAGCGGGAACGGACAGCGCGTCGAGCGCCCCGACTTTGTGCTCAATCGCGAACCCTACCGCCGGGCGACGATCCTGCTGACCGGCGAGAACTTCGGCAGCGGATCCTCGCGCGAGGCCGCCGTCTGGGCGGTGCGGCAGTTTGGCCTTCGCTGCGTCATCGCGCCGTCGTTCGGCGCGATCTTCCAGAGCAACTGCTACCGCAATGGCGTGCTGCCGGTGGTGCTGCCCGCGAATGAAATTGCCGTGCTGGCCGCCGAAGCCGAGCGGGAGGTGCTGGAGCTGACCGTCGATCTTGAGTCCTGCACGGTGCAGCACCCGCAGGGCCGCTGCTTGCCGTTCATCGTACCCCCGAGCGAACGCACCCTGCTGCTCGAAGGGCTCGATGCCATTGGCCTGACTTTGAAGCGCCGGGCCGAGATCGAGGCGTACCAGGCGGCGCTGCGTGAGGCGCGTCCCTGGGTTTTGGCCGTAGAAGAGCCGCTTTGACATCTCAGGTGGCCAGAGACCATGCTGGCCACCTCACCGCAACGGTTCGACACAGACCATGACAAACACTGCATTCATCGGACTCGGCTACATTGTCGATATCACGCACCCGGACGGCAAGATCGCGCATTGCATCTCGCGATGAGTGGCGTCGTTAAGACGTCTCGATGCCGCTCCCGACCTCGGCTTGGGGTGGCTGGATCTACACGGCGCTCGTCTTCACGAGGTTGCGCCCGCCGCCCTTCGCCGCATAACAAGCACTGTCTGCTGTCTTTATCCAGGCTTCCCACGCCCCGCCATTCCGGTCGCTCCAGGCCACACCGATGCTCGCGGTAACGCTAACGCTAACGCGCCCGCCGTCGATCACAATGGACATTGCTTCGATTCGCTTGCGAAGCCGTTCAGCGACCGCTCTGGCATCTTGCTCGTCGACGTTCGGAAGAAAGAGCGCGAACTCCTCGCCCCCGTATCGCGCAAGGACGTCTCCCTCCCGCAATCCATCTCGGACAGCTGTAGCCACCGACGCCAGTACGAGGTCCCCCACAGGATGTCCGAATCTGTCGTTGATCTGCTTGAAGTGGTCCACATCCAGGATTGCGAGAGCGCTGTTTGCGAGCGGCGCTGGGGGAAGGCGCCCCAGGAACCAGCGGCGGTTACCGACGCCGGTCAGTGCATCGGTGTCCGCTGCAAGCTGAAGACCCGCCTCGCGCCGCTCCCTGACGAGCGTCACAACCAGCAGCGCAATCCAGAAATTGAAGAATATCTGAAGAAAAAAGGCAGCCGAAAAGTCAAATTCCGATGGAATATCGAGAACGATGCAAACGAGGCGAACAGCATAGATCAGCGCACTCACCAGGAGGCACGCAGCCAACGGACGACGCGCAGGCAGTGGCTCGCTATGTCGGTCCAGCCATATCTCGACTGCCGAAGCCGCCAGGGACATTACCGCGGTCAGGTGAAAGACGCTCGCCCGCTGAGAATTCACAAGCGGGAATCCCGACACTATGCCAAATATGAACCACACCGCCGGCACGAGTATGACAATCCAGTAATGGCTCCGGCGGCGACCACTTAGGCGCCGTATGCCGTCCCAGAGCAGCGGATAGGCGATCGTCCCTAAAAGAAGACTCAAATGCGTCCACAGCCAAAGCGGTAAGGCGGCCCGCTCCCCAAACGCAGCCAGCACTGCACCGATTGCCAAGGCAATCAAAGCAACGGCGAGACGCCCTAGACCCGTGGGCCGGGACGAACGCTTGCGGCTATGCAATATCGCCGCGGCGCCTGCAATCAACGAGGTGTTGTGCAGAAGAATAATGGTGCCCACATCGAAAGTCAGGTGCATATAGCCCCTTCGGTTCCCATACGCGAATTATCGAAGAAGCACTTTTTCACAAAGATGACTGGCGCGATTGGGATTTGCCCCAGCCCAAATCGCGCATGCCCAGTGACTCGCCGCGGAGCCGGTTAGCGAGGCCTACCTTGGTATCGAAGTGGACGACGCGCTCGAAACGGCTGCGCAAACCGAAGTATAACGGCGGCCGGGCCGGCGAACCGTCGCGTGTCTGCTGCGGACCGGACATCCGAATGCATAGTCACGACCCTGGAGGGTTCGACAACATCTGGGTCGGCCGATGGTACCGGTACCGCCGCTTCGTTTAAAGCCTCTTTTGGTACTTCGATCGACGCCGGCGGCAACGTCTACGTGGCCGATGCTGGCAACTGTGCGATTAGCAAGATCACTCCGCTGCAATGAGAGCGCGGCTCTGCCAGTATCGTCTTGCAAGTGCGGTGAAGTTGGGGCGCGTGAGCTTGTAGGTGGAGCTCCAAGCGATCACTCGTCGTGATGGACATTCATGATGGACGGTAAGTCGCCGGGTCGGGAGTGGGCGGAAGGCAAGCTGCCTCCGACGTTGATTCGTGCGTTGATTGGTGGATCTCGGCTTGTTGCAAAGAGGTAGGAGGAGGCTCCCACGACCGTCGACCAGTTCGGAGAATGGACGTCGTAGTGCAAGTTCTACCGGACAGGCAGATGGGGCGTTTTGCTGAGGGCTTGGCCTCGTACGCGGCAGGCTAAACATACCCAAGGGTTGAGTGCAAACGCACGGGGATATGACGAGCCGTCAATTCGATCCCCACATTTACCACTCAAGGAGAGGCCATGGATGCGAGTCCGGACCCATACGGATCCAGCCTGTTCGTGATGGAAGCGCATCTGCGAGACTACTTGGCGACGAATCCACGGACTTTCCCGGGGCAGGCCGACTTGGCCTGTGGCCTCGGCACTCACCGCGACTTCGTCTTCAAAACTCGGGCCGCCTTCTCCGGAAATAGGTGATGCCACTCTTGGCGTGCCGTCGATACCACGATCGTGATCAGACCGTATCTGTGTCCCCCGATTGGCGTAGCCCAGCAGGTCGGCGGAGGGCGGGCAGGGCACGGCACCTTTTGTATCCTCTGGGTTGATTTATAATGGCGTGGCCAGCGTCGTCGCCCCGCAAATCGCTCCATCTCCCGCACCAGCAAAAGTTCAGCGCGGCCGACGGTAAAAGCGACGATAAAGTCCCATGCTAATCGCTGCCAATCCCCTAACCACGCGGGTCTGGGCGGCCTGTTGATGATGGAGTGGGGGTGGAATTCCCGTTCGGAAACATGATTCGCTAGTTGATTGACTATTAAAGCCCTGTTTTCACAGGGCTTTATATTTCGGATTGTCGCCTGGTAGTTCTCGCATTCTGGAGAGTGTTGGAGGAACTCGTGGCGATTCAGTTTGGTACAACGGCACTTGGCGCTGCCGTGGAGGTCGGCGTGGCACATGGAAGCTCGCCGATCCCAGCCATGTCCCGCGCCATGGCGTTCGCCTGAAAAATTATCCGTATGCGGCAGCGTTTGCGAAAGCTTCGATGCATTGCACGGCACCAGCGTGGCGGCGGATAGTAGTGGCTACGTCATTTTGTGCACCATTTTCAGAATTCCCCCATGGAAATTAAAGTCAACTTTCTCGATAAGCTACGTCTTGAAGCTAAGTTCGATGACTTCACCGTAGTGGCCGACCAGCCTATCCGTTATAAGGGCGACGGCTCGGCGCCTGGTCCTTTTGATTATTTTCTGGCCTCATCGGCCTTGTGTGCCGCTTACTTCGTGAAGTTGTACTGCGTAACCCGCAATATTCCTACCGAGAATATCCGCCTGTCGCAGAATAATATTGTTGATCCGGAAAATCGTTACCAACAGATTTTCAAGATTCAGGTTGAGTTACCGGCGGATATCTCGGAGGCGGACCGTCGAGGTATTTTGCGCTCTATCGAGCGTTGTACGGTGAAAAAAGTGGTGCAAGCCGGCCCCGAGTTTGTCATCGAAGAAGTAGAGAACCTGGATGCCGATGCTCAGTCGTTGCTGATGTTGACGCCGGCATCTGACGCCAGCACCTATATTGCGGGCAAGGATCTGCCGTTGGAGCAAACCATCGCCAATATGTCGGGCATTTTGGCGGATCTGGGCATGAAGATTGAAATCGCTTCATGGCGCAATATCGTTCCCAATGTGTGGTCGCTGCATATCCGCGATGCGCACTCGCCGATGTGTTTTACCAATGGCAAGGGTGCGACCAAGGAAAGCGCACTGGCATCGGCGTTGGGGGAGTTTATCGAGCGCCTGAATTGCAACCATTTCTATGGTGGTACGTTTTGGGGTGAAGACATCGCCAATGCGGCGTTTGTTCACTACCCGAACGAGCGCTGGTTCAAGCCTGGCCCTGAAGATGCGCTGCCGGCCGAAATTCTGGATGCGTACTGCCTGCAAATTTATAATCCCGATGGCGAGTTGTATGGCTCGCATCTGTACGACACTAACTCCGGCAATGTGCAGCGCGGTATCTGTTCGCTGCCGTATGTGCGGCAGTCGGACGGCGAAGTGGTGTATTTTCCGTCCAACCTGGTCGAAAACCTATTCGTCAGCAATGGCATGAGTGCCGGTAATACGCTGGCTGAAGCGCAGGTGCAATGCCTGTCCGAAATTTTCGAACGGGCGGTAAAGCGCGAAATTCTGGAAGGTGAAATCGCATTGCCTGATGTGCCGCACGAAGTGCTGGCGAAATACCCTGGCATTCTGGCCGGGATTCAGGGGTTGGAAGAGCAGGGCTTTCCGGTGCTGGTAAAGGACGCGTCGCTGGGTGGGACCTATCCGGTGATGTGCGTCACCTTGATGAACCCGCGGACAGGCGGTGTCTTTGCCTCGTTCGGCGCGCACCCAAGCTTCGAGGTGGCGCTGGAACGGAGTCTGACGGAATTGCTGCAGGGGCGCAGTTTTGAGGGCCTGAACGATTTACCTCAGCCCACCTTTGTCAGTAACGCCGTGACTGAATCAAATAACTTTGTTGAGCACTTTATTGATTCCAGCGGTGTGGTGTCGTGGCGCTTTTTCAGCGCCAAGGCGAATTTCGACTTTGTGGAGTGGGATTTTTCTGGCCAAGGTGAAAACTCCAATGCCGAGGAAGCCGCCACGTTGTTCGGCATTCTCGAGGACATGGGCAAGGAGGTATACATGGCGGTGTATGACCAGTTGGGCGCCGTGGCCTGCCGCATTTTAGTGCCCGGTTATTCGGAAGTTTACCCGGTGGAGGATTTGATCTGGGATAACACAAACAAGGCACTGTTGTTCCGCGCCGATATTCTGAATGTGCATCGCCTGGACGATGCCGGCCTGGCAGATCTGCTTGAGCGGCTGGAGAACAGTGAGCTGGATGAGTACTCCGATATTGCCACTTTGATCGGCATCGAATTTGACGAGAATACGGACTGGGGGAAGCTAACAGTTCTCGAGTTGAAGCTGCTGATTCATCTCGCCTTGCGGCAATTTGAGGAGGCGCAAGAACTGGTGGGCGCCTTCCTGCAATACAACGACAATACGGTCGAGCGTGGATTGTTCTACCAGGCCTTGAATGTGGTGCTGGAGGTGCTGCTCGACGACGACCTGGAACTAGACGACTACGCGGTCAATTTCCGTCGGATGTTTGGCGACGCTCGGATGGACGCCGTAATGGGGTCAGTGGACGGCAGCGTGCGCTTCTTCGGGTTGACGCCAACGAGTATGAAACTGGAGGGCCTCGATAGGCACCACCGCCTGATCGACAGTTGCAAAAAACTGCATAAGGCGCGGGCCAATGCGGCGGCTTCAGCCAGTTAGGGTTATGCGTCATGGCTGGATAAAGGCTAGGGCAATCTTTTTTTCCCGGCGGCCTCAAATCTGAAGTGCAACACCTTGCAATAAGAGGCAGTCAGTGAGCTAAGCCCGCGATTCCGCGGGCTTAGTTACGTCTGGGCGCATCCAGATATCTGGCATCGACCGGCAGCATCCCACGGAGAGATCACGGATGGACACTTTTTCAGCACTAGCGGACGCCAGCGGCATCACCTTGCCAGCTATCCTGAGGCAACTGATTGACACAGGGCGCACCGGCTACAGCGCCGACATCGAGGCCTGGCGCACCGACTGGAAGGCCCATACGCTGGCTGCGCAACCGGTGCTTTCCTGCGTCTATGATCTGGAGTGGATCGACGCGAAGCAGGCCGGGGAGTTCATCGCCAAATGGCTGAATCCGGCCTTCCAGCACGGCAGGCGCTTCCTGCCGTTCGCGCAGACCGGGGCGGGCGATGCCTACTGCTTGACGCCGCTAGCCAACGGCGACATCGGCGTGGCGCTGGTCTGGCACGACCGCGGCACAAGCCGGATCGAAGCCGTCTCATTCGCGGCCTTCGTCTATGAGGCCCTGGTGCGCAGCGCGGCGGACTTCTCGCATCTGCTCGACGACGATTACAGCCCCGCCGAGGCGGTACAGTGCGTGGCGGCGAACATCGAGGCCTTGCGGGGGTATCTGCCCGAGGCGATGCGGGCCGGACTGGAGCGCGTGCTTGCCGATGCCTTGCCGGAACCCGATGATGAGGCGGCGAAGATGATCAGCGACGAGACCGCGCAGGCAGTGCTGGCTTTGCTGCCGGAGGTGGAAGACGATGCGTTTGCGGTGGTGGCGCGGTGGGAGTGCGGGAAGCGGTGAGGCGGGCGCACTGCCGCCCCGCCTGGCGCGTTAGCCCTGCAGGCATTTCAGCAGTGCGCCATTGACAATCCAGGGCTTTGCTAGTTTCAAGTACTAGTTGACGTTGCAAAAACGTGCCTGTAGGCAGGGGGCCGGCGTTGGATCGCGGTGGCAGAGGATAGCTTCTAGCAAGCTACGTGTACGCCGGTCTCAATCTACAGTCGTATCTTTGAGGGGCGCCTACGGGCAAGGCCCGCTCGTCTTATGAAGCGTGTACTAGCTCGCCTTAGCAGGTGGGGATGTACATGCCGGCGGGTCTTTTGGGTTGGGTGGCGTTTAGAATGGAAAACATTTGATGTTTTTATGCTTGGAGTAACTCTTGCATAAGGGGCATATGGTTTCCATCTGTGTGAACGGTAAAGACAAAACCAGGCAAATCAGCGACTGGAAGATATGGTGGAACTCTCAACAGGGGGAGTTGATGCTGACTTGCCGTTTTCCCTCCGGCAAGTCTTACGACAGTCCGCTCAGCAGTTGCAAAATTGAACCTACCGAGGTGGTGCAAGGAAAGCTCCTGTCAAAAAAAGGAGGCGCGGTATTCAGTGCCATCGACAGGGCGGTGATCTATGGCGGGAAGTATGCCGCCGTTCAGTATCGCGGGAAGCAAAAAATCTACGTAATGAACGCGGATCGTATTGCGTTCTGCCCGGAGACGACGATCAAGGACGAGCCCATATTCCGCTACTTCGGCGTCGTGGCAAAAGCCCGGGAAGAGCAGGCCAATCAGCAGGACAAGCCCATTTCCAAGAATGTGCGGCTTCAACTGGAGATGGTGCTTCCTCACGAGGACACCGCGCTGCACGCTTACTGCACAGGACAGAACCGACCGCGGGAGCGGCCGGGTAGTTTTATTTACCCTTTCGGCGTCAACGAAAGCCAGCTCAACGCAGTGGAGCAGGCCTTCACCTCCCAAATCAGTCTGATCGAAGGACCCCCTGGTACGGGGAAGACGCAAACGATATTGAACATTATCGCCAATATCGTGTTGCGGGGAAAATCCGTCGCTATCCTGTCCAATAACAATGCTGCTGTGGGAAACGTTTATGAAAAACTAGGCAAGGTTGGGCTGGACTATGTGGTCGCCAAGCTGGGCAGTAAGCAGATTCGAGCGGACTTCTTCAAAGACGTACCGGCCGTGCCCTCAGAAACCCCGGCACCTGCGCCCTCCATGGATCATATTCAAGCCGTTCTGCAGAAGCTGAAGCAGCATCTTCATGCCCAGGACGCGGTGGCACGGCTACAGGCCGAGATCGATGAATTGACCATAGAGCAGCGCTATCTGCTGCAATGGCAGCGCGAAAACATGGTGGTGGCGCCAGTCCCTCTGGCGAAGTACAGTCTGTCCCCACGAAAATCCTCGGACCTGATGGCTTATTTGGCCTATCTTGCCACGAATCGCATCAGGCTCAAGGACAGGATCGATTTGTTGTTGAATTTCAAGATCCTGCGTACGAAACCCTTTGAGCTTGCCCCTGTTTCACGAATCCCATAGCCGAGGCCATCAGGCCGCTTGCCCTTGCTGGGCAGCGGCCCAATTCTTCTCGAACGTCATAGGGCTGACGTAGTTCAATGTCGAATGCAGCCGGCGAGCATTGTAGAAGCCGAGCCAGTCGACGATTTCATCCATCGCGGCACGCCGCGTCGCGAAGCGCCGACTGTGCAGTCGCGCAACCTTCAGTGAACCCACAGGCTTTCGGTGGGCGCATTATCCCAACAATCGCCGCGCCGGCTCATCGATGAACGCATGCCGTACGCCTTGAGCGTGTCCTGGAAGAGCCCGCCGCAGTACTGGCTGCCACGGTCGCTATGCACAATCACGCCGGCATCGGGGCGACGCCGGAACCATGCCATGCGCAACGCATCCGTGACCAACTCGGCCTTCATATGCGGTTGCATCGACCAGCCCACCACCTGCCGGCTGAACAGGTCGATGATGACGGCCAGGTACAGCCAGCCTTCGGCCGTCGCCACGTAGGTGATGTCGCTCGTCCAGACCCGATTCGGCGCCGTCGCCGTGAAGTTGCGTTCCAGTAGATTCGGTGCCACAGGCAGGCCATGCTTCGAGTTCGTCGTCGCGATGTACTTTCGCTTGTGCCGGGCACGCACGCCGTGTTGCACCATCAGCTTGCGCACGCGCTCCTTTCCCACCCGTACGCCGCGCGCAACCAGCTCTTTCCACATGCGCGGCCAACCGTACTCGCCTTTGACCTCCGCGTGAATCGCCTTGATATGCGCCAGCAGCGAGTCGTCGCTCACGCGGCTGCGCTGTGGCTTGTCCTTGGCGGCGCGCTGCCGCCGTTGATGAAAGCCGCTGGGGCTGACTTCCAGCACCTCGCATAGCACCGAAATCGGCCAGTGGTGACGATTGCGTTCGATAAAAGCGTACTTCACGTCGAGTCCTTCGCGAAGTACGCGCACGCCTTTTTTAGGATGTCACGCTCCATCTTCAGGCGTGCCACTTCGGCACGAAGTCTCGACAATTCCATCTGCTCCGCGCTGACCGGCTTCGTGCCGGCCCCGCCGAGCTTGCCTTCCTGCTCAGCCTTGACCCAGTTGGAAATCGACTGCCCTGGCACGCCCAGCGCCGCAGCCGCCGCCGCATTGCTCTGGCCGGCCTTGACCAGCCGAACCGCTTCCAGCTTGAATTCGAGCGTGTAGCGCGCTCGCTTCGTTTTGCTCATCTTTTCGACTCTCCTTGCTTGAGTTTAAACGCTCAGCAAGGGATTCGTTTTTCGGGGGCAAGCTCACTTCGATGATTGGGAAAAGCGAAAATCCATGATCTATGCCTTGCAGCTTCACTACTACGAGAATGCGCTGCGGGATAAGGAATCGGCATTGGCAGCTTATCGGGAGGCGTTGGAGCGTGGCAACTTCAAGGCGTTGCTGAATGATCTCGCCGCCGGGTCGATGGCACATCTTAAACACCATCTTCATCAGTATGTCCCGCGTCAGGAAGAATTCGATTCGGAAAATTACCGCGCGAAGTTCGGTGAGTTTGTGAAGCGTTTTCCAATTATCGGTAGCAGTACGCATTCCATCGTCAACTCGATCGGCCGCGGTGCGATGCTCGACTATGTCATCATCGACGAGGCTTCGCAGCAGGATATCGTCCCGGGGATACTGGCGCTGGGCTGCGCCAGAAACCTGATCATCGTTGGCGACAGAAAGCAGCTCCCGCACATTCCGGCGAATCTGGGCATCGCACCGCCCGCTGAATTCTACGATTGCGACAAATACAGCCTGCTCGATTCGTGCGTCGGCGTTTTCAATGACTCGATCCCGGTGACGCTGCTGAAAGAGCATTACCGGTGCCACCCCAGAATCATCCAGTTCTGCAACCAGCAGTTTTACGACAACCGGCTCGTTCCAATGACGCAAGACGCTGGCGAAAAGTCGCTGAAGCTGCTCGTCACTGCCAAGGGAAACCACACGCGAAATAACTCGAATCGGAGAGAGCTGGATTCACTGCTCGAGACGCTCAAATGGGATGGAGAGAGCGACTGGGACAGCGAGAATGGCCGGGGATTCATTGCCCCTTACAACGCTCAGGTCGCGCTTTCTCGCGCGCATTTGCCGCCTGATTTCGTCAAGGACACAGTGCACAAGTTTCAGGGCCGGGAGTGCGACGAGATTGTCTTTTCCACCGTGCTGGACAAGAAGCGCAGTAGCCAGCGAGGCCTGACCTTTGTGGATGATCCCCACTTGGTCAATGTGGCAGTATCGCGGGCCAGGAGCAAATTCACCCTGGTGACGGGCGACGACGTCTTTGCCGCGAACAACGGGCATATTGCCGCCTTGGTGCGTTACATCGAATACTACGCGGATGAAAAGCTGATCCATCGCGCCCCCGTCGTGTCGGCCTTCGACCTGCTCTACACGGAATACGATCAATCTCTGGAAAGGCTCAATGCCAGGTTGCGCTCAGGCGATTCGCGATACAAGTCCGAGCAGATCGTGGCGCAGATACTGCGTGATGCGTTGTCCCAGGAGGCCTATCGGGCGATGACGTTCCACGCCCAGATCGCCCTGATCCAGTTGGTCTCATCGGCCAACGAGGCAATGACGTCGCGGGAGCGGGATTTCATGAGAAACCGTGCCAGTTGCGATTTTGTGCTGTATTTCAAGGTGGGGAAAACGCCGCTGGGCGTGATCGAGGTCGATGGTGGGTCTCATGGCGAGGCACCGCAGGCCGAGCGGGATGCGTTGAAAGACAGCATCCTGAGAAAAAGCGAAATCCCCTTGCTCCGATTGCAAACCGTAGAGAGCCACATCGAAGAAAAGGTTGCGGAATTCTTGGCTCGGTGGGCAAGCGGCGCTTCAACCGCTTGAGGGAAATGGGTGGCGCTTTCTCCCTTGGAAAAACTTCACTACGCCTCGGCAGGGTGGTGTTGAGGAAGCCGAGGCCGATGCCTTGATGCAGGCGATGACCACGCTGCATCCGTAACGGGCCGGCATGCTGCTGCGCCATTGCCGCAGTATCAAGGCCAAGCGTTTGTTCCTGGCCTTGGCCGAACGCCATCGGCATGTGTGGCTGTCGCATGTGCCGCTCCAAGGTGTCGATCTGGGCCGGTGCAAGCGCGCGCTGGTGCCCGACGGATGCCTGCAACCGAGACGAATCTGCTCGGGCCGATACGCATGACCTCGGCGCTAATCGAGCACCTGAAGACGCGAGAGGGTGCCGTCGTGGCCAATGTCACCTCGGTACTTGGCTTTGTGCCCATGGCCATCACGGCCGTGTACAGCGCGACCAAGGCGGCCTTGCATTCATACACGCTCTCCCAACGTTACCTGCTTCGGGACAGCAAGGTCTCGGTCATCGAGATCGCGCCACCCTGGGTCCGTACCGAGCTGATGAACAGCAGCGAGGAGGAGCGCGCGATGCCTCTCGAAGCATTCATCGCGGGCGCGATCGAACAACTGGGCACAGAAGCCAACGAAATACTGGTGGGCTCCGCCGTGAGCATGCGCGCCAATCCGGGACCAAACGAACACGCCTGGGTCAACGAGTTTAACGATACGATGGCTGCCGGTTGAGCATGGGATTACCTGGAAGGAGCCAGGCAATCCCCGGATAACCCTACCTGATGCACCCAAAGGGCAACTGCGTATGAGCACGGCGATTACGTTGCTGATCATGCGCCCCGAAATACTCACGTTGCGGACGGGCCGCAGCCGCGCCGGAGGATCTGGCAGCGTCTTAGCTGTGCGCGCCGTCGGTGAACGGATCGTGCCGATCCGTGATTTTTGCGCCGTCGGAATGAACGTGGAACTTGCCTGCTTTCGCGCCATCCGTGTAAGGATCGCGCGGCCCGGCGATATGGGTGTTGCCGTCAGCGGTCGAGGGGATGCCGGACGACTAGGCTAGGGCGGCGAGCGAAGCAGGTGCCTTGACTACGCGCGCAGGTCCCATACGGCCTCTCGAAAGAAGATGCGGTTGGCGGGGGCAGTTGAACGGTTTTTTTGCGATGTACCAATCCGGATCGGGTGGGGTCAAGAAGTGCGACCAGTTCACGTTTCGGAACGCCGTTGGCGTCACTATCATCGGTCTTCTTTTACTACCTATAGGTGAACTAATGCCCACGGAAGAAAATTCAAGGGTGGACATAGTGCCTATCATTCGACCGTATGCGCGTTTTCTTCAGGGCTGTGAATCAAGCGTTGAGCGATGTTTCGCGCGATCTTTCGACGTTCAAGTCGATTGCGCAGCTGGCCGGCCACAAAGGCGCTGATGATCAGCAGCAAGTAGAGGATTAGGAGATTGTGACGCCACGCATCGAGAGCGAGCTGGTGCGCAGCCAGTTTCGGATCGGGCGCCGGGAGGCTTGCTCGACTCGCCACGACGGCTTGGGTCATCCGGACAAGGCCGGCCGCCGACAGGAGTGGCACGAACACGAGCAGAGCGAGCAGTGCAGGCTTGGCGCGGCGCACTATCGCGTAGTGGCGCAAGCGGATCCACAGCCCCAGGCAACCATGTACCCAGCCCGGCGCAAGCAACGCAACCTGCAGGCCCTGCGTGCCGCTCGTGATCAGCATAATCACGATCCGCTCATAGTTCGGTTCGAAGCCGTAGAGAGAGGCGGCAAGCCGGGTCGCCACCGCATGGCGGATAAGTAATAGAGGGAGGCTGAGTCCCGCCCAGAGGCGGATCCATTCGGTGGGCGGCAGCACCCAGTGATGGCGCCCATAGACTGTGCGCAGCGCCAGTACAAAATGCAGGGAGGCCGAACCGTACAGCAGGATCGTTCCGGGCACGCTATGCCAGAGCCGCAGAGCCAGCGTGAGACCGCGCCCGGCAAGATCCAGCGACCAGATCCCGAGTGCATGATTGGCCAGATGGAGAAAGAGATAGATCAGCAGCACCACACCCGATCCGAGTTGCAAGCGGCGCATGATTGATTGCACTTTCCTTCCCCTTGATGCTCAACATGGAGAGAACTTCTGGCACAGCGGCTGCCGAACGGCTAACCCGGCAGTCGGACGCAGGCCATCTTCTCTAGTATGCAATGCGTAGACGTCCCTCCGTTGCCAGATATTCCCGCTCCCACACTCACTCATCTTCCTGCCGCACACGATTGCCCGTGAAGACGATTGCCATGGGAGGTGCACTGGCCACACGGCCGGCGCTTGCCATGCGGAATCAGCACGGGATCCATTTCAGGTCGCGGTTCCGGGAATAAAAATGGCATGCCGGCGGTCTCGTTCGGCGCGGCGCGCTTCCTGGCCGGGCTTGGCATCGGCGGCGTCATGCCAAACGTGATCGCGCAGATGACCGAGTACGCACCGCAGCGCGTGCGCAGCACGATGGTGGCGTTGATGTTCAGCGGCTACTCGATCGGGAGCATGCTCGCCGCCCTGCTAGGCAAGGGTCTGTTCGAGACCTACGGATGGCAATCCGTATTCATCGCCGCGGGACTCCCCGTGTTGCTGATCCCGCTGATCCTCAAGTCGATGCCAGAATCGGTGGCATTCCTGATCCGGCGCTGCCGCAGTGACGAGTTGAAGCGGCTGACCGGGCAGATCGCCGAGGTAGGGCAGCGCCATCATGATGCAGATGGCGCAGCCGCCTCCATCCCTACGAGCGGCCCATGCTCATCGGCCAGGTGCAGTCGCTGGCTCCGCGGGTGCAAATAGCCAGGAGGGCATGCAGGCGCAGGCCGGCGGCGCCGAACAGAACAACCAGGCGCTGATGCGGTTGTCCGAGGCCGCCCGGCGGACCGCGTGGTTTCCCGTGGCCCTAGTGCTCCGGGATCTCGCGGTGGGCTTGAATCTCCGGCCGCGTTTCTGCGACAGCTACCCGGTTGCGTCCGGATGATTTTGCCTTGTATAGCGCCTCGTCACTTGCATTGAAGAAAAACCGCAGACTAGGGAAACGTGCACGGCCGTCCGCACAAGCCACGCCCATACTGACCGTGAGTATCCGGTTAGCGCTTCCCGCATTCGGGATAACCAGATCCTGGACGGCCGACCGGATCTTCTCGGCAACCGCAATAGCTCCGTCCAAACCCGTGTTGGGTAGCAGCACAGCAAACTCCTCGCCACCGTAGCGGGCCGCATAATCGCCCGGCCTGCGGATGTTGCTGGCAATGCATCGGGCGACCGCAGCCAGCGCATCATCTCCGCCCGCGTGCCCGTAACGGTCATTGAAATTCTTGAAATGATCCACGTCGATCATCAGCAACGACAAGGGCTGCTGGCTGCGCCATGCCCGGCGCCATTCGATGTCCGCGGCCTCGTCCAGGGCACGCCGGCTTCCGATGCCTGTCAGCCCGTCCGTGTTGACCATCAGCCGAAGGTGCTCTTCCATCGCTTGCCTGCGCTTGAACTGCCGGGAAATCAGGATGGAGAGGATAAGGATCGCGATGTCTAGCGTAAGAATCAGTCCGCCGAGCAGCCATGCCCTTTTTCGCCATTCCGCGTAAATATCGTCGGTCGACAGGCCAATAACAACCACGAGGGGGAAACCGGCAACGTGGCGGAAATCGTATAACCGTTCGTTACCGTCCAGCGCGGCAATGCCGACAAATGATCCTTCCTGTGCCTGCGCAACCGGCGCGAAGGATGCGCTGGCGGCAATGCTACGGCCGATGGTGGCAGGGTCATACGGACGGCGCATCAACACGATGCCATCGTCACGCAGCAATGTGATGGTGCCCCCAGGGCCGAGCTTCGTCCCCTCGAAGAGCCTCTTGAAATAGTTGAGGCGCAGCGTGCCGACGACGATGCCGGCAAAGCTACCGTCCGCATGTGACAACCGCCGGCTCAAACCGATCGATTGGGCTTGCTCCGTCAAGCGAGGCTGGAACGGCTGGCTGATAAACAACCCAGCCGTTGCCGAATCGTGATGCACTTTGAAGTAGTCGCGGTCAGCGACATTGACGGGGCGGGGAGGGGTGGAGCGTGAATCGAGAACGAGATTGCCTTGCTCGTCCGTCACCAACAGGGAGCCCATGTCGGTTGCGTTCGTCGAGCGGTCAAACAGCACCAATTGGCGGATGGCGGGATTCAGCCGGAGAATTTCCGGATCCTTGACGCCGTCGATCACGGAGTGCATCGACAGCTCAAAGATCTCCAGATTGCGGGCAATATCTCGCTCAAGGATGAGTGAGAGGTTGGAGGATGCTTCTTGCGCGCGCGCAAATGCGTCCTGGCGCATCTCAACGAGCGCCCCGGCTCCAATGGTGGCGATGGCCATAGCAAGGCCAACGCTGGCTGTCATGAAAAGGTTGGGGTACTTTAAAATCACTTATCTGTCGTAGGCCAAGGCCATCGGGATGATTCTTGGGCCGTTACACAGCCACGCACGCGAGTGCAAATTGTACGCTAGCCGAAAAGGAGGGCGCGCCGGAAGGTCCGCCAAGCACGCGAGGCGCTGACTCGATAACTGGGACCTGAAGCTCGTGGTAATGAGGGGAACCAAGCCTGAGACAGACGCCGCTGCGCTCCCCGGGGTCGACCAAAGAAACTGCACGCTCGAGTTGCCAGGTCAGGCCTCAACGATCGAGTATTTATCCCGATTTTTGCCAAGCCATACGGGAGCCCGACCACGGCCAGGCATCAGACAAGCGTGACCGGCTAGAAACCCCGTTAAATATTCCGCATGGTGCTGATCCTACATACCGATACTATGCCAGCATTCTCTAGCTGCAGTTCTCGCCGAAGCTTCTCGCACTCGTGCTGGCTAGTAAAGGAAAAATATTCACGCGCTGCCGGGTCATTCGACTCTGCCTTCGCG
Source organism: Cupriavidus sp. GW822-FHT02D05 (assembly GCF_058802485.1). Lineage (NCBI taxonomy): Bacteria > Pseudomonadati > Pseudomonadota > Betaproteobacteria > Burkholderiales > Burkholderiaceae > Cupriavidus > Cupriavidus sp. GW822-FHT02D05. Next base: position 135,445 of record NZ_JBXAOE010000005.1, on the reverse strand, counting down.
ACGGTCAGATGCCAGAGGTCGCCAATGGAACCTGGTTGTTCATCGTCAGAGGTACCCGCGTGAATATCGACAGAGTTTCGGTCATTGATAACGACCACGACAACAATCGCGATGCTCGCGGCAACCCACTGTGCAATGCGTCGCAATCTGAAAGAGATCCTTGTCATGCCGGCATGCAAGATGATGTTGGCGTTGTTGTGATCCTCATATGGTAGCGTTTTATCGTCGGCAAACAATCCCCCCGACCGGGGAGGCTGGTGACAGGAGGAGATAGGTTTGCCGAGGCTTTCCACATGCGATCGGCAAGACACCGGATATGGTTGTGCAGATGGCGTGCTATCCGGTCTCTAGCCAAAGATCGACGCCTGGCGCAGGCGCGTCGTTACTATTGTGCTCTTTGACGGTCGCGATCTTGAATCCACTGCCGCGCGTGGCGCGTATTTAGAGGCTGCGCCTAAACGCATTCACCCATCAATGTGAAGCGACCAATGCGACAGGGCACGCAGGAACATTCATTCAGTCTTCGCGAGATAAACACGATTTCGCCCAGCGCCTTTCGCTCTGTACAGCGCAGCATCGGCCGCCTCGACAAGCTCGTCGGGGAAGCGTTCTTGCCGAAGGGTTGCGCAGCCGGCGCTGACTGTGACATAGCCAACCGGAGTCGGAGCGTCGAGCTTTAACTGCGTCACCATCTGGAGCGCTTGCGCCGCGACCTCGGAAGCGCCACGACGGTCTGTATCCGGGAGAACTATCACAAATTCCTCTCCGCCGTAACGGCAGACTAGGTCCGCCGGCCGGCGAACGACCCCAGCAAGAGCAGTCGCCACTGCGACAAGGCAAGCATCCCCTTTTAGGTGGCCCAAGGTGTCGTTGTAGAGCTTGAAATGATCGACATCGATCATGATTAGCGATAGTGGCAAGTTCTTGCGCTTCGCACGGTCGAATTCCTTGCTGAAGTGCTCATTGAAATAGCTCCGGTTATAGATCCCCGTCAACCCGTCATGGACAGATGTTTGCAGCAGGCTGGCATGGGCCGCAAATAGACGCTGGTACAGAACGGTGACCTCCCACACTAGAACGCACACGAGTACACCCGGGGCAAACATGCTGAAAATCCTGGCGAGATACCAGCCCACGCTGAACCTGGCGGCACTCAGCAGGTTCAAGCTGGTATCGATGAGGCAAGCGAGCAAGGCAATCGATAGCCATATGTCAAGTACGGCCCGCAGGCGACCGCTCAGCAACACGATAGCAATGGCAACGACATTGAGCGACCATATCGCCAGCGCGGTTGCATTTTTCTCGTAGGCCCCGGCGTCTCCCGCTGCGTTCAGGGCGGATGGCAGATCACCGTATAGAGCCAGCCCACACAACACCACACCAATTGCGACGGGCCCACCGACTAGCCCCCATGCCCATAGGCTGACATTCTTGGGGCGGATCAGCTCTTTCATGGATAAACTGCGCACCGCCACTGCGAGAATCACAAAAAACGGAAAGCCGCCATGCCAGAAGACCCACATCCACGCGGCGCTATTCGGACCGGCGCCAAAGAGGCCCCCGGGGGTGAAAACACCGGGAAACGTTAGCAGCTGCAAAGCCACCGCCAATGCGGTAAACGCGTATGCCCCACCTAGTGCTCCAAGGATTGGCTGCCGGGTCACCGTAAATTGCGCGCCGAGCAAAAAACTGGCGATACAGGCGGTGGTGAATACCGTCAGCGCGCACATCGGCATGAAGGTGGGAACCGCGGGTAGCACCTGGGTTGCCCGAGGGACGGCGATCGCGAAGACGCACAGGATAAGTAGCGCAGTGATACCGGCAAGCATTGCTTGTCTGCGCGTGGCCTGCCGTACCAGGAAGCTTTCCATAGTGTTCACCAGTCTTTAGCCGTCTTCCACAGCCCGCATGGTCCCGGCATCGTGAAGTGACATACCGTTGAGGCACAATCAACCTCATACAAGCCCGTCAACGTACAACGATCGTCAGTCTAGTCAGTCTATATCGCCCATCCTTGATTGATCAGCCGGGATCTTAGAACCGATAGCCTAGGCCGAGCACCATCACATCGGAATCGCGGCTATTGGTCGTGACGGTGCGGTGCCAGGAGAAGCGGGTGGTCCAGGACCGGCTGATGCGATAGCTCGCCGACATGGTGAATAGGCCGAGCGTGTGCGTGATGCCGCCGCCCTCGTCCCGGTCCCGCGCCACATAAGGGCCCAGTCCGATCCCCAGCGTCAGACGGTCATTGAAGAACGGCCGCACCAGCCAGGCCTGCGCTGCGACACCTTGCCGGCGTACAACCCGGGCATCGCCCTCGTTCAGATAGGTGGCAGTGAGGTCTACATAGGGCAGGATGCCGCGGCGGTACTCCACCGCGAAAGCGGTGCCGCTGGGTGAATCGAAGTTGTTGATAATGGTGGTGCCGCCGAAGACCGTGAGCTCGTTGCTGGTCGTGTTGAGGGTGTACGAAGGCGGTGGCACCACCGGGCCATCCCTGCTCCCTCGATCGAGCTGATAGCCCACGCCAATCAGGAAGGTGTTGGTGTCGATGCTGCCAAATGCCTGCGCCCGGTTGTATCGGGCCTGGACGATCCAAGGGCCGCCGTTGATATACCAGTTGGCCGCCGCGCTGATCAGGATTCCCCAGCCATGCTGGTCATTGACACCGCCTTCGGCCGTTCTCACCGTGGTATCGAAATAGCGGTAGGGACCGACCCCAAGCGAGAAGGCAAACCGCCGGTCCGTCGACAGCAATCGTCCCCATAACTGCGCGCTATGTCCGTCACGATGATGGTTGGTGACGTGGCCCTCGTTCAGGTACGAGAAGGAGGCGTAGACGTTGTCGGTCAGGTTATGGGCGTACTCGTAAGTGTAGCCGTATGTTTTCTCTCCCAGCGACGGCGTTTGCTGCAGCCCGCCAAGCACGTAAATCTCCTGGGCATGGGCCGCATGGGCGATGCCCACTAGCAAGGCCATGCAAAGTGCAAGATGAAACAGGTGATGCCGGCCGCCCCATCGGCCCACGCCGAACCCGAGGTGATGTCGCATGAACGGTACTCCGTGGTTGGGCATGCCGAGTGGGTCTTGTTGCGGCGCGGCGGACGCTACACGTCCGGAAACGCAATGGGAACGCACCAAAAGCCTGCTGTTCGCTCGAGATGGCATCTCGGGCATGATCGCTCTGGAATGGACTCGGAGAGTGAGGGCGCACGAGTTCACTTGCGCATCGAGGGCGTATGGGTTATGCCCACCAGCAGACCTTCCGGTCCCAGCAGCCGCGTGACGGTCTGACCCCAGGGTTCCGCTCGCGTCGCAACCAGCAGTGTGTAGCCCTGCGACTTCAGTTCCGCTGTGCCATTTTCGATATCCGCCACGTCAAATTCGATCCACGCTTGTGGCACGGGAAGATTGCCAGGCCATTGATCCGTGCCAAAACAGGATTCAGCCGCCTGCGCCAACGGCCACAGGGCAAAATGCTTCACGCCATCTAGCCCTCCCGTATGCAGATAGCCGCTGGCATCTTCCTGGAACGACAGTCCCAATGCCTCTGAATAGAATTTTCGGCTTGCGGCCGGGTCGCGAACGATCGGGCCAAAACCGGCGACGAAAAGCACGTCGATGTTTTTTGGCGTTTTCATTGACATATCTCCTATGTCTTATCTTAGCAACCCGTGGCAAAAGTCCCGCGCTGTCTCAAGCAGCAAGGATTTTTGGCAAAGTCTGGACGATATTATCCGCATTAGGTTTCCGGAGCCGCATCCCATTTTTTCCTCATTTCCTTGCCCCATTTCGTAGGATCTTCGTTATGCATTTTCTCCATCATTTTTTCTACGTCCGGGTGCTTCTCCAGGACGTGTCTCGTCATGACCTTGATCATCTCATCCCAAGAACTGGCCGACAGCTTTTGGTCGCATTTTCCGCCGAGTTCCCTGCACGTCATTGTTCTCGTAGGGTCCGCTCCAAAAGGGAAGAAAGGCAAATATCCCAAGGTTCGATAACCGGCAGAAGTACCCGAAAAATTCCGAATTCACTGTAGTGCATAATAGGACATTCGCAGGGTTGCAGCATTTCTGGTTACCCCGGGGCCGTGGCTAGCCCGGTCGCTTTGCGACGACGGCTATCGGCGAATGCGCCGTACCGCGGCTTGCGGCCGGTGCCGGGCCTTCGCTACGCTAAGAAGACTCAGTCGTGTCGGGCCGGCCACATGTTGCCAAGTGACTCACGGCATACAAAAACATGTCGCACTGATGATCGCCCCGCCGATTTTTGGCCCGGCGCTGGCCCTGCGTTAAGCTGCGCGAGCGACACGGCGTCCACTTGGACAACGAGACGGTGCAGCGGATCATGGTCGACGCACGCTTCGGGGTACTGCACAGGCAGCGCCCGCCCAAGCTTCACCAGCCGCGCAACCGTCGGACGTGTCTCAGCGAACTGATCCAGATCGACGGCAGCGATCACGCCAGGTTAGAGGCTCCAGCCAATACACTTTTTCACGCGTCTTAGAGCCTTCCATTGTGACCGAATCGCAATACCTATTTCCGTGTGTAACGTAGCCACGTCACTGCGGAACTCACTGTTTTTCTGGATGGTCCCTTTTATATAGGAGAAGGAGCAATTGCAGGGGCGCGTTGCCCGGGGGATATGTGTCGCGGCCTGCGCGAATAACAGCAGGAGACAGTGATGAAATCAATTCAAAGGATATGCTTTGCTAGTGTTGCCGGCTTGCTTGCCGCTTCGGCTGCTACTAGTTTGGCGGGTGCCGGAACTCTAGCCGCAACGGATGGCGCTTTGCTCATGAACAGCTCGCCTGGAACGCCGGTGCGCACCGACTCTGACAGCATGGCACCGCCTACCGAGTTAGCGACGAAGCTCAGTGACAACGCGATCACGACGAAAGTCAAAGCCGAGCTCCTTGCCACGAAGGGACTCCGGCCCACCGCGATCCGAGTGAGAACCGAAAACGGTGTTGTGCATCTCGATGGCAAGGTTCGAAACGATTCAGAGAAGCTGACAGCTTTGAACGCCATCCGTGCAGTGGAGGGCGTGCAATCCGTGGTGGACGGCCTGGAGGTCGAGAAATAGCCATCGCAGATATCAGGGCGCACCCTTCACAGGAAAAGCGCCCCGCCGACGCAGGGATGGGACGACGGGGCGAAATCGCTGGCAGGATCATGCGGACCTGCCCACGCGGGGGAGGCTTCTACAGGACATCGCTCACGCCGCCAATTCCAAAGCCGGGCGAGCGAACTGCAACGTACCGTGCGATTCTTCGATGATGAGATTCACGCCGTAGCGTGATGCCAGGGACTGACCAATGTGGATTGCTTCGTCTTTGCCTTCGAATTCCAAGATTGCGGTGGCCGCACCACAGGTTTTCAAGATCCAACCGGCGCGCACGGCACAAACCATAATGTCTCTTCGCATCTGAACTCCTCTGGAGACGGTAACTACAGGGTAGGAAAGGCGGTAAAAACTCGCCATCGGACACCGTCCTACCTAGTTGTCAGCACTCGGCCTGGTCTCTTGCCGGCGGCCCACCATGGCTGAGCGGGAGGCAGCGAGGGGCTCTGTGCCGGGAAGGCAGTGAGATCGGCAAGATTCTCGGAGTGCCCGGCGACCTATGCTGCCAGGGAACACAATTGCTGTGCTGCGGACGCAGTGCTTCCAAGCGGTCCCACGGATGCGAGCCTGGAACGGCAATTGCGTCGAGCATTCTTAGCCCGCTGGCAGATGGCGGGCTCCGATATCGGCGCCGCGGACGTCGCATCTGCCATGACCCGTTGCCGGATGACCGCAGACAGTCATGGAGACGACCATGCCCAGAGCATCAAGCATAGCCAAGGCCAGAGCAGACCAGCGAGCGGGCAAGGCACCGACCACGCAGGCAGGCCATTTCGTTCACGATGCGATCGAAGCAGTGCGCCGGGGTAAGCACGGCGTGCGCTCGGCAAAGCAGGCCATAGCGATCGGGTTGTCGGAGGCACGCCGCGCTGGCATTGAGGTGCCGCCGAAGAAGGGCGCTACAAGGACGCAGACCAAGCCCGCAGGCACCAGTTCAGCGCCCAAATCCGCCGGCAAGGGTGGCAACGGCAAGGTGACGCCGCGACGGGCCAGCACAGAAAGCAAGGCCACGCGCGCGCGCGCTGCCATCAAGGCGCTCAAGCGCGAGGGCACAGCAGGCGTGTCACGTCAGGCGCTGTCCGCCCAGGCCAAGCGCGCGGCAAGCACCCGCACTGCTGCTGATCGTTCAGCTTCCGCCAAAAAGGCCGCTAGCACCAAGGGGCCGGCTGTACGCTCCGAAGCGGCCCGCAAGGCCGCGCGAACGCGCTTGACAAACAAGGAGGCAAGCCGCTCGCACTAGTCAACACCCTGCTCGCATAGGACTGCGACGGCATCGCCTTCGGCGAATAGCTCCGACATCGCTCCGCCCCTTGACAGCGCATACCGTGGCCCGGACGGCACTCCTATTTAATCCTGCCGGGCGGTTACCGAAACCCGGCCGGGGCGCCACGTAAATGTTGCTCCTCTGGTGCCTGGGATAGCAATCCTGCGGCGTGCAGAGGCGGTGTTGGTTTCGCTTATGTGTTGGCCGAAATTACAAAATCCGGCTCCAAATTACATATAGCGGCGTGGCCCGAGCGTGACAAACGCAGCAGGTCGCCGCGGCTTCCCGCGCCTGTCGGCAGGTACGCTCCTTGCGGTTCATGTTCTTGCGGCTCACGAGAACTGGTGGTTTCGATGCATGCATCTCCCGCGAGTCCTCATGACGAACCGTGTGACCACACCATCAGGAGAGAGCGATGAAGATTCCGGCACTTACCCTGCGTATGACTTGTGTCGCTGCAGCGATGGCGGCAGCTGCTGGCGGCGCGTTCGCGCTCGATACGGGCGGCATCATGCGCGTCGCCACCGACACCACCATGGCTGCGCCACCCAGCCCGGCCCCTGTCATGCCGGGCCAGGCCGAGGGTGACCGCGACCAGCGGCTTGCGGCCGCCACTGAAATGAGCGCAGAGAAGGCCGAGCAATCCGTCAGCGACAGCGCCATTACAACCAAGGTGAAGACTAAGCTGCTTGCCACCAAGGACTTGAAGTCCACGGGCATTCACGTGAAGACCAAAAACGGCACGGTCAACCTGAGCGGCTCGGTGCCGACGAAGGAACAGCACCAGATCGCAATCGATGCTACGCGTAATGTCGAGGGGGTGAGTTCGGTGAACGACGAGCTGAAGGTGTTATCGCGCTAGTCCGCAACCGGCCCGCCCCGGGGAAACTCCCGGGGTGTGGCACCAACATGATCGGGAACCCGCCGCTCGCCATGCCTTCGATTCGGGGAGCGATCGGCGGCGTGCATCGATTTGTCAACGAGTGGATATTCCACTATTTTATAATCTGTCTGTTCGGGTCAGCTTGTCGATTTTTGACAACGAAACACACATGATTAAGTATAATTATTATCTATTGGTTAATGTACTTAATAGAATTAAGTAATTTAAAATAAGGAAGAACAATTCCAATGTAAAGTCGTCAAATTTGTATGGATATAGTTGGAGATACTCCATGCAAGCAATTCGTCATATTCATGTATGGCGCCGCCTGTTCCCTATGGGCAGTCCGACGCTCAAGCAGAACAGCCTCTGCGCGCTTACTGCCGGCGCACTTGTTGCCTTGTTGGCGAGCCCTGGCGCACACGCAACCGATCTTGCGCGCCAGACCATAGGCCCGGTCAGCTACGTTTGCGGAGGTGTTGGTGAGGACGAGCAGCAGGCAATCAAGTCGGAATCGAAGGATTTTGATATGGGACTGTTATTCACTGAGGGCGCGCGCGGTGAGTATCTATCCGATGTGGCAATCACCCTTTCGCGCAACGGAGTCGAGGTTGCATCCTTCCGTTCGAGTGGGCCGCGCTGCCTCATCAAAGCACCAAGGGCGACTTATCAGGTCGTGGCAACCTACAATGGCGTAGAAAAGCACACCCAATTGCGGATGGGTGATCGGAACGTGCATTTGAATTGGTAGCCGGCCGACGTCGCAAGGGCCATGCGGCATTTTCCCAATGCCGCAGATCAGATGCGCGTCACCGGGTGCGCAACAGTAGCGCCACTGGCAGCATCTCCAGCACCTTGGCCAAGGCCAAGCGGCCGGCGCGCGTGTCCAGCGGGCGGCTGGTCAGGACATCCACCCAATGACTGTCGTCCCCGTGTCCGACTCGCAGGACGGTGTCGCGCCATTGTGCTGGCGCGAGAATGGACCGGTCGCTCTCGGCCAACCGGGCGGCCAGTCGGGTGCCGGCCACCAATGCCTGCTCTTGCCCACGACGGCGCATGAATGCAAGCGCGTGCGCGGCGAGCAGGCCGGCCAGCGCGATGGGGTCATAGTCGCCGGCGACAAACAACCCCGCATGTGCCTGCCATGCGGCCAAGCCGCTGCGGATCAACTGCAGCTTGACGCGGCCGTTCTGCCAGTTGGCAAGCCATTCGGGCCACCCAGATGTGTCAACCAGCCGGGCGCGCAGCGACTCGAAATCCACGGGACGGCGGTTGTCGGGATCGACCAGGCTGAGATCCCGGTCCTCGGCGCCCTGGTAGCGGTCGGGCACGCCGGTCCGCGCGCAGCGTCTCCTTCTCTGCGAGGATCTTCTCGACCACCAGCCACGGGCGCGCGATGGCGCGCCGCCGTGGTCGATCGGGCGCGAGCGCGGTGAGGTGGGCGCCCGGTTGCTGGCAGTAGGCCGCCGGATCGGCCAGGCCGTCCTCTGTTCCTAGACGATATTCTGACGGGCGAGTGGGCGTGGCCCGCACAGGCCACGCGTCAACACATTTTGGCGACCGTGTCCAGATAGTCTCGCCCCTCGTTCGTGAGGCGAACTTGTCCCAGGTCTTGCGCGGCTCGATGTCGTTTTACAAGCCGCTGTCGCTCAAGAGTCTTGAGGTCAGCGGGGTCTAAATCAAGATTCTCGTTTGCACTCTTGAGTATCATCAAGGCGGCGATTTCATGTGGGCTGAGCATCTTCGTCTCCGGCGAAGGGGATGGGCTGCTTGCTTTACAGCCAGCGGCTGCGTCATGGAAATGCCAACACACTTTCCATCGAGACGCACAAGCTCGCAACGCTGGATACATTTCCTTACGCCCCTGTGGGGGGGCTGGGATCGTTGGGCGCGAGGATTGTGGCGTTTGGGTGATTCGCTGCGGAATGTGAGCAAAAAGGCGCGACCGATGCACCGAAAATCATGCTCAATACGGCTGCCAACGTCATCAAGCCCCGTGTTGATCAGCCGTCGGCGGACGCGCCTGTTCCATCATGAAATCGACGAACGCACGCACGCGCGATGGCAGCAAACGGCCGTGCGGATACATCAGGCTGACGGGGCGCATGCGCCCGGCAAAAGCTTGCAGTACCTCGACCAGATCGCCTTGCGCCAGGTCCCGCTCGACGACGAATTGGTAGGTCTGGAACAGCCCCGCGCCCGCCTTGGCCAGCGTCACGCCGGCCAGCACGTCTTCCGCGCACATGTAGTTGCCCGTCGAGAAGATCTCCTTCTCGTGCTCACCTTCCTTGAACAGCCAGGAGATCTGCCGCCCGCTGCTCGGTAGATCGAACTGGATGCACTCGTGCTGGTCCAGGTCCGACAGCATTCTAGGTACCCCGGCGCGCTTCAGATAGGCGGGGCTCGCGACCACCACCAGTGCCGCGTCTTCAAGGTGCCGGGAGACCATCATCGAGTCCGGCTGCGCACGCAAGCGGATCGCCACGTCGAAGTTCTCCTCATGGAAATCGACGTTGCGGTTGCTGATGTGGGCTTCCACCTTGATCAGCGGGTACCTGGCGCGAAACGCGGGCAGGAGCGGCAACAGCCGATGGTGCCCATAGGTGGTCGGCGCGCTGATGCGGATCGTGCCCGAGGGCTGCACCTGCTCGCCGGTGACCTTGCGCTCGGCTTCGACCAGCTGATTGAGCGCGGCGCGGCATTGCTCGAAGTATTCCTTGCCACCTTCGGTCAGCCGGATGCTGCGCGTGGAGCGCACGAACAGGCGCACGCCCAGGCGCTTTTCCAGGCGCGAGATCGAGCGGCTGACGGCGGCAGGCGTGACGCCTGCGGTATTGGCAGCCGCCGTGAAGCTGCCGGCCTCGGCGGCCAGGCAAAAGAGCTCGATGCTGCCGAGCAGGATGTCGTCGAATTGCCGATGCATATTCTTTACGTCATGTAATAGGACAAGTGTAGCAAACCCCGTTTATTGCGCTCAACAGCAGCAATATAGTCCCTCCACACCGGTGACGGCTCTGGAGTCCGGCACCGGACCCTGAACCTGAATCTGAACCTGAATCTGGATCCATCGGAGGACCATCATGAGCAACACCGACAACACCGACAACACCGTCATCATCACCGGCGCCACCAGCGGCATCGGCCTGGGCTTGGCCGAAGCCTTCCTCAAGGCGGGCTACAACGTCGTCGGCACCGGCCGTTCCACCGAGCGCCTGCAAGCCACCGCTGAACGGCTGAATGCCGGCGAGCGCTTCCTGGGTGTCGCGGGCGACGTCGGCAAGCCCGAATCGGCGCGCCAGGTCTTCGCGCAGGCCATTGCCAAGTACGGCAAGGTCGACGTGCTGGTGAACAACGCGGGCATCTTCACGGCCAAGCCCTTCGTGCAGTTCACGCCGGACGAAGTGGAGGAGCAGATCTCCACCAACCTGAAGGGCGTGCTGTATCCGTCCCAGGAAGCGGCCAGGCACATGAGCGAACGCAAGCGCGGCAAGATCATCAACATCACCGCGTCTCTGGCGCTTCAGCCGCACGGCGGCGTGCCAGCGCTGCTGGCCGTGGCCCTCAAGGGCGGCATCAACCAGGCCACGCGCGCGCTTGCGCTGGAACTGGCGCCCCACGGCGTGACGGTCAACGCGGTCGCCCCGGGCGTCGTGGACACCCCGATGCATGCCGCCGAAACCCATGCCGCACTCGGCAGCCTGCACCCGCTGGGCCGCATCGCCAACATCGCCGAGATCAGCGACGCCGTGCTCTACCTGGCCAAGGCCGACTTTGTCTCCGGCACCGTGCTGCCGGTGGACGGCGGCTTCAGCGCAGGCCGCTGAAGCCGGCAGCCGCGGCCGGACCTGTGTCCTGCCGCGGCCCGGAATCCATCGCGCTCATCTCGAAACGTCAATCCATGCAGGAGGCCGCCATGCCTTTCGTCAGCATTCGCATTACCCGCGAGGGAACCACCGCCGAGCAGAAAGCCCAGGTCATCAAGGAAGTGACCGAGACCCTGGAGCGCGTGCTGCACAAACCGCCCGAATGGACGCACATCGCGATCGAGGAGGTGGATACCGACAACTGGGGTTTCGGGGGCCGCACGACCACCGAGATTCGCAAGCAGTCGAACCCCGCTTCAGTCCCCGGTGCGTAGGACAGCGGATAAGCCGCCTTGGGCAGAGAGATCGGGGCTTGGGAATCCATCACGCGCTCAACCGGGTCCGGGAGGTGCGGCTGGGCAAGCCCTCCATCAAGCACCGCGGACATCGCCTGGATGTGTGGCAAACAAGCGGGTATGTACCTCTGTGTGCCAGTGCGGCGGCCGGATACATGGCGATACACGCGGGGCCGAAGGCCGCCATACAATGGCGACGAAACCGACTGGCCGAACACGCCCAATCCTGCCGAGGTGAACCCGATGGAAGCGCACATCGACCATATCTTGATCGTCGATGACGACCGGGAAATCCGTGAACTCGTCTCGGCCTATCTCACCAAGAACGGCTTGCGCGTGACGGTGGCGCCGGATGGCCGCCACATGCGGTCGTTCCTGGAGGCCAATACCGTCGACCTGATCGTGCTCGATCTGATGCTGCCTGGCGATGACGGCCTGGTGCTGTGCCGCGAATTGCGATCCGGAAAGCACAAGGCCACGCCCGTGCTGATGCTGACCGCGCGCGACGATGAAACGGATCGCATCATCGGCCTCGAAATGGGCGCGGATGATTACCTCGCCAAGCCCTTTGCCGCGCGCGAGCTGCTGGCGCGCATCAAGGCCGTGCTACGCCGCACCAGGATGCTGCCGCCCAATCTGCAGATTACCGAAGCAGGGCAGGTGCTCGCGTTTGGTCACTGGCAACTGGATACCACCGCGCGCCACCTGATCGACAGCGACGGCACCATCGTCACGCTGAGCGGCGCGGAGTACCGGCTGCTGCGCGTGTTCGTCGACCATCCGCAGCGCGTGCTCAACCGCGACCAGCTCCTCAACCTCACGCAGGGCCGCGAGGCGGACATGTTCGAGCGCTCCATCGACCTGCTGGTCAGCCGCCTGCGCCAGCGCCTGAGAGACGACGCACGCGAACCCAGCTATATCAAGACCGTGCGCAGCGAGGGCTACGTTCTTGCGATGCCGGTGCAGATCAAGGAGGCCCGCCAATGAGCACAACGAGCACAATGCGCACGCGCCTTTGGCCCTGGCCGCGCTCGCTGGGTTCGCGCCTGTTCCTGATCTTGCTTGCCGGGCTGGTGGTCGCGCATGGTTTGTCCTTTGGCGTGCTGTTCTCCGAGCGATACATGACAGCGCGCGAAGTCATGCTCGGCACGCTGGAAACCGATGTGGCCACCTCGATTGCCATCCTCGACCGCGTTCCCGCCGCCGAGCGTGCGCAATGGTTGCCGCGCGTGAATCGCGGCAACTATCAATACATATTGGGGCCGGGCTCACCTGGCGTGCCCGAGATGACGCAACGCGGCAAGGATATTGCCGAGCGGATCACCCAAGCCAGCGATGGCCGCTTTCCCGTCACGGTGGAGTCGATCCCGGGCGACGGCAAGCAGCTGCAGGCGCACCTGACGCTGAGCGACGCCAGCCCCCTGACCATCGACGTGCATCCGCGCATGATCCCGATCGCGCAGTGGCTGCCTTATGTGCTGGTGATCCAGCTGTTGTTGCTGGTTGTGTGCTGCTGGTTCGCCGTACGCGTGTCGATCCGGCCGCTGGTGGCACTGGCCGATGCAGCCGATACGCTCAATCCCAACATGAAGACGCCGCCGCTGGCTGAAACAGGCCCCACCGAGCTGACGCAAGCCGCGCGGGCGTTCAATGCCATGCGCGAGCGCATCGCCCAGTTCATCGAGGAGCGCGTGCAGATCCTGGCGGCCATCTCACACGATCTGCAGACGCCGATCACGCGCATGAAACTGCGCGCCGAGCTGGCAGAGGACTCCGAGGGCAAGCGCAAGATGGTGCAGGACCTGGCCGAGATAGAAAGGCTCGTGCAGGAAGGGCTGGCGTACGCACGCGCCACGCATGGCGATGGCGAGAAGCCATCGCGAATCGACCTCGGATCGTTCATCGAGAGCCTGGCCTACGACTATCAGGACACCGGTAAGGCAGTGACCATCCAGCAGAACGTCGGCGGCGCCATCGTGACGCGCCCCCATGCGCTGCGCCGGATCCTGACCAACCTGATCGACAACGCGATCAAGTTCGGCGGCGCGGCGGAGCTGCGCGTGGATCACGAGCACGACACCGTGATCATCGAGGTGCTCGATCGCGGCACGGGCATCCCGGAAGACAAGCTCGAAGCCGTGCTGCAGCCATTCGTCAGGCTGGAATGCTCGCGCAGCCGCGAGACCGGCGGCTCGGGCCTGGGCCTTGCGATTGCCCATCAGCTTGCGGCGGCCATCGGTGGCTCGCTCAAGCTATGCAACCGTGAAGGGGGCGGGCTGGCAGCGATCGTCAGGCTAGGCTGATCAAAGGGGAGGGTGCAGGCCTGCTCGGTGGCTCGGCGGGGCCCCGGTTTCCATGTGTCGCTGTCCAGCTCTAAGCAGCCTGGCCACGCTCGCGGCAACGTGCCTGACCAGGCAACCTGCCGTCAGAGCTGGTCTGCGTCGATCACGGCGCTGACAAAGTCCTGCGGCGCTTCCTGCGGCAAGTTGTGGCCAATACCGCCTGTGATGAGCCGATGCTGATACTTGCCTGAGAACTTGCTGGCGTAGGCACTCGGTTCCGGGTGCGGCGCGCCATTGGCGTCACCTTCCATCGTGATGGTTGGCACACCGATGCTCGGAAACGCAGCAAGCCGCCGTTCCAGATCGGCGTATCGGGATTCGCCCTCGGCAAGGCCGAGCCGCCAGCGGTAGTTGTGGATCACGATGCTCACGTGGTCCGGGTTGTCGAAAGCTACGGCGCTGCGATCGAACGTGCGGTCGTCGAAGTTCCATGTCGGCGAGGCGAGTTGCCAGATCAGTTTCGTGAACGCGTGCCGGTGCTGCTCATAGCCGACCCGCCCGCGCTCGGTGGCGAAATAGAACTGATACCACCATTGGAGCTCGGCCTGCGGCGCAAGCGGCTTTCGGTTGCCCTCGACACTCCCGATCAGGTAACCGCTGACGGAAACCAGCGCCTTGCAGCGCTCCGGCCACAGTGCCGCGATGATGCACGCCGTCCGCGCGCCCCAATCGTAGCCGGCGAGGATCGCCTTGCTGATGCCCAGCGCGTCCATCAGGGCGAGGGTGTCGAGCGCGAGCGCCACCTGCTCGCCATTGCGAAACGTCGCATCGGAAATGAAGCGTGTGCTGCCATAGCCGCGTGCGTACGGCACGATCACGCGGTACCCCGCCGCCGCCAGCGCCGGCGCGACGTCGACAAAGCTGTGAATGTCATACGGCCAGCCATGCAGGAGGATGACGGCAGGCCCATCGGCAGGACCTTCCTCGGCGTAGCCGATATCGAGTTCGCCGGCCGTCACCTGCTTGATCGTCGTGAATCGGGTATGCGTACCCGGCCGTGCGGTCGGCAGGCGTGCTGCCGTCTTGCTGGATTGCGCGTGCGCCAGGTCAGATAAGCCAAATGGCGCGGCGGCCAGCGTGAGCGCGGCCGAGCCAAACAGGCGGCGCCGTTTTTGATTGATCGGTTCGGACATGGTTCTCTCCATTGGGAATGCTGCCGATGGGAAGCATCGGCGACCGACGTATCGCGCCTGTTTCCCGAACCCTCTGATTTGAAACGTTGCGTATGCGGCAGGCCGCCGGATACAGAGCGATACAAAGCCACATCACGCATCGCGGTCCCGTGTCGCGTTTGCGCTACCTGGCGCAGGATTTTTGTATGCGTCCGTATCACGTTGCAATCGGGATACATAGCCAGACAGAACCGGCCGCGACGTGCTACGTGCCTGATACGTCGACCGCCTTTAATACGTTCCGTGGCCCGATGCCGAGCACATGCGAAGCGATCTCAGGCCGCGCAATGTCCAGCGCAAACCCGTCTCAAGGAACACATCATGACCCGCATCGAGAACGTCCTGTACACCGGCAAAGTCCGCGTCACCGGCGGCCGCGATGGCCAAGCCCATAGCGACGATGGCCGGCTGAATCTGACGCTGTCCTCACCGGGCAGCAGCGGCGCCGGCACAAACCCTGAGCAGCTGTTCGCCGCAGGGTGGTCGGCTTGCTTTATCGGGGCAATGGGCCGCGCCGCCAGCCAGATGAAGATCAAGCTGCCAGCGGACCTTGCACTGGATACCGAGGTGGACCTCGGCACCACCGATGGCGCCTTTTTCCTGCAGGCCCGCCTGAACGTCAGCCTGCCGGGTCTCGACCAGGAGGTGGCGCAGGCGGTGGTTGAAGCGGCGCATCAGATCTGTCCGTATTCGAAAGCCACGCGCGGCAACGTCCAGGTTGAACTGCATCTGGTCTGACCCGCGCCGTGATCCGCCCGATGCCGCCGGGCGGGCGTCACGGCCAGCCTCCATGTGGTCGAAGTCTGCGCGCAGACGCCCCGGCTAACCGCCAATGGCCTGAAGCCGGCATCGCCCATTGACCGTAGCCAGGTGCGCTCCCATCGTCGGATTACATGCGGTAGACCACGCCGACCCAGGCGCTGCGCGGCGCGCCGGGCGCGACGAACAGTGCGCTGGCGTTGTCTTGCGGCGTCACGTGCGGACGCAGCAAGTTGCCGTTGGGAAACAGATCGTTAGAGATCTGGCCATAGGTCTCGTAACGGCGGTCGAACAGGTTGGCCACGCGCGCATAGATCTCGAAATGCTTGTTGACGCGGTAGGACGCCCGCAGGTTCACCGTGGCGTATCCGGGCGTGCTCCAGTCCGCGTACTTGGGCGCCTTGCCGGGCTGCGGGTCGGCGCGCAGGCCGTCTTCGTTGCCGCTGGTCACGCTGCTTGACACGCCAACCAGGTCGACGCCCAAGGTCAGTTCGGGCAGTGCCTGCCAGTCTGCGCCCAGCTTGATGGTGTGGCGCGGCAGGCCGGCCATGCGCATGCCCGGCTTGACGTCGATGGTCCGTTCGCCCACCGCGAGCTGCCCGGTGGCCTGGTAGGTGGCTTCGAGATAGCTGTAGCCGAGGCGCAGCGTGACATTGCCAAAACGCTGCCGGGCGGACAGGTCGAAGCCCTGGTTGCGGGTCCGGTCGAAGTTGGCGAAGTAGCCCTGCTGCGTGTTGGGGGCGCGCAAGAAGAGGATGTCATCGTGGTTATCAATGCGGTAGAACGAGCCGGATACTTCCGTGTCCTTCGAGGGCCGCCAGCGCGCGCCCACCTCATAGGAGTGCGAGACGACCTGCTTGAGGTAAGGGTCGGCCTGCAGGCCGGCGGGCAGGCGGCAGGGCTGGGCGGGATCGGCGCAACCCAGCTCCAGCACCGTCGGCACGCGGTTGTTCTGGGCATAGCCGCCAAATAGCGAGACCCCGGCGCCCAGCTTCTGCGTCATGCCAAGCGCGGGGTTGAGCCGGCGGTAGGTGAAGCTCTCGCTCGGCTGCTCGCTGCCGTCGCTGTTGCGCAGCGTATTGTTCACGGCCACGTGGTTCCAGCGGGCCGAACCCGTCACGAAGGTGCTGGGCGTCACGGCCCAGGTGTCCGACAGGTACACGCCAATCGCGCGCGAGGTGCCGCTGACGCCGGAGAACAGTTCGTTCGGTGCATTCGGGTCCGCGATCACGCCGCGGTCGTCGGTAAAGGTGCCTAGCTGCTCATACTGCGAGTAAGTCAGGCGGCTGCGGTCGAACGTCAGCCCGGCGTTGAGCAGGTGCTTTTCCGTCTCCTTGGCGAAGCTGAACGCCATGCCGACGGACTGCTGCCACATGTGCGTGGTGTTCAGTACCGCCGGATCCAGCGCCGCGCCTTCGCTCCGGGTGTAGCCGCAGCGGGACTTGCGCGGGCTGCCGTCGGCCTTGAAGCCATCTTCGCAGTCTTCCGTGTAAGCGTCGTAATCCGGGTTCACGTCCCCGTTGGTGGTATCGCGGCGGCTGGTGCGCACATAGGCGAGCACGGCGGCGCTGGTCTTGTCGTCGAACCAGTGGCGGCCGTTGAAGGCGGCCTGGGTGACCATGTTTTCGGTTTTGTCGGGATAGGTATAGACGGCGCCGCGATTGCTCTCGTAGAGCCCGGGCAGCATGGCATTGCCGCTCGCGCGGTAGCTGGGCACCAGGCCGTTGCCGATCAGGGTGCTGCGCCCGTGCAGCACGGAGACGTCCCAGCTGTTGGTCTCGCCCTCAAACCCGGCCTTGAGGAACAGGTTGCCGAGCCGGCCTTCGGAATGATCGCGCCAGCCGTGTTCCTGGAACAGGGTGCCGGCGGCGAAGGCGTGCCAGCCGCTGTCGCTGCGGATGCCGCCCGACAGGTCGGCGCGCTTGCGGTTGCCGCTGCCATAGGAGAGATCGGCGGTGAAACCGGGGGAAGTGAGGCCAGAGCGGGTGGTCATGGCCAGCGCGCCGCCGAGCGTGTTGAGGCCGTAGGCGGGGTTGGCGCTGGAGACCAGCGAGACGCTTTCCAGGGCGGCTTCGGGAATCATGTCCCAGCTCACCACATCGCCGAAGGGCTCGTTGACGCGGATCCCGTCCAGGTAGATAGACAGCCCTTGCGGCACACCCGGGATCGACGAGGCGCGAAAGCCGCGGTAGGTGACATCGGTCTGGAAGGGGCTGCCCTGGATGTCGTTGACGTTGACGCCGGTGAAGTTGCGCGCCAGGTATTCGGCGAGGGTGCCGGTGCGCGTGCCGTTCAGGTCGTCGCCACCGACCGTCTGCACCGTGTACGGCACCAGGTCGCGGTCCACGCCAATGCCCGGCAGCGGTGCGGTGGCTACCACCATGACTTCGGGCAGCGTGGCACTGTCCCCGGATTGCACACCACTGTCCTGTTGTGCAACAGCGGGCAGGGCGGCCAGCAATGCCACGGCCAGTGCGATGGCAGTGGCCGCGCCGCGCCGTGGCGCGCCGCGGCGCAGGGTCGCGCGTCCCGGCGGGGTCCTGCGCCTGGGTGGGGGTAGGTTGGCTGGCATCTTGCATCTCCTCGGAATGATTGGCCGGGGCACCTGCGTTGGGTGCCGGCTTGGGGGAAACAACTTGAGGGACGGGGAGCAGGTTCCGTACCTCGGGCTTCGGGAAAACCTCCCGATCCGCAGGCCATCCCTACCGTCCACTGCAACCTCCCGGGGGCGTCATTGCCATGACGATGTCTCGCTATCTGTTAAGCCGCGCCATCTGGATCTGCGCGGCCTGCCTGTGCTGCGCGCTGGTGGTGGCGCTATGGCTCGCGGTGCGCGCCATCGACGACGAGCGGCGTGGCGCGCACGCCATGGCGAAGCTGATTCCGCGCCTGTCGGCCTTGCAGACGGCGGCGCCGGCCGAACGCGAGGCGCATCTTGCCGCCCTGCGCACCATCAACGCATCGGCGCAAATGCGCCATTTGTGGCTGCATCTGGAGGATGCAACGGGCCAGGTGCTGGTGAGCGCGCCGCAGCCACGGGATAGCTCCCCCTTGGGCGGCCTGCTTGCGCTTCCGGGTTTGGGTGCCGATGCGGCGCGGCTGGAAAGCAGCTGGCAGATCCACACCCGCGACGGCGCCACCTACCGCGCCGCCTTGCGCTGGAATCCGCAGAGCGAAATCCGGGAAGCCAGCGGCGACATGGCCGCCAACCTCGCCGTGCTGGCGGTCTATGGCGCGCTGCTACTGCTTGGCATCCACTGGGCCCTGGGACGGGCCCTCGCGCCCCTGCAACAGATCCTGGCGGCTATCCGGGGCTACGAAGACAAGGACTACAGTGCCCGCCTGCCGCCCATGCGCACGCGCGAGATGGACCAGCTCCGCCGCGCGCTCAACCACTTGGCCGGCACGCTGGACGAAACCCAGGCAGAGCGCCGCGCGTTGAGCCGCAAGCTGCTGACCGCCCAGGAAAGCGAGCGCGCGCGCCTGGCGCGAGAACTGCACGACGAGTTCGGCCAGGTGCTCACTGCGATGCGCGCCGATGCCGCCTACCTGGTGCGCAAGAGCGTCCATGAGCCCGTGCTGCAACTCGTTGCCAACGACCTGGCCGGGCATTGCGCCAGGATCCAGCACGAGGTACGCCATCTGCTGCACCGGCTGCGGCCGCACGGCGTGCAGCCCGACGGCCGGCTGGCTTCGGTGGAGCGTCTGCTGCAGGACCTGGTGCAGGCCTGGCGCGACCAGCCGGGCCAGCAGGTGCAGGTGGACTATGCGGTGGCGCTTGGCGGCGTGGCGCCGGGCCCGGACCTGATCCTGACGCTCTACCGCATGACGCAGGAAGCACTGACCAACGTGATGCGCCATGCCGGCGCACGCCGCGTGGCGATCCGCATTGCCGCCACGGCCGCTGGGCAAGCGGTGCGCTGGAGCGTGGAGGACGACGGCCAGGGCATTGCCGACGTCGCCGCGGCCCTGCAGCGCAGTCATGGCCTGCGGGGCATGCAGGAGCGTGCATGGGCCCATCTCGGCACGCTGCACATCGAACCTGCCTGCGCTGCGGCCCTCGCCACACCCGGCTGCCGCCTGAGTGCGAGCTTTCCGCTGGTGCCGCAGGCCTGCGCCAAGCCGGTTCAACCGGTTCAACCGCATGGGAGCCAGAGCGAATGAAAACGATCGACGTCGTCCTTGCCGATGATCACGCGGTAGTGCGCACCGGATACCGTCGCTTGCTTGAACTCGAGGAAGGGGTGCGCGTCGTGGCCGAGTTCGGCGATAGCGATGCCGCCTACGCCTGGCTGACGCAGCATTCCGCCGACGTGCTGATCCTGGACTTGTC
This sequence comes from Cupriavidus sp. GW822-FHT02D05, assembly GCF_058802485.1. Taxonomy (NCBI): domain Bacteria; kingdom Pseudomonadati; phylum Pseudomonadota; class Betaproteobacteria; order Burkholderiales; family Burkholderiaceae; genus Cupriavidus; species Cupriavidus sp. GW822-FHT02D05. The sequence continues at coordinate 115,409 of NZ_JBXAOE010000005.1, read as the reverse complement.
GATGCCCGGGCGCGGCGGCATGGAAGTGCTGCAGCGACTGGGCGCGCGGGTGCCCGCATTGCGGATCCTGGTGTTCAGCATGCACGACAGCGCCGCCATCGTTAGCCAGGCCATGCGGGCCGGCGCCGCCGGCTACCTGACCAAGAGCAGCGCGCCGGAGTCCTTGGTGGATGCGGTGCGCAAGGTGGCCAACGGGCGACGGGCGCTGTCCGACGATGTCGCAGGCCTGGTCGATGCCGGCAGCCAGCTGCCACCCCACCTGGCCTTGTCGCCGCGCGAGTTCGACCTGTTCCGCCTGTTTGCGCGCGGCACGGCGATCGAGGAAGTGGCCGCGCAGCTCTATCTCAGCACCAAGACGGTGGCGAACTACCAGACGCTGATCCGCAAGAAGATGGGCCTGGCCAACCGCGTCGAAATGCATCGCTATGCGGTGGAGCACGGCTTCGGCTGAGCCTCTGTGTCAAAACGGGACAGCGCTGCCCCGCGCGCGCAAGCCGTGTTCCGTGGCGGTACAACGCTCGCCAGCGCACTGCACAACGCGCGTCCCTGCTTGATTGGCAGGTGCCCTCCAGGACGATGCGGGAGAAGGCCTGGCGGCGCACAGCGCTCATGCTGCACCGCAGATGGTATCGGCCTTGCTCCTCTAACTGGCATGAACACTTCCACCTCCTGCCACGCCATGCTTCGTCGCCTTGCTTTCGCGCTGCTGCTCTGCCTGGGGTTGTCCCATGGGCTGGCCAATGCGCTGGCCGCGCCGGCGGAGGACGCGCAACGCTTTCCGGTGCGCCCGATCACGTTGATCGTGCCATGGCCGGCGGGCGGTGCCACCGATATCTCGATGCGTGTGCTGGCGGAGCTGGCCGGGCGCGAGCTCGGCCAGCCCATCGTGGTAGAGAACAAGCCAGGTGCCGGCGGCACGCTGGTGGGTGGCGTGCTTGCCGCCGCGCGGCCGGATGGCTACACCATCGGCCAGTTGCCGCTGACGGTCTATCGCTTCCCGCATCAGCAGAAAACCGCATGGCAGCCGCTGCGCGACATCCAGCCGGTGCTGATGATCTCCGGCTACACGTTCGGCATCGTGGTGCCCGCGGACAGCCCCTTCCACACGCTGGATGACCTGATTGCCTGGGGCCGTGCCCATCCCGTGGCGCTGACGGTGGGTTCCACCGGCATCGGCACCACCGCGCACCTCGCCATGGAGGATGTGCTCGGGCGCAGCGGCGTGCGCTACGTGCACGTGCCTTACCGCGGCACCGCGGACCAGATGCTGGCGGTGGCCAATGGCTCGCTGATGGCGGGCGTGAATTCGACCGGCTTCGCACCCTTCGTGGACAGCGCTCGGATGCGCCTGCTGGCCGTGTTCAGCGCGCAGCGCTCGGCGCGCTGGCCCGAGGTGCCGACCGTCAGCGAGCTGGGTTTCGACCACGCGATCCACAACTCGCCCTATGGCATCGGCGTGCCGCGCGGCACCGACCCGCTGATCGTCAGCCGCCTGCACGACGCGTTCCGCATCGCCATGTACCAGCCTCGCCACGTGGCCGAGCTGGCCAGGTACGACCAGGAACTGACCTACCTGAGCACCGCCCGGTACGAAGCCTACCTGCAGCGCGCCTGGGACGTTGAGCGGCGCTTTGCCGAGCGGGTGGGCACGGCGCTGCCGAAGGCACACCTGTGATGGCCCCGGAATCCCAACTGGCACTGCGCTGTGAGGCCGTGCGCAAGCGCTTTGGCAACCAGCATGCGCTGGACGGCGTTTCGCTCGACGTGCGGCGCGGCGAATTCGTTGCGCTGCTGGGCCCCAACGGCGCAGGCAAGACCACGCTGTTCCAGATCCTCAGCGGCTTGTTCGTGGCCGACGCGGGGCGGGTCACGGTCATGGGGATGGATATGCGGCGCCACCCGGTGCGCGCGCTGGCCCGGCTCGGCATCGTGTTCCAGCAGCCGGCCATCGACCTGGACTTGTCGGTCCTGTCCAACCTGCATTTCCATGCTGGCCTGCACGGGCTGCCGCGCCGCGTTGCCGCCGGGCGGATTGCCCGGCTGCTGGAGGATTTCGGCCTGGCCGAGCGGGCCGGGGCGGCCGTGCACGAGCTCTCGGGCGGCAACCGGCGCAAGGTGGAGCTGGCGCGCGCGCTGTTGCACGAGCCTGCCGTGCTGCTGATGGACGAGCCCACTGTCGGGCTCGATCCGGCCTCGCGCGCGCAGCTCGTTGCCGATGCGCGCCGGCTTGCCGCGCAGGCGCAAGCCGGCGTGCTGTGGGCCACGCACCTGGTGCAGGAGGTGGAGCAGGCGGATCGCGTGATCGTGTTGCATCGCGGCGCGGTGCGCTTCGATGGCACCCCGGCCGCGCTGCGCGGCGCAGCCGAGCGCGACAGCCTGGAGCAGGCCTTCCTGGCCTTGACTACCTTCCCCGCATCGCCTGTCCGTGCCACCGCGCGCGCCACCGAGCGCGTCCCCGCATGAACAAGCCGCCCACCCTTGGCTTTATCGCCTGCGCCACCGTGGCCGCCATGCTGCTGCTGATTGCCGCCGGCGTGGCCGGTGCCGCCGAAAGCCGCAATGCCACCGGGCAGGTCTTCGTCTCCAGCGAAAAAGACGATGCCGTGGCCGCCTATAGCGCCGCCAGCAGGCAACTGATCGCCGTCTGGCGGCAATGCAAGCGCCCGCGCCACCTGCAGCTGTCGCCGGACCGGCGGCGCCTTTACGTGGCCTGCAGCGACGATAACCGGGTGGACGTGGTCGACGTGGCGAGCCGCAAGACCGTGGCCTCGCTGCCGGTCGGCGACGATCCGGAACTGTTCGACCTCAGTCCCGACGGCCGCACGCTCTACGTCTCCAACGAGGAGGACGGATTGCTGTCGGCCTACGACATCGCGTCCGGCAAGAAGGTGTTTGCCATCAAGGTGGGTGAAGAGCCCGAGGGCGTGAAGGCCAGCGCGGATGGCAAGCGGGTGTACGTCACCTCGGAAGTGGCCAATCTGGTCCATGTGATCGACGTGGCATCGCGCAAGCTGATCAAGAGTATCCAGGTCGGCAACCGCCCGCGCCGCCTGCTGCTGGCCATGGACGGCAAGGAGCTGTGGGTGACCAACGAACTGGCCGCCAGCGTCAGCGTGATCCGCACCGATACGCTGGAAGTGGTGCAGACCATCGCTTTCACGCCCAAGGGCTTCCGGGCCGAGGACGTGACCCCGGTCGGGCTGGTCGCCAGCAGCGATGGCAAGCGCGCCTATATCGGGCTGGGCCGCGCCAATCACGTGGCCGTGGTCGATGTGGCTTCGCGCCGGGTGCTGGACTACATGCTGGTGGGCCGCCGCGCCTGGGGCCTGGCGCTGACACGCGATAACGCCTTGCTCTACGTGGCCAACGGGCTGTCGGATGACGTCAGCGTGGTCGACACCGCAAGCCGCAAGGCCGTGACCACGCTCAAGGCGGGCAGGGTGCCGCATTCGGTGGCGATCGATGACTAGCCCGGCGACCGGGCTGCGCTGGCTGGCCGTGTTCGCGTGGCTGGCGGCCACCGCGCACGCGGCTGACGTACGGGTGGCCGTGGTTTCCATGGCCGACGATGCGCGCTATGCGCCCAGGCGGATGGAGCAACGCTATCCCGGCCAGCCGCAAGGCCGTCCCGTGGACGGCGCGCGCGTGGCAGCCGCGGAATCGCGCTTTGCGCTGGAAGCCGCCGGGCAGGTCTTGCGGCTCGATGCGCAGGAAGCCGGCAGCGAAGCCGAGGTGGGGCCGATGGTAGCCGCGCTGGCGCGCCAGGGCACGCGCTTTATCCTGCTCGACCTGCCGGCTCCGGCGGTCAGGCTGGCGGCGCGCGCGGTCAAGCCCGGCGAAGCGCTGCTGTTCAACGTTTCCGCCGCCGACGATGAACTGCGCGGCGCCGGCTGCGCTGCGCACCTGCTCCACACGCTGCCCAGCCAGCGCATGCAGGCGGATGCGCTGATGCAATACCTGGCACTGCGAAAGTGGCGCCGTGCGCTGTTGCTGAGCGGGCCGTCGCCGGAAGACGCGGCGCAGCGCGCCGTGCTCACGCAGGCAGCCCGCCGCTTCGGCATTACGTGGTCGGCGCAGCGCGCGTTCAAGCTGTCGAACGATCCGCGCGAGCGCGAGCTGGGCAATCTCAGCCTGCTGACCACCGGCGTGGACTACGACGTGGTGGTGGTCGCCGATGCCGACGGCGAGTTCGCGCGCGGCGTGCCCTATGCCACCCAGTTGCCGCGCCCGGTGGTGGGTGCCAGCGGCCTGACCGCTCAGGCCTGGCACTGGGCCTGGGAGCGCAACGGCGGGCCGCAGTTGAACCGGCGTTTTATCAAGGCAACGGGCCGCCCTATGACCGGCTACGACTGGGCCGCGTGGGTGGCTGTGAAGGCGATCGCCGAAAGCGTGGCGCGGCAGCCCAAGGGCGGCTTTGCCGGGCAGGCCGAGGCCCTGGTCACCGAAGCGGTGGTGGTGGATGGCTTCAAGGGGCCGCCGCTGTCCTTCCGGCGCTGGGACCGCCAGCTGCGCCAGCCGGTCCTGCTGGCGCATCCCGACGGCGTGGTCGGCGTGGCCCCGGTGGAGGGCGTGCTGCATCCGAAGAACAATCTCGACACGCTGGGCGCCGACGCCGCCGACACCGCGTGCCGGCCAGGCAAGTAAGGAGGCGACGCCCGAGCCATGACTACCACCCTGATCCACGCCTGGCGCGCCTTGCGCGCGGTGGCCGGGCGCGAACTGCACAAGTTCTTCCGGCAGCCTGGACGGTTGTTCTCGTCCCTCGTGCGGCCGCTGCTGTGGCTGCTGGTCTTCGCGGCCGGCTTCCAGAACGCGCTCGGCGTTGCCATCGTGCCGCCCTATGACACCTATGTCGAATACAAGGTCTTTGTCACGCCCGGCCTGCTTGGCATGATCGCGCTGTTCAACGGCATGCAGTCCTCGCTGGCGATGGTGTACGACCGCGAGATGGGCGTGATGCGCTTGCTGCTGACCGCGCCGCTGCCCAGGGCCTGGCTGCTGGCCTGCAAGCTGGCCGCCGGCACTTTGCTTTCGTTGCTGCAGATGATCGCCTTCTTGCTTGTCGCCATGGCCTTCGACGTGACCTTCGCGCCGGCATGCCTGCCCGGCGCGCTGGCGGTGATGGTGCTGGCCGCGCTGATGCTGGGGTCGTTGGGCTTGCTGCTGTCGGTGCATGTGCGGCAGCTGGAGAACTTCGCCGGCACCATGAATTTCGTGATCTTCCCGATGTTCTTCATCAGTTCGGCGCTGTATCCGCTCTGGAAGCTGGAGGAGTCCGGTGCCACCGTGGTCTACCAGCTCGCGCGCTTCAATCCCTTTACCCATGCCGTGGAAGCGATCCGCTTCGCCTTGTACGGGCAGGCCGCGCCGGTCAGCCTCGCGGTGGTGGCCGGCTGCACGGCAGTGTTTTTCGCCTTGGCGCTGCTCGGCTACGACCCGCAGCGCGGGATGGCGCGCCGCGTGCGCCAGGCTGGGGGGGCGGCATGAGGCATGCCGTGCCGCTGGCAGCTTGCCTGGCGTTGGCCGCAGCGGGCGCGTGGGCATTGGAGAGCCGCGATCCGTTGCAGTCGCCGCAATGGCCGCTGGTGCGCAAGGAAGCGCTGCAGCAGGCGCCGTTCGTGTTCGACAGCCGCGTCAAGGTCACCGGGCCGGCCTTTGCCGAAGATCCGATGCGGGTGCCGATCGCCTTCGATGCATCGGCGCTCGGCGAGGTGGATCGCATCGTGGTGATGGTGGACCGCAACCCGATCCGCAAGGTGCTGGAGTTCGAGCCGCTCAAGGTGCGTCCCTCGCTGTCGTTGCGCTTCAAGCTGGAGCAGGCCTCGCCGGTGCGCGTGGCGGCCCGCACGCCGGACGGCGTGTGGCATGTGGGCGGGGTGATGGTGGATGCCAGCGGCGGCGGCTGCACGGTGCCGGGCGCGACACGCCGCGACGGCTCATGGAGCACCACGCTGAACCGGGTCGAATCGCGCGTGTTCCCCGGCCTCGGCGGCGCCGGTGGCCGGGTGCGGCTACGTGTGATGCACCCGATGGACACCGGGCTGGTGGCCGGTATCCCCGCCTTCCATGTGGAGTCGCTGAACCTGCTCGACGCCACCCGGGAGGCGATGCTGCGGCTGACGCTATACGAACCGGTCGCTGAAAACCCGATCTTCTCCTTCGACCTGCGCGGGGCCAGCGAGCGCGGCATGACGGTGACCGGGCGCGATAACAACGGCAACCGGTTCGCGGCGCAGGTGACGCCATGAAGCGCGTGCTCGGCATCCTGCTATGGCTGGCAGCGCAGGCGGCGCTGGCGCAGGCAGGGGACTATCACCTGGCGCCACGCCAGGTCGCCGCCGACGTGTGGCTGCTGGAAGGGGCGAATGCGGATTTCGCGCCGGACAACGGCTGCAACATCATCAACACCGCCTTTATCGACACGGGTGATGGCGTGGTGGTGATCAATACCGGGCCGTCGCGCCAGTACGGCGAGCAGCAGCGCCGTGCCATTGCTTCGGTCACGGCGGCGCCGGTACGGCTGGTGCTCAATCTCAACCTGCATCCGGACTACTTCTTCGGCAACCAGGCCTATGCCGACGTGGGCGCCAGCGCGCTGGCCGGCACCATCGACGGCGCCCGGCGCGAAGGGCCTGCTTATGCCGACAACCTCTATCGCCTGTGCGGCAGCTGGATGCGCGACACCGAACCTGCGCCGCCGCGCCACGTGCTGACCCCGGGCCGGCGCACGATCGGCAGGCACACCTTCGATCTGATCCGGATGGACGGCCACACCGCCGACGACCTGGTGATCGTGGACCGCAGCGCCGGCATTGTGTTCGCGGGCGGCGTAGCGTTCCGCGAGCGCGTGCCGACCACACCCCACGCGGATCTCAAGCGCTGGCTGGCCAGCCTGGACCAATTGCAGGCGCTGTTGCGCGACAGCGGCGCGCGGTTGCTGATCCCCAGCCACGGACCGGCGCTCGGCAGCGCGGATGCCGTCGCGCAGACACGCGGCTACCTGCAGTGGCTGGATGCCCGCATGACCCAGGCGGCATCGCAGGGGCGCGACCTGGCCGAGGTGATCGCCATGCCGGTGCCGCAGGCCTACGCCCACTGGGGCGCCATGCCGGCGGAGTACTTGCGCAATGTGACGCACCTCTACCCGGCGTATGAGGACGCCGCGTTGGGACGCTGAGTCAGGGCACGTGTGCTGTTCAATTGCGCAACAACGGCAACGGAGTGTTCCGCGCTGGTACGCCATTGAGGTATCGGCAGGCCGCGATGGGGCCGCTGAGGGCCCGGATGCGGGTGTTTTCCATTGGCATGGGAATTGCCAAGAGTCTGTCTGGTGTGCGTGGCACACCGGCGAGGATCGACAACGATCGACAACAAGAGAGAGGAGCAGACAATGAGAACGTTACGCGTGATGATGGTGCTCGCGGCGACAACCGCGAGCCTGGTGGCGCAGGCCGCGGTGACCGATGCCATGATCGAGAACGACGCGAAGTCGCCGGGCGACGTGCTGTCGTGGGGGATGGGCCCGCAAGGCCAGCGCTTTTCCACGCTGAACCGCATCAACACCAAGAACATCAGCCAGCTGGTGCCGGCGTGGTCGTTCTCTTTCGGCGGCGAGAAGCAGCGCGGGCAGGAAGCGCAGCCGTTGATCCACGACGGCAAGATGTTCGTGACCGCCTCCTATTCGCGCATCTACGCGCTCGACCTGAAGACAGGCACCAAGCTGTGGAAGTATGAGCACCGCCTGCCCGAGGGCATCATGCCCTGCTGCGACGTGGTCAACCGTGGCGCAGCCCTGTACGACAACCTGGTGATCTTCGGCACGCTCGACGCGCAGTTGGTGGCGCTGGACCAGAAGACCGGCAAGGTGGTGTGGAAGGAGAAGATCGAAGACTATGCTGCCGGATACTCCTACACGGCGGCCCCCCTGATCGTCAAAGGCATGGTGCTGACCGGCGTCTCGGGCGGCGAGTTCGGCGTGGTGGGACGGGTCGAGGCGCGCGACGCCAAGACCGGGCAGATGGTGTGGTCCAGGCCAGTGGTGGAAGGCCATATGGGCTACAAGTATGACAAGGACGGCAACAAGACCGAGAACGGTGTGACCGGCACCCAGAACGCCAGTTGGCCCGGCGAGACCTGGAAGACCGGCGGCGCGGCCACCTGGCTTGGCGGCACCTACGATCCGCAGACCGGACTTGCCTACTTCGGCACCGGCAACCCGGGGCCGTGGAACAGCCACATGCGCAAGGGCGACAACCTGTATTCGGCCTCGACCGTTGCCCTCGACCCCGCCACCGGCAAGATTGTCTGGCACTACCAGAACACCCCGAACGATGGCTGGGACTTTGACGGCGTCAACGAGTTCGTGACCTTCGACCAGGACGGCAAGCGCCTGGGCGGCAAGGCCGACCGCAACGGCTTCTTCTACGTCAACGACGCCACCAGCGGCAAGCTGGTGAACGCCTTTCCCTTCGTCAAGAAGATCACCTGGGCCAGCAGCATCGACCTCAAGACCGGCCGACCCAACATGATCGCGGAAAGCCGGCCGGGCGACCCGGCGGCGGGCAGCGATCCGAAGAAGGGCCAGTCCGTGTTCGCCGCGCCGGGCTTCCTCGGGGGCAAGAACCAGCAGCCGATGGCCTACAGCCCGCAGACCGGCCTGTTCTATGTGCCAGCCAATGAATGGGGCATGGATATCTGGAACGAACCCGTGGGCTACAAGAAGGGCGCCGCCTTCCTCGGCGCCGGCTTCACCATCCATCCGCTCAACGAGGACTACATCGGCTCGCTGCGCGCGATCAATCCCAAGACCGGCAAGATCGAGTGGGAAGTCAAGAACTACGCGCCGCTGTGGGGCGGGGTGATGACCACTGCCGGCGGGCTGGTGTTCTGGGGCACGCCGGAGGGCTACCTGAAGGCCGCGGATGCCAAGACCGGCAAGGAACTGTGGAAGTTCCAGACGGGCAGCGGCGTGGTGGCGCCGCCGGTTACCTGGGAGGAGGGCGGCGAGCAGTATGTGGCGGTGGTGTCGGGCTGGGGCGGCGCCGTGCCGCTGTGGGGCGGGGAAGTCGCCAAACGCGTGAATTTCCTGGAGCAGGGCGGATCGGTGTGGGTGTTCAAGCTGCACAAGAGCTGAATGTTGCCGCACACCATGTAGCGTAGCTGCCCTGCGCGTGCCGGCATCGCACACCGGCGCCGGCACGCGCAAGGGCGGGTCGATGATCAAAGCATTGGGACGTAGATATGCAGAAGGCGAAAGGATTCCTGCCGTTGACGGCCACGGCCACGGCCACGGTCGCGATGGTGGCGATGGTGCTGTGTGCCACCCGGGTCGAAGCGGCGCCCGATATGCAGGCGCTGGCCGACAAAAGCGGCTGCTTTTCTTGTCACAGCATGAAGACCAAGGTAGTCGGGCCAGGCTTTGCCGAGGTAGCGGGCAAGTACAAGGGCGACGGGGAAGCACCCGAGCGGCTCGCGAAAAAGATCCGTGAGGGCGGGAAAGGCGTTTGGGGACGGATTCCCATGCCGCCACACGATCAGCTCAGTGAGACGGATGCCAGGAAGCTGGCAGAGTGGGTTCTGAGTATCGGATGAGCATTGGAGGAGACCGGTGTCAGACCTGACGGTCGGATAAAAACCGGAGACGAAGGAAGGATTCGCAAGGACGTTTCACATCGGCCCGCATGGCTGCCCAGGCACGGTGTGAAACGTCTTTGATTTTTCTGTTCTCGATTTTCTATTTACCTCTTTCACTACCAGCGCAGTCCGCTTCGCTGCTTAGCCTGAGCGAATTCCCATCGCTGCGGAAGACCATCCCGTGCTCCCGGCCGCGCGCCTGTGCCTCGGCCAGCCTGCCCTGTAGCACGATCTCCATGACCTTCCCATGGTCTCCCGACCGATCGCACACCGGATCCGTGGCGGCGGCATCGCCGGTCAACAGGAACGCCTGGCAGCGGCACCCGCCATGGTCTTGCGCCTGCGAGTCGCAGGAGCGGCAAGGCTGCGGCAGCCAGTGCGTGCCGCGAAAACGCTGGAAGGCGTCGCTGTTGCGCCATATTTCACGCAGCGATTGCGTGGTGACGTTCGGCAGGTCGAGCCCGGGCAGCATGCGGGCCGCGTGGCAGGGCAGCGCGACGCCGTCGGGCGCCACGCCAAGGAAGGTGGTGCCCCACCCGTTCATGCATTTCTTGGGCCGTTGCTCGAAGTAATCGGGCACCACGAACAGGATCTTGCACCGGTTGCCGATGCGTGCGCGGTATGCATTCACGACCGCTTCGGCTTCGCGCAGCTGCTCATGCGTGGGCATCAACGCCTGCCGGTTCTCCCAGGCCCATCCGTAATATTGGGTGTTGGCCAGTTCCAGGTATTCGGCGCCCATCTCCAGCGCCATCTCGATGATGGCGCCGACATGGGGCAGGTTATGCCGGTGCAGCACGCAGTTCATCACCATCGGATAGCCGTGCGCCTTGATCAGGCGGGCCACGCGTTGCTTCAGGTTGAAGGTACGGGTGCTGGAGAGAAAATCGTTGAGTTCGCGCGTGGAGTCCTGGAACGATAGCTGGATATGGTCAAGCCCGGCGACGCGCAAGGCGGCCAGCCGCGCATCCGTGAGGCCGATGCCAGAGGTGATGAGGTTGGTGTAAAAGCCCAGCCCGTGGGCATGTTCGACCAGTGTTTCCAGGTCTTTGCGCAGCAGGGGTTCGCCGCCCGACAGGCCCAGTTGCACGGCGCCCAGTGCGCGCGCTTGGGTGAAGACGTCGCGCCACTGGGCGGTGTCGAGCTCGGCATCATGCCGGGCATAGTCCACCGGGTTCGAGCAGAAGGCGCAATGGAGCGGGCAGCGGTAGGTCAGTTCCGCCAGCAGCCATAGCGGCGGCCCCGGCGGCCCCGGCGGCGCCATGGCTGCTGGCGGCTCAGACCAGCCAGCCGCGTTCGATGGCATGTTTGACAAAGGCGTGTACCTCTGGTGCGATGCCCTGCACGCCGAAGGCGGACTGCAGGTCGTCGATCAGCATGTCGAGAGTGTGGCTGCCGTCGCAGCGCTGCAGGATGGCAGCCGCGCTGTCGTTGAGCGTGACCATGCCTTCCGGATACAGCAGGATCCAGCTCTGCTGGGCGTCTTCCCACTGCAGGCGAAAGGTCCGGTGCAGCGTCGGCTTGGTCAGGTCGGCTTCGGTCGGGGTCATGGGTGGGCGAGTTGGATGGCGTCGAGCATCGACCACAGGATGTCGAGCTTGAATTGCAGGATGTCCAGCGCGCGCTGCTGCTGCTCCGGCGTGCGGAAGTAGCCAAGCGTCACGCGCAGGCCGTGATCGACGTCGCGCTGCGCAAGCGGAATGCGCGAGCGGAAATAATCCAGGCCTTGCGCTTCGATCCACGGATAGTGCCCGGGCCAGCCGGCCAGGCGCTCCTTGTGGATTTCCGGGGCGAACATCTCGGTCAGCGAGGAGCACACGGCCTCCTGCCAGGGCGAGCGCCGCGCGAAGTTCACATAGGCGTCGACGGCGAAGCGCACGCCGGGCAGCACGTGCCGGTGCGACCACAGCGCATCCCGCGTGAGTCCCACCGCCTGGCCCAGCCGCAGCCAGGCTTCGATGCCACCTTCCTGGGTGTCTGTGCCGTCATGGTCCAGGATGCGCACAACCCACTCGCGGCGCGTGGCGCGGTCGGGGCAGTTGGAGAGCACGGCGGCGTCCTTGAGCGGGATGCTGGTCTGGTAGTAGAAGCGGTTGGCCACCCACGCGCGAATCTGCGCCGGCGTGCATTGCCCGGCCGCCATGCGCAGGTTGAACGGGTGGTGGATGTGATAGCCCGTCTCTTTCGCGCGCAGGCGCGCTTCGAATTCGGCGGGGCTCCAGGCCGTGGCTTGTGTCATAGCGAGATTTCCATGCCGTCGTAGGCCACCTCGATGCCGTGGTCCGCCAGCAGGCCGCGCTGCGGCGAGTCGTCCACCAGGATCGGGTTGGTGTTGTTGATGTGGATCAGGATCTTGCGTGCCTTGGGCAGGCGGTCGAGCGTCTCGATCATGCCGCCCGGGCCGGACAGCGCGAGATGCCCCATGTCCGCGGCGGTCTTGGCGGAGAAGCCTAGCTGCTGCAGCTCATCGTCGCGCCAGCAGGTGCCGTCCACCAGCACCACGTCGGCGCGCTGCAGTTCGTCGAGCACGCGCGGCTCGATGCGGCCCAGCCCGGGCGCATAGAAGGCGCGCCGGCCGGTGGCGGCATCGACAATGCGCAGCCCGATATTGTCGCCACGCTGCGGCGCGTTGCGGTTGGGAGAATAGGGCGGCGCCTTGCTCTCCAGCGGCACCGCCGTGAGCATCACACTATGGAGCGGTGGCACCGTGAAGGGCGCGTCGTCCAGGGCCAGCGTGTGCGTGTCCAGCCCGCAGTAGTGCGACAGCATGCGTGTCAGCGGGAACGCTGTGCCGAGATCCTGCAGGACCGCCGCGGTGGCGTAGACCGGCAGCGCTTGCCGATGCTCGCGCAACATCAAGAGGCCGGTCACGTGATCGATCTGCGCATCCATCAGCACCACCCCGGCAATGCCAGTGTCGCGCGGCTGGCGCGCCGGCTGCAGCGCTGGCGCCTGGCGCAGCTGCTCGAGGATGTCGGGGGAGGCGTTGACCAGCACCCAGTCCTGCCCTGCGTCGCTCAAGGCGATCGACGACTGCGTGCGTGGCGTGGCGCGCAGCGTGCCGTTGCGTACGCCATCGCATTGGCGGCAGTTGCAGTTCCACTGGGGAAAGCCACCGCCTGCGGCCGATCCCAGGACCCGGAGTATTGTCATGGCGCGTATCGATAGGGTTCGTGACAGAGTCGAAGAGCAAAAAGCCCGCCAGCGAGAAAAAAGGCCCGCGGGGAGCGGGCCTTGCCAGGTTGGCGCGTTCAGGCAAAGAGGCTCAGCGGTTGGCGATGTACATCGTGATCTCGAAACCCAGGCGTAGTTCTTTGTAGGCGGGGGTGGTCCAGTTCATGTCTCCTCCTCAGGGGTGGCATAGTTAGTGAATGCATCGTGTTGTCTTGCGGCGGAGATCGCCGCGTTCTTTCCGAGGCAACATCCATGCCCGCAGCGCCCCCGCCGTCCCACTGTTCTTTCCTCTGTATGCGGGATGGCCATCGCATGCATGTGCGACAGGCTGGCCCGGCCACGGGTGATCCTTGGCTGGTGCTTCACGGCGGGCCGGGCAGCGGCTGCAGCCCGTCGATGGTGGCGTGGTTCGATCCGTTGCGGCACCGCGTGGTGATGCCTGACCAGCGTGGCGCGGGCCGTTCGCGGCCCGCCGGGACGCTGCGCCGGAATACGGCGGGCGCGCTGCTGGCAGACCTGGAGCAGCTGCGCCGAGCGCTTGGCGTCCAGCGCTGGAGCGTGGTGGGCGGATCCTGGGGTGCTGCGCTGGCGCTGGCCTATGCCGCGCGCTATCCCGACGCGGTGGCGGCCCTGGTCCTGCGGGGCGCTTTCCTGACTGGCCGCGACGATATCCATCGGCTTTTTTCTCCGCGCGGCGGCGCAATGTTGCGGCGCGTCATGGCAAGGGGCGAGCGGTCGTCCGATGCCCGGGCCCGCCTGCTCACTGTGTCGCGAGTGTTGCAAAGTGGTACGACTGTTCAAAAACTGGACACTGCCGGACAGTGGCAGCGCGCCGAACGGCGGATGCTGGGTCTTGGCCGGACGCAGCTGGTGCGCCAGCCGTGGCGCGAGCGCATGGCGACGGTGGACAAATACCGGGTCCAGGCGCATTACCTGCGCCGCCGCGCCGGGCTGGGCAAGCCGGCGCTGCTGAAGGCAGCGGCGCAGATCGGCGCGCGGGACGTGCCGGTGACGTTGCTGCATGGCCGTGCCGATGCGGTCTGCCGGCCGGCCAACGCCGTGCGTTTGCAGGCGGTCATGCCCCAGGCGCGGATGGTCTGGGTGCCTGGCGGACACTTGCCTGTCGGTGCCATGGCCGAGGCCCTGCGGGCCGCCATTCGCGCGGCGGGCCGGCAGCGGTGACGGATCCCACCCGGCGCGGATTCATGGGCGGCCTGCTGACGATGGCGCTCGGCGGCGCCGGGCCGGCCGCGGCATTTGGCCGCGTGGTGCTGGTGAGGTTGCAGCCTGGTGTGTATGTAGCCAGCGCGGCCAATGCCGAGGTAGCGCGGGCCAATGCCGCAGAGGTGGTGCCGACCCTGGTCCATGTGACCGGAGCCGGGGTGCTGGTGGTCGACCCGGGCCCGCATCTGGCCTGGGGGAACGGGCTGCTGGCGGCGATCCGGGCCGTGACGCCCGAGCCGGTGCGCTGGGTGGTCAATACCCATGCGCATCCCGAGAACGTGCTGGCCAACGCGGCGTTCGCACGCTTGCGGCCGCGCCCCGCGTTCCTGGCCTCTGCCGCCACCGCTGGCCTGATGCGGCAGCGCTGCGAGGCGTGCCTGGCCCGGCTGGCCGCGCAACTGGGGCCAGCGGCGATGCGTGGCACGCAGATCGTGTTGCCTGAACCCGGCTTGCGCCATGGCGAGCGCCTGCAGACCGGCGCCACCGCATGGGAGGTGCAGGTCCACGCGGGGGCGCATAGCGCTTCGGATACTGTGCTGTATGCGCCGCGGCGGCGGCTATTATGCGTGGGCAGCCTGGCCTACCGCGACCGCGTTCCGGAGATGCAGGAGGCTTCCCTGCAAGGCTGGCGGCGCGCGCTGCGCGCCGTGTCCGCGCTACCCGCCGATATCGTGGTGGGCACCGCGCCGGGCACGCCTGCGCAAACGCTGGCGCCCACGCTGGCTTACCTGGACGCGTTGGCCGGCGGTGTTGCCGCCGCACTGCAAGCAGGGGGCGATGCGGCGCGCGTGCTCAGCCCTGCCGCCGCCGAGCCGTACCGCCATTGGCGCTATTTCGCTTCGCGCCATCCCTTGAATGTGCAGCACGCCTGGCGCGAACTGGAAGACCTGTGGATGAACGGCGAGCCGCTGGCCTGAGCGCCAGCCGGCGCGCACGGCTGCCGTCTCAGCCATCCTGCTGCGGCAGCGCGTTGGCCTCGTCCAGCTTCCGGTAGACCGTATTGCGCGAGATGCCGAGCGCCTTGGCCGCCGCGGAAATATTGCCGTGGTGCGCCTTGACCGCGGCGGCGATGGTCAGCACCTCGACGTCGGACAGGCGGGTGGGCTGGGCGCGGGGCGCTGCCCCCGCGGCGCGCTCGCCGTCCGGTGCGGCGTCTGCCGCCACCGTGGCGTCGTGCGTGGGGTGGGTGGCCTGGCGCGCCAGCCGGTCTTCCAGGAAATCGTCGGGCAGGTGGTCCTCGGTGATCTCCGGCTCGCCTTCGGCCATCAGCCGCGCGGTGCGCAGCAGGTTGCCAAGCTGGCGGATATTACCCGGCCAGTGATAGCTGCGGAACATTGCCATGACCGCATCCTTGATGCGCGGTCCCCCGCTGGCCTGGCCCTCGCGCAACAGCTTGTTGGCCACCACATCGAGGTCGCTGCGCTCGCGCAATGCCGGCAGCCGCACCACGAGGCCGTTCAGGCGGTAGTAAAGGTCTTCCCGGAACAAGCCATTGGCGACCTGTTCCCGCATATTGCGATTGGTGGCGCAGATCACGGACACGTCGACGTGGATCACCTTGCTGCTGCCCAGCGGCGTGACCGCGCGCTCCTGCAGCGCTCGCAGCATGCGCGCCTGCAGGTGCAAGGGCATATCGCCGATTTCATCGAGGAAGAGGGTGCCGCCATTGGCCAGCAGCATCTTGCCGATGCCGCCCTTCTTGCGGGCGCCGGTGAAGGCGCCTTCCTCGTAGCCGAACAGTTCGGATTCGATCAGCGTCTCGGGTATCGAGGCGCAGTTGACCGCGATGAAGGGCCCGGCATGGCGCGGGCTGTCGGCGTGGATGGCGCGGGCCAGCAGTTCCTTGCCGGTGCCGGTTTCCCCCAACACCATGATGGGAATATCCTTGCCGATCACCTTGCGCAGCTTGGTGATGACACCTTGGATCTGGGCGTCGCCGGTGTCCAGGTCGTCCAGCCCGGGCTGGGTTGGCTGCGTGGCAGCACGGTGGGGCAGGGAGGTGGCTTCAGGCCTGCATTGGGCCTGCGCGCTGCCACGGTCGATGGCCACCGCCGGAACGGAAGCGGCGGGCGCTTTCCACTCGATGCGTGCGCTGACCTTGACGCCGCTTGGCAGCGGCAAGTGCACGACGCCCCCCTGGACCTTGCGCTCGGCGTCGAACAACTGCGACAGCGACAGGCCGAACAGCGAGGAGAAGGTGTGCGCGTGCAAGGCGCCGACCGACATCCCAAGCTGGAACTGCGCGCTGCGGTTGGCCGACAGGAAGCGTCCGCCCGGCGTAAAGGAGGCGATGCCCTCGACCAGGGTGCCGATAAACTCCGCGCGCGAGTGGAACCGGACACACACCATGTCCTGGAAGGCATTGGCGAACAGCTGGTTCTCGATCATTTGCGCCGACATCCGCACCAGCGCCATGGTGTGCTTGTGGAACCCGCGCTGGTCACCCGTCACGTCGAGCGCGCCGACCGTCTTGCCGTAGGCATCGAGGATGGGCATGCACGAGCACGTGAGGAAGCGGTTGGCCTCCAGGAAATGCTCCGCGCCGTGGACCAGCGTGGCCTTGTTCTCGGCCAGCGCGGTGCCGATGGCGTTGGTGCCCCGGCTTTCCTCGGACCACAGGGCGCCGGGCTGCAAGGCCACCTTGCTGGCCTTGGCCAGGAAATCGTCATCGCCCAGCGAGTGCAGGATCAGGCCGGCAGCGTCCGTCAGGATCACCATGCTCTGCGTGTTGACGATCTGGTCATAGAGTGTCTCCATGACCGGCAGCGCGTAGGTAAACAGCGACTGGCTGCGCTCTATCTGGGTTTTCAGCTCGTTCTGGAGCACCGGGCAGAAGTCCGGCGATTCATAGGGCCGCAAGCCATAGGATTCGGAGCGCTGGTGGGCCTGGGCGATCAGGCCGGGCCGGTCGCCCTCCGCCGGGTTGCCCGTTACCGCCGGCGAGACGCCGGGCACATGCGGGCCAGCGGCCGCTTGGAATGTCATTTTTTCTGTCTCCTGTGGAAGTCGCCCGCGATCTGTGCGCGGGTCGTTCCGGGGCCTGGCGTGATCGACATGGCCCGGAAGTGTTGCGTCATGAAGCAAAACGCTTGCCAGGGTGTTGCATTCCAGGGCACTGGTGTTGGCCTGCTGTGTCACACGCTAACCATTTGCCGGGGCCCGGCCCGGTTTTTGGCCCACTTTGCGCTTGGTATGGCTTTTGCGGAAGTCACCTTCAAAACGAGTTCAACAACTGGAACTGGAGGTGACACTGATGAAAACACCACGCCGCACACTTGCCCTGATTGCCATCTGCACGCTCCTGGCCGCAGCGCTACCCCAAGCCGCATCGGCTCATGGCGACGTCACGCCGCAAGCTGTGGACACCAAGACACTACCGCAACTCGGCGAAGAATGGCGTCCGGATAATCCATACAGGACCGGCGATGCGCAGCAGGAAGCACTGCGTATCGGCTCCTCGGCCTACAACCAGAACTGCGCGCGCTGCCATGGGCTGGAAGCGGTGTCCGGCGGCATCGCGCCGGATCTGCGCAAGCTCGATGGCGATTGCACGGCGCTGGCCAACGCGAAGAAGAAGCAGGAATGCATGGGCGAGGTCTCGCAATACTTCACCGCCACCGTGCGCAAGGGGCGTACGCGCGACGGCCGGGTCTACATGCCGCCGTTCGACGGGGTGCTGAGCCAGGAAGCCGTCTGGTCCATCAAGACTTACCTCGAATCGCGCCACGAGTAAGGGGAGGAGGGGGGCTGCCCGCGCTTGCCCGGATTCCCGTACCCCCGGATTCACAACCACAAAGATCAAAAAAACAGGAGACCTCCCATGCGCGCCAGCTCTTTCCGCGGCCTCGCTCCCTCCATGCCAGTCCCGGCTGGCCCCCGTCGCCTGGCCGGCGCACTGCTGGCGGTTGCCGCGCTCGCCTGCGCCCAGCCGTCGCTGGCCGATATGGCCAAGATCCGCCAGAGCGGGACCTTGAAGGTGGCCGTCTATAAGAGCCTGCCGCCATTCTCCACGGCGGCGGGCAACCCGTTGCCGGGCATCGACGTGGCGCTGGCGAAGGCCCTGAGCAAGCAGATGGGGCTGGCGGTGTCGCTGCTGCCGTTTGACGCTGACGAGAACATGTCCGACGACCTGCGCAACATGGTCTGGCGTGGCCATTACCTGGGCTATGGCCCGGCGGATGTGATGCTGCATGTGCCGGTGGACCGTGCGTTCATGCGCGCGAACGACAAGGCGCTGATCTTTGCGCCCTATCACCGCGAGATGTTCGTGCTGGTACACGACCGTGAGCGCGTCCCCGAGGTCCGCCAGCTAGGGGATCTGGCCGGGCAGCCTACCGGCGCGGAAGCGGGCTCCGCCGGTGCCAATGCCCTGTTGTCCGGAGCGCAGGGCGCGCTGCGCGACAAGGTGAAGATCTATGCCGGGCCAGACGAAACGCTGCGCGCGCTGTTTGCCGGCGAGATTGCCGCGGCAATGGTCACGCGCTCGCAATACGAAAGCGCGCTCAAGGCGGCTGGCCAGTCCGCCGCGCGTTTCGCCGCGGTGGACGTTGCCTCGCCGCTGCTGCCGGCGCGCGGCTGGGCCATTGGCATGGCGGTCAAGGCGCACGAGAGCGAACTCGCCGAGTCACTGCAGAACGCGCTGGACGCGATCCGCCGCAGCGGCGAGCTGCAGCAGATCTTCGCGCAGTACGGGGTGTCGCTGCAAACGCCGTGAGGTTCTCCAGCCGGAGTATCGGCATTGACCGCGATCTGCATGGTGGATCGCAGTTCGCACACTCAACGGCCATCGACATCAACGCATGGGCTTCGCCCGTCGAGCGGGATCATCCAACTGATGGTGGCGCCAGTGCATCGGCAAGCGACTTCACTCGAGCTGAATCTCGCCGTCGAACTGGACCTTGACCTGCAAGGCGGCTAGTTCCAGCGTGACCACGACCGGGAAGCGTTCGGTTCCGGTGATGGTGCCGGCGGCGATCGCCTTGGACACCGCCAGCTCGATTTCCCGCTGCGAGCTCACGCCGACGACTTTGAGGAACTTGCGGATGCTGAGGTTGAAGGTTTCTTCGTTCATTGCGCTCTCCTGGCTGCTGCCACAAGGAAAGACTAGGCGCTGGGATGCATTTTTGCTGCCTGAAGTGGATCCGGCCTGCGTGGCCAACCAGGAGACCACGTCAAAAATGGCGACTGCCTGGCGCAACGGCGGCTGGCAAAGCGGGTCTAGTGGTGCCGGCCGTACCTGTAGTGTTCCTGGCAAAATTGGCCGGCATTGGCCGGCACTGTCTCAAATTGAGACGGTGTGCCGCTCGTTTCGTGGGCGGGGAGCCGGCCTCGTGCTTGCGCGCTAGGTGAAAACCATGTTCCGCACCGTCATGCGCTTGAAAACGGGGGGTGCCTCACTTACAGTTCCTCTCCAGCGCGCGCCCCCCGCCGCGGCAGCAGCGGCAGTTAGCGCCATCAGAACAAGACCGTACGGAGACGACTGAATGAGGCATGCATCGATTGGCCCGGCAACAGACGTGCAGCTTGCGAGACGGAATTTTTTCGACGGGAAGCGCATTCCTCCCGGGACCGTATCCGACCTGATTGCCAGGAGCTGGCAACGCGCCTCTAACGCTGGCATGCGGCCCGAGGATCAGGCGCTGTTCAGCACTGCTGTCTCGCGCACGCAGCTGCAGTGGATCGAGGATGAACATCGGGTGCTGATCGAGGCCTCCGGCGAGGACATGGAGATTCTGGCGCGCGCGTTTCCCGCGCAGCACTGGCTCGTGTTCTGCACCAACGCCGACGGCATGATCGTCAGCTCCAACGCGGGCGCCCGTGCCGGGATTGGCCCGGCTGCCGCGGCCGTGCTCCGGGGCGGCAAGCGCGTATGCGAGAGTTCGCTCGGCACCAACGCGCCGGCCTGCGTGCTGATCGAAGGCGGCGGGGCGGTGGAGATTCGGCGCGGCGAGCATTATCTCAATGAGCTTGTCGACGTGGTATGCGCGGCGGCGCCAATCTACGACTGCCACGACCAGCTGATCGGCGTGATCGACATCACCGGTTTCGGCGTGGACCTGCCCAGCTACGCGCTCAGCCTCGTGCAGTCGGCCGCCATGTCGATCGAGAACCGGCTGTACGCCAGGCTGCATGGCTGCCGCATCCTGCATCTGCATCATGACCATCGCATGCTGCACACGCCGGCCGAGGGCATTGTCGCGATCTCGGGCGATGACGTGATTGTGGCCGCCAACCGTGCCGCGCGGCAGATGCTGAAACTGCGCGGCGCTGGCGGTGCCGGTACTGAGTTGCGCCAGGTCTTCGCCAGCGGTCTGCATGGCACGGTGGTATCCAGCCATGGATCGCTGAGCGCGCTCGGCGGCGAGCGCTTCTTTGTTTCGCTTGACCAGCCAACGGCGCCCAGGCGCGGGCGTCAGCAGCATGGCAGCGATGGCGCCAAGCCGGCCGACAACGGGTCATGCGTGATTGCCGATGCGGCGCTGTCCCGCACCGTCGAGAAGGCCGTGACCGTGATCCGCGAGCAGGTGCCGGTGATCGTGCTGGGCGAGACCGGTACCGGCAAGAGCATGCTGGCGCGCGCCCTGCACGAGGCCAGCCGGCCGGGCGAAGCCTTCGTCTCGCTCAACTGCTCGGCGATTCCCGAAAGCCTGGCCGAAGCCGAACTGTTCGGCTATGCCGACGGTGCATTTACCGGCAGCCGCAAGGGCGGCAGCGCGGGCAAGATAGAACAGGCAAATCATGGCACGCTCTTCCTCGATGAGATCGGCGATATGCCGCTGGCGCTGCAGACCCGGCTGCTGAGCGTGCTGCAGGAGCGCAGCCTGACCCGGATCGGCAGCAGCAAGCCGGTGCCGGTCGATATCTCCGTGATCTGCGCGACCCACCGCCATCTTCCCGACCTGGTGCGCGAGGGCACCTTCCGGGAGGACTTGTTCTACCGCCTGAATGGCATGTCGGTGCGCATGCCTGCCCTGCGCGAGCGCACGGACATGCCCGAGCTGGTGGCGTCCGTGCTGCAGTCGCTCGCGCGCGGGCGGTCCAAGCGGCTCGACGCCGATGCCATGGCCCTGGTCATGTCGCACCACTGGCCCGGCAATGTACGCGAACTCCACCAGGTGCTGCGCGCAGCCATTGCCTTGTCCGGCGATAGCGAAATCGTGCGGCGCGAGCATTTCGACGACTGCTGGGTGGCGGCGGCGGCCGGCACACCGGCGCTGGAGGCGCGGCCAGCCCTTGGCCACTCCACCGTCATGGCGGATGTGCAGAACGAGCTGATCCACAGGACCCTGGCTCAGCTCAGTGGCAATCGCTCGCAGGCTGCGCGCGCGCTGGGCATCTCGCGCGCCACCCTGTATCGCAAGCTGGCGCGCCACAACCCCGGCTGATCGCAGCCGGACTAGCATCCTCTCTCAGGGCCCCCGATGATCGCGTGCGCGGTTATCGGGGGCTTTTTCTTTTCCCTGCGTGTCTCAGTTGTGTCGAGACACCGGCGCAGTTTGAGACAGCAATACGGCGCCGCTTGCACGTACACCCACATCCATTGGGCCTGGGGAGCGGCCGCAACGCGCGGGATGGCGTGGATGCGACGGCAAGCGCGCACACGCACGATGCGCCGGGCACGCCCTTTGCAGTTAGCAGTACGAGCGCATGAGCGCTACCTGCACAGACAGAGGAGACAGACAATATGCCAAGCAATGCAGCACTGGTGATCGGCGGCAAGCTGGTCGAGGGCGGGGCCCTGCTGGACGTGATCAATCCCGCCACGGGTAAGGTGTTCAATACGGTATCCCGCGCGACCGAGCGCGATGCGCACGCGGCGGTGGCGGCGGCCAAGGCGGCCCAGCCGGCCTGGGCGGCGCTCGGCCTGCCAGCGCGCCGGGCCTTGCTGCTGCGCTTCGCTGACGAAATGGCGGCCAACGCGGAAGACCTTGCCGCGTCGCTGGTGCTGGAGCAGGGCAAGCCGCTGGCCGAGGCACGCCAGGAGCTGCAGTTCGCGCTGGCGTTCGTGCGCCATATCGCCGGCATGGAGCTGCCGGTATCGGTGGTGCAGGACGATGCGACCCATCGCATCGAAGTCCATCACAAGCCGCTGGGCGTGGTCGCCGCCATTGCCGCGTGGAATTTCCCGGTGCTGATCGCCGCCTACAAGATCGCGCCCGCGCTGCTGATGGGCAATACCGTGGTGCTCAAGCCCGCGCCGACCACGCCGCTGGCTTCGCTGCAGCTCGGCGCCATCGCCAACGGCATCTTCCCAGCAGGCGTGCTCAACGTGATCACCGATCTCAACGATCTGGGCGGCCTGCTGACGTCGCATCCCGACGTGGCCAAGGTCTCGTTTACCGGCTCCACCGCGACGGGCAAGAAAGTGATGGAAAGCGCCGGGCCCCGCCTCAAGCGCATCACGCTGGAGCTTGGCGGCAACGACGGTGCGATCGTGCTCGACGACGCCAACGTGGCGCAAATCGCGCCCAGGATCTTCGGCAGCGCCTTCTACAACTGCGGGCAGGTATGCCTGGCGCTCAAGCGCCTGTACGTGCATGCCTCCATCCATGACGCGCTTTGCGATGCGCTGGCCGAACTGGCCAGGCAGGCCGTGGTTGGCAACGGCGCCGAGCCCGGCGTGACCCTCGGGCCGTTGCAGAACGCCATGCAGTTCGACAAGGCCGGCCGCTTCCTGGCCGCGGCCCGGCGCGACGGCAAGGTGCTGGCCGGCGGCGCCGCGCTCAAGGGCGACGGCTACTTCATCGCGCCCACCATCGTGCGCGACCTGCCCGACACCAATGCGCTGGTCGCCGAGGAACAGTTCGCGCCGATCCTGCCGGTGCTCAGGTACGAAGACCTGGACGATGCCGTGGCGCGCGTAAACGGCTCGCCCTACGGCCTGGGTGGCTCGGTCTGGTCGTCCGACCAGGCGCGTGCCTATGCCGTGGCGCAGCGGCTCGACGTGGGCACTGCGTGGGTCAACCATCACCTGCATTTCGGCCCGCACATCCCCCTGGTGGGCGCCAAGGAGTCCGGCGTGGGCGTGGAGTTCGCCGCCGAGGGCCTGGCCGAATATGCGCAACTGAGCGTGATCAATATCGCGCGCCAGCAGGCAGCCTGAGCGCCTGCGGCATCCTGCCCGTCAGACCCGGCACGGCCCTCTGGCTGTGCCGCGGCATGGGCACACAACAAAAAATGGAGGAGACATGCAACAACAAGGACCGGCCATGCGCCGGAGGACGCGTTCGGCCCTGCGCCATGGCAGCGTCATCGCGGCCCTGCTGCTGGCGGCAGCGCCCGCGCACGCCATCGACGTGGACGCCGGCGACTATACCGCGCTGCCGGCGGGCACCAACCTGGGCATGCTTTACTACCAGCACGCGGAGCGTGACAAGGTCTACGCCAGCGGCAGGCAGGTGGCCGGCGGCAACCTGAACTCGGATATCGGCATCGCGCGCTATGTGCATTTCATGGACATCGCCGGTTTTACCGTCGACCCGCAGATCTTGCTGCCGTTCGGCAACCTGCGCGGGCGCGACCAGCTGAGCGGGCTCGGCAGCAGTGGCGGCATGGGCGATCCGATCCTGGCCGCGACCGTATGGCTGGTCAACCAGCCGCAGCAGAAGCGGTACTTCGGCATGACGCCGTTCCTCTACGTGCCGGTTGGCAGCTACGACAAGGAACGGGCACTCAACCTTGGCGAGAACCGCTGGAAGTTCGCCTTGCAGGCAGGCTACATCACGCCCCTGGTCGGCAAGTTCACCCTCGACCTGATCGCCGACGTGACCTTCTATGGCGACAACAACAAGTTTGGCGCGGCCTCGGCCACCCTGAAGCAAGCCCCGCTGTTCCAGGGCCAGGGCTGGCTGCGCTACAACTTCACCGACACCTTCGACATCCGCGGCGGGCTGTCCTACACGGCCGGCGGCGAAAGCAAGGTGAACGGCGTCTCCCGCAACGACAACACCAATAGTTCCAAGTTTTCACTGGGGATGGCGTGGTTCCCGACGCCGACCGTACAGGTGCTGGGCACCTATGGGCAGGACATCTCGGTGCGCAACGGGCCGATGGAAGGCAGCCGTTTCAATCTTCGCGTGCTCAAAGTATTTTGACCGGACCTGACAAGGAAAGCAGACCATGATGAGAAGAAGCAGGAGCAAGAGCAAGCAGGACAGGGCAGCCGCGCTGTGGCTGGGAACGTTCGCGGCGGTTGCGCTGGCATCACCGGCGGGCGCGGCGCTCGGCGCCGACGCCGCGCCCGCCAGGGCACTCACTGTGCAAAAGGTGCGTGCCATCACCGCAGGTATCGACGGTGCGGCGATCCGCGCCAATGAGCGCGGCACCGCCAACTGGCCTTCCTACGGGCTGGACTACGCGGAAACGCGTTTCAGCCAGCTCGACCAGGTCAACACCGGCAACGCCGCGCAGCTGGGCCTGGCCTGGTCCTATGACCTGGAATCGACGCGCGGGGTCGAGGCCACGCCGCTGGTGGTCGATGGCGTGATGTATGTGACGGCGCCGTGGAGCGTCGTCCATGCCATCGACGCGCGCACCGGCAAGCGGCTCTGGACCTACGATCCCAAGGTGCCGCGCAATCTCGGCTACAAGGGTTGCTGCGACGTGGTGAACCGCGGCGTGGCGGTCTACAAGGGCAAGGTCTTCGTCGGTGCCTTCGACGGCCGGCTGGTGGCCATCGACGCCGCGACCGGCAAGAAGGCGTGGGAGCAGGACACCGTGGCGGATCACAAGTTCTCCTACACCATCACCGGCGCGCCGCGCGTGTACAAGGGCAAGGTCATCATCGGCAACGGTGGGGCGGAGTACGGCGCGCGCGGCTACATCACCGCCTACGACGCCGAGACCGGTGCGCAGCGGTGGCGCTGGTTCACGGTGCCGGGAGACCCCGCCAAGCCGTTCGAGAACGAGGCCATGGCCCGCGCGGCCGGCACCTGGGACCCGAGCGGCAAATACTGGCTCAATGGCGGCGGCGGCACCGTGTGGAACACCATGGCCTTCGACCCCGAGCTGAACCTGATGTATATCGGCACCGGCAACGGTGCGCCCTGGAGCCGCAAGCTGCGCAGCCCCGGCGGCGGCGACAATCTCTACCTGGCCTCGGTGGTGGCGCTCAATCCCGATACCGGCGAATACGTCTGGCACTACCAGGAAACGCCGGGCGACAATTCCGACTACACCTCGACGCAGGACATCATCCTGGCCGACCTCAAGATCGACGGCCAGCCGCGCAAGGTGATCCTGCACGCGCCAAAGAACGGCTTCTTCTTCGTGATCGACCGCACCAACGGCAAGTTCATCTCGGCGAAGAACTTCGTCGACGTGAACTGGGCCACGGGCTACGACAAGGATGGGCGGCCGGTCGAGAGTCCGCTTGCCAATACCAGCCTCAAGCCGGTCGACGTGGTGCCTGGCCCGTTCGGCGCGCACAACTGGCATGCCATGTCGTTCAACCCGCGCACCGGCCTGGCCTATATTCCGGCGCAGCACGTGCCCCTGACCCTGGCGGACGACAAGGCGTGGGCGCGCAACCAGAAGGACTCTCAGGAAGCGCACAGCGGGGTAGGATGGAATCTCGGCATGCTGGTCAATGCCGAGCCACCGACGAGCAAGCCGTTTGGCAGGCTGATCGCATGGGACCCGATCGCGCAGAAGGTGGTCTGGCACCAGGACTATACGGGGCCGTGGAACGGCGGCACGCTGACCACGGCCGGCAACCTGGTGTTCCAGGGCACCGCGGACGGCCGCTTCATCGCCTATAACGCGGCTAATGGCGAAAAGCTATGGGAGGCGCCGGTCGGTACGGGGGTTGTGGCCCCGCCGGTCACCTACCTGGTCGACGGCAAGCAGTACGTGTCGATTGCGGTAGGGTGGGGTGGCGTGTTCGGCCTGAGCGCACGCGCCACCGACCGCAAGGCACCCGGCACGGTCTACACGTTTGCCGTGGGCGGCAAGGCCAAGGCCGCCGAAGCGGCAGCATATCCGATGGCCGAGTTGTTGTCCGGCGTCAAGTACAACCCCGCCCATGTGCAGGAAGGGCAGAAGCTGTACGTCAACAACTGCGTGTTCTGTCATGGCGTGCCGGGGGTGGACAAGGGCGGCAATATCCCCAATCTGGCTTACGTCGGGTCCGGCTTGATCGAGAATCTGGGCAAGATCGTGTTCAACGGTCCCTTCGTACAGCAGGGCATGCCGGATTTCACCGGCAAGCTGACCGCGCAGGACGTGGAGAAGATTCAGGCTTTCATCCAGGGTACGGCAGACGCAGTACGGCCAAAGAAGCCCTGAGCTGAATCGGGGCGCGAAAGCACCAGGGAAGGCCGCCGGCCGCAAGGCCGTCGGCAGCCTCCGGGCCCAGCCAGTGCGCGGCGTCACAGCGGCTCAACCAGCCGCCTGTTGCTGTTGCGGCAGTATTCCGCGCAGGCCGCGCGTGCCGAGGTGGCTGCGCCGTGCACGAATAGCGGCGCGTCGGCACGCCGCGACATCGACACCACGATGGACGGAGGCGCGGGCTGCAGCGGCAACTCCACGACTTCGCCGCTCTCGATCAGCTTGTCGACGAACAGGCGCGGAATCGCGGCCACGCCGAAACCATCGCGCACGAGCTGGACGATCACGGCAATCGACGGCGACCCGGTAATGCGGGTTTCCGAAAGCGGCACACCGTGGGCTCCCGCGAGTTTGGCCACGATGTCCTCCAGCGCGCGATGCGGCGCGGTCCCCCGGCCGAACGTCAGGATGGGATGTTGCAGCACCTGCCTGGCAAGCGAGCCGCGCGTGTGCGACAGCAAGCCTGCGCGCGCCACCCAGTGCACGGGATAGTTGGCGAGCGCATTGCACACCACGTTGCTTTCGTCACTGCCTTCGACGCGAATGATGAGATCGAGCTCGTCGGCAATCAGCCTGCGCTGGAGCACCACGCTCACATCGGCGGTCAGTTCGACTTCCAGCTGTGGGTAGTCCGCGGCGAGCCGTCGCATGTAGTTCGGCAGCCAGCTGTGCACCACGGTCTCGATCACGCCCAGGCGCAGGCGCCCGCGGATCTTGCTGTCGCCAGAGGCGGCGGCCTGCAGCCGCCGTGCGGCCTCTACCACTCCCTTTGCGTACCCGAGCAGGTACTCGCCATTGGGCGTCAATCGAAATTCGCGGCTCTCCCGGTCGACCAGCGCGGTTTGCAGCTCATCTTCCAGTGCCTTTATCCGTTGGGAAATGGCAGCTGGCGTCGCATGCAGCGCGGCTGCCGTTGCACGAAAGCTGTGCAATTTGGCTAGCGTGACGAAGGTTTCGAGGAATCGCGTATTCATCCGGCTGTGGAGTGAATCGGTGCAGAAGGCGCAAAATTGCTTGGGATATCCCGACAGTTGGCGTTAATCCCGGTTTGGCACCAGCTCGGTGCGGGTAGGGGGAAACCCGTAAGGTTGTTAAGAAATTCTATACATAGGTGCCAACAAAAAGTCGTTGGCGATAAAAAATTTTACTCTCTATCGTTCAAGGCAACCACGACGACGTCATAACGCCATGAGAACGCAGATGCCCGAAGACCTGATGCCTTTCGACTTTCGCCGGACCGTGCGCAGCGGGCAGTTCCGTGGCCCCACCGCAGGCTATTGCGGCGACTACGCCCAGGCCAACCTGGCCATCCTGCCGTCGGCGTACGCTAGCGATTTCCTGCGCTTCTGCCAGGCCAATCCGAAGCCGTGTCCGTTGCTGGGCGTCGGTGAGCCGGGACAATGGCATGTGCCGGTACTCGGGCGCGAGGTGGACATCCGCAACGATGTGCCGGCTTACAACATCTATCGCGACGGGCGGCTGGCCGAAGAGACCGAATCGCTGGCCGACCTGTGGCAGAACGACTTCGTGGTGTTCGCCATCGGCTGCTCGTTCTCGTTCGAGCACATGCTGGCGCAGGAAGGCATCCCCTTGCGGCATGTCGAGCAAGGCCGCAACGTGCCGATGTACCGCACCAGGATTGCGAACCGGCGCGCGGGCGTTTTCGGTGGCGAGCTGGTGGTGTCGATGCGGCCCATGCGCGGTGCCGAGGCGATTCGCGCCGTGCAGATCACCAGCCGTTTCCCTGCCGTCCATGGAGCGCCAATCCACATCGGCGACCCGGCTGACCTGGGGATCGAAGACCTGGCCAAGCCGGAGTTCGGCGATCCCGTCACGATCAAGCCGGGAGAGCTGCCGGTCTACTGGGCCTGCGGCGTCACACCTCAGACCGCGATCATGGCCGCGAGGTTGCCGCTGGCGATCGCGCACAAGCCCGGCCACATGTTGGTGACCGATATCAAGAACGCCTCGCTTGCCGTGTTCTAGTCCACCGGCGGCCAACGAAAGATCCGCGCGAGTCCGAGGGCTGCGTTCATCCATCGATGGGCGATGGGCAATGGGCCGGCCCCGGTAGCCGCGCGAAAGACCGTTCAACCCACGCGCCCAGGAGCGTTTCATGGACAACAAGACCCCCGCGGCGGCGGCCGCCGCCAATCCCGCAATGGTTTCCTCCGTTGCACCAACGGCGTCTGTCGACGCCGGCGGCAACCTGTTCTCCTGGTACGGCGATGCATCGTCTCGCCAGAAGCGCGCCTTCTGGAGCTGCAAGGTCGGCTATATGCTCGACGGCATGGATACGCAGATGCTCTCCTTCGTCATTCCGACGCTGGTCGCTACCTGGGGTATCAGCCTGGCCGACGCCGGCTTCATCGGTACGCTCACCTTGCTGGCTTCGGCACTGGGCGGTTGGGCCGCCGGCATCCTGTCGGACCGCATCGGCCGGGTGCGCACGCTGCAATTGACGGTGGTGTGGTTCGCGGTCTTTACCGGCCTGTGCGGGCTGGCGCAGAACTACGAGCAACTGCTGGCCGCGCGCGCACTGATGGGCTTCGGCTTCGGCGGTGAATGGACCGCCGGCGCCGTGCTGATCGGGGAGGTGATCCGCGCCAAGGATCGCGGCAAGGCCGTCGGCCTGGTGCAATCGGGCTGGGCGATTGGCTGGGGTCTGACGGCCATCCTGTACTCCGTGCTGTTCTCGGTCCTGCCGGCCGAACTGGCGTGGCGCGCGCTGTTCCTCATCGGCCTGCTTCCGGCGCTGCTGGTGGTGGTCATCCGCCGCTACGTGAAGGAGCCGGACGTCTACGAAAAAGAGAAGGCGGCGCAAGGCAAGGCGAGCGATCGTCCCCGTTTCACGGAGATCTTCAGCCCGAAGCTGCTGTCGACGACGGTGCGCGCGGCGCTGCTGGCGACCGGCGCACAAGGCGGGTACTACGCGATCACGACCTGGCTGCCGACGTACCTGAAGACCGAGCGTCACCTGACGGTGATGGGGACGGGGGGATACCTGGCCATGATCATCTTCGGCTCGTGGATCGGCTACCTCGTCAGTTCCTATCTGACCGACAGGCTTGGCCGCAAGCCGAACTTCATTCTCTTCGCGGTGGGTTCGATGACGGTTGCCTTTGGCTACACGATGCTGCCGTTGAGCAACGGCGCCATGTTCTGGCTGGGCTTCCCGCTCGGGTTCTTCGCTTCGGGCATTTTCAGCGGCATGGGCGCGTTCCTGACCGAACTGTTCCCGACGCGGGTGCGTGGCTCCGGCCAGGGCTTTTGCTACAACTTCGGCCGGGCTGTCGGCGCACTCTTTCCCTTCCTGATCGGCGCGCTGTCCAAGCAATATGGACTCGGCGCCAGCATCGGCATCTTCGCCGCGGCGGCCTATGGCGTGCTCATCATTGCCGCGCTGACGCTGCCGGAAACCCGTGGCCGCGAGCTCGAAGCCGCTGGCATGTAAGTCCCCGGCAACTGCCGCTCTGGCGCTCTTGAGCTGGTGTGAGGTGTCGCCGTGGATGAAGCGGGTCTCCCGCGGCGACACGACCGTCGTGTACGTCCCTCCGGTTTGCACCAGGGCCGCTTTGGCAACGGTTGCACTTACGCGCGCAGAGTGTAAACATGCGCGGGCGCCCGGCGCGCGCCTCAATCTCCTTCGGTGCCACTTTCCAGAGCCGGGCCAGCGCCGCCCGGCCGTTGAACACATAACCCGCACCTGCGGAGTACGTCAGGTCATAGGCCGGTGGCAGGCTCCATGTTGCGCCCCACTATAACGGCGCCAACGGTCTGACCGCGCATGAGGACATGGGCGCTCGCGGGAACGCCTTGTACCGGACGGGCGCGCCGCGGCGAGCGCGGCTTCCCTTGCGTCACCAAACTATCGTTCCTTGGGCTTGTAGGCGCGCTTGCGGACTTCGCCTCGCGCAGACAGCGCTTCGCTTGGTGGCAAGGTATCCGGGAAGGCTGCGTCCAGGCTGCCGATCATGCTCAGCGCTCGCATCACCTTTACCAGTGTGGATACGCGCACATCCCGTCCGGCCTCCAGGTCGCCCAGAGCGGTCCGGCCGACCCCGGCGCGTTTCGCCAGGTCCTCGATCGTGACGTTGCGTTCTATGCGCTTGGAGCGCAGGCGGGCACCGATTTCAGCAGCGATTTCATCGCCTGTCGATGTGCTTCGAATAGCAGGCATAACGTATGCTTTTGTGTCACTGCGCCCGGAAAGGCGATCATATCGTATGGTCCGGCATCCAGGGGGCATGTCAAGATACACGTCGATAAGCTTGCTATAGCAGTCGTAATATGCCTATCAGGGCTTGGTTGATCTGTTGCGCCCCCCGGCCTAGGCTTGCATGCCCTCGTTGACCATCTGCATGCGCGGCGCCAGCGTCAGGCTGCATTTCTGAATGCTGACAACTGCTTCGACAAGTGATTATCATGCTTCTTGCTGCACAGCGACGCAACGGGATAAAGACGTGTCATCGAAATTCCGGCGAGGAGGTCCCGAATGACAAATGCAGACTCCGGACGGTTTCAGATCCTGGCGCTGTCAGGCGGAGGCTTCCGAGGCCTTTATACGGCCAAATTGCTAGCTGACTTCGAAGAAGAGATTGGCGCGCCAATCGCCACTCGGTTCGATCTTGTCACGGGCACATCGATCGGTGGCATCCTGGCATTGGCCATTGCGATGGAAATCCCTGCGCAGCGCATTGTCGAACTTCTCGCCAGTCATGGGGGATTGATCTTCAAGCGGCGCTGGTCTCTGGCGGGAATCTGGCGCGCACCATTTTCTTCCGCACCTTTGCAGTCGCTGCTTCGTGACAAGATGATATTTGGTGATCAAGTCCTCGGAGCATGCAGGCATCCGGTCATCATACCGGTGATCAATTACTCGACAGGCAGGCCGCAGATCTTCAAGACGCCGCATCATCCGGATTTCAAGCGAGATCATAAATGCCGGCTGGTAGATGTCGCCATGGCGACTAGCGCGGCGCCCGCATACTTTCCACGATATACGTTCAACAACAATCAATATGTTGACGGCGGTCTGTACGCCAATGCGCCGGGCATGCTCGCGGTCCACGAAGCGCAGTCGTCCATGGGGCAACCGACAGACCGCATTCACGTGATGGCGGTCGGTACCATGTCATCGAAATTCACCGTCAACCCACGTCGAAACCGAGAGGGTGGGACATATGACTGGGGAGGCGTTAATCCGGCAAACATGCCGAAGAGAGTGTTTGGCTTGTCGATATCGGTACAGGAGGCACTGAGTGACTTCATGCTTTCGCATCTGCTCTCAAAGCGCTATTTCCTTGTCGATGACGATCTCACCGACCAGCGCGCACGGGCCGTCGCCCTTGATCGGGCCGACAGCGCGGCGAAGGAGGTATTGCTTGGCGCCGCGACGGAACGCTCCAAGATCTGCATCGGAGACGAAGACTGCCGATCCTTCCTAACTCACACAGCCCGCTCGGCAATGTTCTACTACGGCGAACACACCAATCAGAAAAGCTAGGCCGGCAAAGCGCATGCGCCGCGCAAGCAGGTCGCGGTGGCGCAGGAGCGGGCCAGCGCAATGTGGAAGAATGGAAGCATCCAATGATCCAATATTCTCAACCACGAACGGGTCCATATGAAACTCACGATCACCCTTGAGTTCACCCCAGCCGCGCAAGCCGCGGCAAGAGACATCGACTTGGATCTGACTCCCCACACCGGCGCGATAACACCCGTGATCGGCGACCTGATTCAGTTCCCAGGACAGCCAATCATCTTTGTGGTCATCGGTCGCGTTTGGCAGCCGCGCAATCCGGACAACGTCGAGCTTCGTATCATGCTCGATCTGGCGCCTTCGCCGCTGTCTGTCGTCTGAGGGCATTCTGAGTCGCGCAAGGCGTTTGCGCGATGGTCATGCGATTGCTTGATGGAGAGATCCATCGCAACGCCGCTCATGCTCGCCATTTAGAGGCCATTTCAAAAAGATTCTGGCTTGCCATGGACATGCTGTCGACGCGCGAGGAATCACACTTGCTGAAATGAACCAGGACGCGACAAGCGTCATGCCGCGACATGTTCCTGTGTGCCTCGCCAGGTCGCGCCGAACAGCACCAGCAACAGGATGCTGATCAACGCAAAAGGTGCGTGCGGCAGCAGGTCATAGAGCACCGTGCCGAGTAGCGGCGCTACCACCATGCTTAAGCCTTGCGCGGCGGACATGGCTCCGGCGCAAGCGCCTTGCTCGGAAGCGCAGACAGCATTGCTAGCCAGCGCGGCAACTGCCGGGAGCGCGGCGCCCATGCCCAGAGCGGCCACGGAATAGCTCAGGCACACGGCCATCGGCTGCGTTGGTCCGACCAGCAAGACGGATGCAAAGCCCGCCGCACCTGCCAATGCACCCCATCGCAGCCATTGCTGGGGCGCGACATGCGGCAGCCTGCCAACAATCGCTTGCATCAGGATCAAGGCCAGCCCCGCGCAGCCCAGGGCATAGCCTGCAACGGCGGCCGCTTGGTGGGCCGGGACGTCCAGGCGGTCGATAACGAAAAAGCCCAGCGAGCTGTTGGCCATCGTGATGACGCTGAACAGCGTAAAGGAACTCAGCCACGGCAGGCGGATGCGCATGTCGGTGATCTTCAGGCGTTGCGGAGCGCGTAGAGCTTGTGGTTTGTGCGTGTCTTGCAGGCGCCCCAACCATGGCAGTCCGGCGAGCGGGAGCAGCGCAAAGACGAGCAGCGCAACGGATAGGTTGTATTGACCAATCCAACCCGCCAAGGGCGGAGCGAATACCATGCCAATGGCGCCAGCTGCGCCAAATCGTGCTATGGCGGCAGCCCGTGACTCGGCTGCGGTGTGGTCGGCGATCCAGGCGGTGGCCGCTACGGGCAGGCCGGCAAAGAAGCCACCCATCGCCGCGCGCGTGAGCAGTAGCGCCGCAATATTCAAGCCCATGGCAGGAACGTGATGCGTACCACCTTGCAGTGCCCACCAGACGTAACACGCCAACAGTACGTAGGAGACGGTGAAGCCGACGATCGCCATGCGAAGCACTGGCACACGGCCCCGTGCATCCACGGCTCGGCCCCAGAGGCGGGCGGTTACGATCCAAACCAGACCGACCATGCCGATGATGGCGCCGACATGCCAGGCCTGCAGATGCATCAGGCGGGCCATCGGGCCCGCCACGGCGATAAAGGCGTAGCTGCCGCCCATGGTCGTGAGATTGGTGATCAATAGCGGCATCAACTCTGCGACGGGCAGAGTGGCTGCGGACGTTGTCTGGGTAGATTTGGTGGACATGGCGGTCCTGAAGGGAGAGGTACTGGTGGGGGAGCGATAACAAGCGAAGTCAGTCACTACGTTTTGATTGAGTGACTGGGGCGCTGACGAGATTCGGCTGGAGTCACACGCCCAACGTGGCGCCGCCGTCCACGCACAAACTGTGCAGCGTGACGTGCCGAGATGCGTTCGATAGCAGGAACAGCACGGCTGACGCGATGTCTTCGGGATCTGCAATGCGGCCCAGTGGGATGCCCGTGCGATATGCGGGCAACGAACCCGCAATGACGCCTTCCTTGCTGTTCCTATCCGTCCATAGTTGGCGCTGCATCCGGGTGTCGGTCGAGCCGGGCGCGACGATGTTGCAGCGAATGCCGTGCTCGGCGAGCTCCAGGCCAAGACATCTGGTGAACTGATGCGCAGCCGCCTTGGATGCCGCATAGGCTGCCATCTGCATGCGTGGCACGAACGCCGCGTTCGAGCCAACCGTGACGATGCTGCCCGCTCGGCGCGGCATCATCCGTTGCGCCACTGCACGCGACAAGTGGAACACGCCGTGCATGTTGACGGCAAAGCTGCGGTGCCAGTCTTCGTCGCGCAGGACGTCGACGCTCGCGACGCGCAAAATGCCCGCCACGTTGGCCAGCATGCCGATCGGGCCGATCTGCGCGTCGATGCGATCCACCGCAGCGCGCACGGCGGCGCCATCGGCGATATCTAGCCTAACAGGATGAATCCGATACCCGGCTGCGGCACCGTCGGCCGCTAGTTGTTCCAGCACTTCCGCCTGGATGTCGAGCGCGGCGACGGTCACGCCGCGCGCGCAGAGCGCGCGAACCACGGCCGCGCCTATGCCTTGGGCCGCGCCGCTTACCACGGCAACGGATTCCGGGAAATCGGAGATGGTGCTATCCATGCGATAAAACTCCTGTAGAACGAGGGGATGCGGCAGCTGTCGCCGGCCGGCCCGGCTATGCCAGGCGCGCAGCCAGCGTTGCGCCGATGGCGGCCATGGGCGCTGGGTCGGACATGCCGTCGTGCGAGCAGTCGAGCACGACGCTTTGCAAGCGGCCTGGCCGCAGATGCGGCCGCCAGCTGTCGGGGCCAGGTAAGTGGCCGGGATTAAGCGAGGCCCGGAAGAGCAGCAAATCACCGTCATACGATGGCGTCTGGCTCGCGCGGAACAACTGCATCTGGCGCAGCGTCTGCCGCGCGAACGCGTCGAGCCCGGACCGGCCCAGCGCGGCGAACGGGCTATTCGTGCGCAACAGCCGCTGACGCAGCGTTTCGTCCGCCAGTCCTCCCGTATCGAAATCGCCGTTGACGGTGAGCAGTATCTGCAACGCGTCGCGCAGGATAGGCTGCGGGTGCCCCGCCCAGGCCGAGGCGGGATAGCTGTCCATTAGCGCCAGCAAGCCAATCGCGTGGCCCTGCCGCGCTAGCCTGGCGGCGACGGCATGGGCCAGCGCGCCGCCCAGAGACCATCCCAGCAGGTGGTACGGCCCGTCAGACTGCAACGCACGCACACGCTGCATGTAGCCCTCGACCAACGCGTCGAAGTCTTGCGCCTCCAGCGTTTGCGCCATCGACATCTGCAGGCCATGCACCGTCATATCGGGCAGGTGGCGCGCCAAACGCAGATAACTCCAGGCGAGCCCGTCGGCCGGATGCAGGCAGAAGAGCGCCGGTGCGGCGGACGAGCCGGTCTGGATGGGAAGCAACGGCGCAAAGGCATCGTGCAAGGCCTGTGGCCGGTAAGCCTGCGGCGCCGCCAGCGCGTCGGCAAGCGCCTGCACCGTCCCGTGGCGAAACAGCATGGACACCGGCACGTCCCGGCGCAGCTCCAGCGCGAGCTGGCTGGCCGTCTGCATCGCCTGCAACGACTTGCCGCCCAGATCGAAGAAATTCGATGCTGTTGTCAACGGCACGTCGCCCAGCACCTGACGCCAGATCCGCATCACCTGCCGCTCGAGCGCACCCGCGCCGTCCGCATCGAGATCCGTGTCCGCGATCCGGCCTGCGGCGTGGGCCAACAGGGCCTTGCGATCCGTCTTGCCGTTGGGGTTGCGCGGCAATTGCTCGAGCACATGCCAGGCGTCCGGAACCGCGGGCGCTGGCAATGACTGGGCCAGCATCGCCCGCAGCGCCTGCACGTCGCCCGTGCCCGCCACGAACGCTGCCAGCGTGCATATGCCAGGCCCGCGCTGCACCGGCACCACGGCCGCTTCGCGCACAGCGGGTGCGCCGAGCAGCAGGTTTTCTATTTCCAGCGGATCGATGCGCAGTCCGCTGATCTTGACCTGATGATCCATGCGTCCCAGAAAGCGCAGTTGCCCGCCTTGCAGTTGCGCCAGATCGCCGGTGCGATAGGCGCGCTGGCCGCAATCGGGCAAGCGGACAAAGCGCGCTGCCGTGAGTTGTGGGTCGTGCAGATAATGCAGCGCCAGCGCGTCGCCGCTCAACACGAGTTCGCCCGGCACGCCTGCCGCCACGGGATACAGGCGATCGTCCACGATGCGCGCTTCGACGCCGGGACGAGGCAAACCGATAGGCACGGCATCGCCGGGCTCCCATGCGGCTTGCGGACCGCACAGCCGCGCGGTGGTCGCGATGATGGTGGTTTCGGTCGGGCCGTAGGTGTTCAGCAGCACCTGTCCGGGCAGCAGGTCTCGCCAGCGCGCTACCCGCTCGGGCAGGGCGGCTTCGCCGCCAATGATGGTCAGGCGCAGGCGATCCAGCTTACGTGCCGTGTCTGGATCCAGGGCATGCGCCAGCACATGCCAGTACGCGGTGGGCAGATCGAGTACGGTGATGCCGAGGCGTTTCACCGACGCGGCGAACACCGTCACCGAATCGAGCATCGCATCGTCGCGCATGACTAGCGTAGCGCCGTGGCAAAGCGTGATGAAGATCTCTTCAAGACTGGTGTCGAAATGCAGCGGAGCGAACTGCAACACCCGGTCCGCCGGCTCGATGCCGTACACCGCACGGGTGCTGGCCAAAAAATGCGCGAGCGCCCCGCGCCCGACCAGCACGCCATTGGGCTCGCCGGTGGAGCCCGACGTGTATAGCAGATACGCCGGATGTTGCGGTTGCGGCGAACAGCAACGCGCGGGGCCGTCGATCACGACGCCGGCCTGATCCAGATCCAGCACGGGCAGCGATCCGGCCAGCCCTTGCCACGGCATACGCGTCAGCACCAAGTCGGGCGCCGCGTTGGCCAGGATGCTCGCCGTGCGCTGCGCGGGCCCCTCGGGATTCAGCGGCACGAATACCGCGCCCACCCACAGGACAGCCAGCATCGCGACGATAGCGGCCGGCGAGCGCGGTGCCAGTACCGCGATCCGGCAGTGCTCGCTCATGCCGCGCTGCGCTAACGCGGCAGCCAACGCCTCGACCTGTTTCAGGAGGCTTTGGTAGTCCAGGCGAGCGCCGTTCGATTCGATGGCGATCTGGTTGGGGTAGCGCGCCGCCATTCGTTGCAGCAACGCGATCACGTCGAGTGCCGGCTTGGCCAGCGGCTCGCCCCGGCAGATCGACAGCGACGGCATATCGCCCAGCAACGGCGCCAGGGCCGCATCGGGCGCGTGGCTGGCCAGCGCAAAGAGCCACTCGGACAGACTGCCGGCCAGCGCCGTCAGCCGCGTCACGTCATAGGCGTTGGGATTGGCTTCCAGTGTCACGTGCCATGCGCCGTTGCGCACGGCCAGCGTCACGTTCAAGTCCTTGACGGGCCCCCCGCTCACGGGGCGCGTTTCGCTGGACAGATGAGCGAAGGCTACCTGCCGATCGAACGGCATCAGGTTGACGGCCTGGTTGAACAGGAACTTGTTGCTCTCCAGCAGTCCCAGGTCGCCGCGTATCCATCCGTAGCGATAGTACAGATGGGGTTTGATCGCGCGCAGCCTGCCGACAGTTTCGGCCACCAGCGCCTGCAGCGACGCCTCGGCGCGCACATGCGCGCTCAGCGGCACGATATTCATCGCCATGCACGGCACACTCAGCGCTGGCGTGCCTAGCCGGTTCAGTACCGGCAGGCCGAACGTCAGGTGCCGCTGGCCTGCCTGCTTGCCGAGCCACATGCCGATGGCCGTGAGTATCCATGCGGCCCAATCGGCCCGAGCGGCTTCGGCGGCGGCGCGCAAGACCTTGACGTGCGCCGGATCCAGCAACAACGTATGGCGGATCGCCGTGTTGCCGAAGTCTTGCTCTGGTGCCAATCGTGCGGCAGAGGGCACCTCACGCAGGTGTTCACGCCAAAATGCCCGGTCGATGTCGAACTTGCCTGTTTGCCTGTAATGCGCTTGCGCGGCCACGACGTTGTCCAGCTTCCAATCGGGCAACGGCGGCAGGGGTGCGCGCGTTACGCGGGCGTTGTAGCGGGCAGCCACGGCCTGCTGGATCAGGCTGTAGCCGAAACCGTCGAGTGCGATGTGGTGTACCTGCAAATACCACCAATGGCATTGCGCCGAGAGCCTGAACAGCGCCGTGCGATACAAGGCGTCCGACGTCACGTCGCAACAGATGGACAGGGAGGTCTGCATCCAGTCCTGTGCAGCCCGCACCGGATCGGCCTGCGCGCCGAAATCCACCAGCGGCATTTGCGTGCAGGCCGGCTGGCGGCGTTGCCACAGGATGTCGTCATCCCACTCGAAACGCATGTGCAGCGCATCGCAGTGGTCAAGCACCTCTTGCACGCTGGCCATGAACGCAGCCATGTCCAGGGTGCCGCCGAGTTTGATCGTTTCCGCCGTTAGATAGCCAGGATCGTGGGTATCGACTTGTTGTGCTACCCAGATGCCGTATTGCGCGGAGGTAGTGTGCATGCGTTGACTTGTTTGCAGCATGAGGTGGCGTCCCACGGGAGAAATGCATAGACGGCGAAGAGAGCGGGCAGGGGATCAAGCACGCTGCCAGTCGATCACGAGTTGCTTGTTGCGTGCCATGAGCGCCAGATGTTCGTCCATGACGTCCTGAATCTTCTCCAGCTTTTCCGCTGACTCGGCTTCGCAACGCATGCTCAGTACGTCATCCGTGCGCGTTATATGGCATCTGCCATACGGAAAATCGATGGCGGCGGCCTTCTCGTCAAACTTGACTCTCACCTTGATGGCGTAGTGCTTGCACATCTTGAACAGGATTCTGTCGGCTTGCGCCAAGGCGATTGCGGCGGTACTGACAAGCATGGCGTTCTCGTTCGCTCGTGAGATTGGGCGTTACGTGTATAGGAACACTCGCTTCATGCGCGCGTGTGGGTGGCGCCTTGCAGCAATCGCCACCAGGCGGCGAGCGTCGGCTCCTGCGCCAATTGCACGAAGCTGACGTCCGCGCCAGCCTGGCGCAATTCCTCGACCCAGGCCATGATGCGCACCGAGTCCAGTCCCCAGTCCATCAGGTTGTCTTGCGGCTGTAGTTCCGTTTCCGCTATCTGCAGGCTGCGCGCGACCTGTGCCGTCAGCGCGGCGAGCGACGGCGGCTTGACGAAGCCACGCGCGGCGACTCCGGCGGCCAGTTCTTCCGTGCGCACGACCTTGCCGCAGCGCTGCGCCACATAGTCAAGCGCCATACGGTGCGCCTCCGGTGAAAAATCGGCCAGCGCATCGGCGACAAAGAACGGCTGGATGTCTCTCATGAACGCCTCGCAGGCTGTCATCAAGCAGCCGATGTGCGCATAGACGCCGCAAATGGCAAGCTGGTCCTTTTGTTGATGGCGCAGCATGGATTCGAGTTCTGAACGCTGAAACGCGCTGTAGCGCCATTTGTCGAGAATATGATCGCCAGGCGCGGGGGCCAGGCTCGGGCAAATGGCGCTGCGGGTTGGTTGCGCCGTCAATCCCGGGCCCCACATGTCAGTCAGCAGGCCTCGTTCGGTTGCCGTCTGCTGCGGCAGTTGCGCGGTGTAATACACCGGCATGCCGGTGGCGTGCGCGATATCGATCAGGCGCCGTGTGTGCGCCAGCAGATCAGGAATGGGAGCCGCCTGACGGTCATAGAAATCCAGGAAATAGTCCTGCATGTCGTGCACCAGCAAAGCCGCGCGGCTGACGTCGAAACGCCATGCCACCCGATTGGCAGGAAAATCCGCAGGCATGGTGTAAGAGGAGATCTTTGGGATTGCCATATCAACGATAAGAGTGTTTACCTGATGCGATGAATGACGCGTTATAAGCTGTTCATTCACCGTGATTTATCTGACCGCCACCTCAGCGGCAGCCAGCCGATTCGCAATGTCCCGGCGCAATGCCTGCTTGTCGGTCTTTCCGACGGCCGTCTTCGGGAGTACGTCGACGAACTCGACCCGGTCAGGAATCTTGTAGGCGGCAATGCCTTGCGCGCGCAGAAAACGCAAAAGGCCCGCCGCGTGCAGCGCCGGATTGCCGCGGATCACATAGGCGCAACTTTTCTCGCCCAGATAGGCGTCGGGCATCGGCACGAGCGCCGCATCGACGACCTCGGGATGTGTCATCAGAAAGTGCTCCACTTCTTCAGCCGAGACCTTCTCTCCGCCGCGATTGATCTGATCCTTCGCGCGGCCTTCCACCACCAGATAGCCCGCTTCCGTCATGCGCACACGGTCGCCGGTGCGGTAAAAGCCGTCCGGCGTAAAGGCGCGCGCGTTATGCGCATCGGCCTTGTAATAGCCGCGAATGGTGTAAGGGCCGCGGGTCAGCAGATGCCCCACCTCGCCCGGCGCGACGGGCTGATCCTCGTCATCCACGATGCGGATTTCATCGTCCGGCGAAATCGGGCGGCCTTGCGAGCGCACCACCACATCAACAGGGTCATCGAGCCGCGTATAGTTGACGAGTCCTTCGGCCATCCCGAACACCTGCTGCAGCTTCGCGCCCAACCCGATCTCCAGCCGCTGCGCCAGCGTGCCGCCGAACCGGGCGCCTCCGACCTGCACCACCTGCAAACTGGCCAGCGCATCCCGGCGCCGCCAGGCGGCCGAGAGCCAGACCGGTACGAGTGGCGGCACCAGCGCGGTGATGGTCACCCGTTCCCGCGCAATCAACAGAAAGGCCGCATCAGGGTTGCCGCTGTCGCTCAACACGACGGTACCGCCCGCATGCAGCGTGCCCAGTGTGCCGGGCGAACTCATTGCATAGTTGTGCGCGACGGGCAAAACGCACAGGTAGACGCTGTCCTCGGTCAGGCCGCAGATGCGCACGCTTTCGCGAATGCTGTAGAGATAGTCGTCATGCGTGCGCGGGATCAGCTTCGGGGTGCCGGTGCTGCCGCCGGACAACTGTAGAAGGGCGACGTCGCTGGCGGCGGGAGCCGCGGGCAATTCGTCTACGCGTGCAGGCAAGCTGTCCAGCGCGATGTGACCTCCTGCATCGCCGGCTATCAGCACATGCTTGAGCGTCGGCGCTTCCGCTTGCACGCTCTTCGCCAGTTCACGGTAGTCGAATCCGGCATGACGGTCCGCCGCGATATAGGCCACCGCTTCGGCATGCCGGCAAAAATAGCCGATCTCCTGCTTGCGGTGGGCCGGCAGTGCAAAGACCGGCAGCGCACCGATTCTGAACAGCGCGAAGACAACGGCGAAGAACGCAGCGCAATTCGGCAACTGCAGCACAACGCGATCGCGCGGGCGAATCCCCAGTGTGACGAAACCGCCGGCCAGACGCTGTGCCTCATCCGCGAGTTGGCGGTATGTCCAACGCGTCTCGCCTTGCACCAACGCGGTACGCGTGCCATATTGCTCGGCCAGTCGCGCCAACCACTGTGGAAAGGACTGACCCTGCCAATATCCCTTCCTGCGATACTCATTCGCGACCGCATCCGGCCAGGGCGTGCAATGAGCCTGCATCATGCCGCTACCTCCGTCGCCGCACCGCTCGCGGCATCATGCGCCACACCCATTGCGTCGAGCATCGTGCGGAACTTGGCCGTCGTTTCCGCCAGCTCCCCATCCGGCAGCGAATCCCTCACCACGCCAGCTCCGGCAAACAGACGCAAGGTATTAGCGGCGACTTCCGCGCAGCGGATGGTGACGATCCACTCGCCGTCGCCGCGCGCGTCCACCCAGCCCAGCATGCCGGCGTAAAAGCCGCGATCGAACGGTTCGGTTTGCAGAATCAGTTCCCGCGCGGCACTGCGCGGATAGCCGCACACCGCGGGTGTGGGATGCAATGCAAGTGCCAGCGTCAATGCATCGGCCTGTGTCGTGCCACCGATTTCAGTCGACAGATGCCACATCGTCTCCGTATGCATCAGCGCTGGCCGCCCGGGCACATTCAGCGTCTTGCACAGCGGAGCCAGGCTCTCCTTCACCGCATCGACAACCACGCGGTGCTCTTCCAGATCCTTAGCGGACTCCATCAGCGCTTCTGCGCGACGGCGATCTTCAAGCGGGTCGCTGCTGCGGGGGGCAGATCCAGCCAGCGGATTGGCCCGCACTACGCCTTGGTAGCGGCTGACCAGCAATTCGGGGCTGGCTCCGAGCAGCGTGCGTCCTTCGCCGACCTTCACCGAGAAGGTGTAGCCGTGGGGATTACGCGCCGCGAGACGGGTGAGCAATGCGCGCACATCTACCGGGTGCTCGCCGGACAATTCCAGCACCCGCGCCAGCACGACCTTGTCCAGATATCCGGCGTGAATGTTCGCTATGGCCTGCGCCACCCCAGCCGCGTAAGCGTCGCCCGGGGGAACTGCACGCGTCGCGTAGCGTTCGGCTGCGGGCAGCGGCGCCTGCGAAACGGTCAAGGGCCCGGCACGCAGCAACGCGCGGACGACACCAAGCGCTGCGCGCTTGCCAACATCGAACGGGATCGCGCCGGCCGCCACCGCGTTCGGATGCCCCGTGTCGCTGGCTCGGTTCAGCGCAAGCTGTACACGCTGTCCTAGCGGATCATCCGAATGAGGCACTTCGTCGATGACATCCTGGGCCAGCAACGTATGACTGGGGCTGGAGAGAAAAAGAC
This sequence comes from Cupriavidus sp. GW822-FHT02D05, assembly GCF_058802485.1. NCBI lineage: Bacteria > Pseudomonadati > Pseudomonadota > Betaproteobacteria > Burkholderiales > Burkholderiaceae > Cupriavidus > Cupriavidus sp. GW822-FHT02D05. The sequence continues at coordinate 72,855 of NZ_JBXAOE010000005.1, read as the reverse complement.
GGGAATCTGGTCGGTATAGGTCCAGGAGGATCTGTGTCGTGAGCGAAGATTCCGCGCGAGGAATTGCATTCATTCTTTCTGCCCCAACTTAGGTTGACGTGGAAGGATTCGCATACCGGTCCCCATGTTTCTTTTCACCTATCCCGGCCATGCGCAATGGGCTGCTTTTCATTGTGCTGGCCATGGCCAAGCAATGACGAACGAGCCAATCGTCATGCGAACAATCTAAATGGACCGCATCATTAATGAACTCATGGGAAGTAGCGCCGTGAGTACGATTGAAGCTCTTCACATCTGAGCTGTCAGGCTCAGCGCAAAGCGGCGGCCTTGATCCACCATCCAGTTGCCGCTCAAGCCGTTGGCGCGACTACGGTCGTCCACGGGTACCATCTTGTTTGTCAGGTTCAGCACGCCAAAATTGAGTGCGAGATTCTTGGATATGCGATACCTGCCGCCCAGATCGAACGTGGTGGTGGAGGGTCTTTCGCGTACGCCCCGGGCGCCATTCCGGAATGCTGCCCATTGCTCCCTGCCGATGTAGTTGATGTCGGCATAGAGATTCAGCTGGGGCAGGGGTGTCCAATCCACCTGCATATTGAGCTTGTGTTTTGGTGTCTTATCCAATGGGTAACCGTTCAGCGAGCTGCCATCGAATGCTCTTTCCGCTTTGCCCTCGCGTCGCGATTGGGTCATCGTGTACGACCCGGAAATTTTCCATTGCGTGGCCAGATGCGTGCCGGCGCCAAGTTCGAGGCCGTACAGTTTGACTTTGTCGATATTGTTGTACGCGTAGATATTGCGGCCAGGGGAGCTGGGGTCAGCGACCCCCGTGTCATAACTGGATACTTTGTTTTTGAACAGGTTGTTGAACAGGGTGAGGCTGACTTGACTCTTGCCCTGGTCGTAACGCACGCCCAGCTCCTGCGTGAGGCTGGTTTCGGGCTTGAGGTTCGCGTTCCCGCACAAGGTGCCGGGGACAGCGCCCGCCACGCCGCCGGTTGTCATGCAATAGCCAGCAGTGCTCTGACGCAGGGTAGGGGGTTTGAAGCCAGAGGACACGCCGCCGCGCATCGTCCATGTCGGGCTGAGTTTGTATACGCCGTAGATGCGCGGGCTGACATGGCTGCCATACCGATCGTCATGGTCGAGCCGCAAGCCCGTGGTCAGCGTGAATTTGCTGTTGACGAAATAATCGTTCTCGCCGAACAGGGCCCAGGCATCGCGCTTGATGCTGTCCGAATTCGGCGCATGCCCCTTCGGCACCGCATCCTGCCTTCCCACGCCGGACAGCCGGGACCAGATATGCTGACCACCCGCGGTCAGGATATTGCGCTCTCCTGCCCATGGCACCTCAAGTTTGCCTTCGAGCACCGTGTCGGTAATCGCCGGCTTGACCGGAGTCCGGCCCGATGCTGTCCACTGGTCCTGCGTGCCCCGCTCTCCATACAGGGACAAGGTGGAGTTGCCGAGGTCCCATCGCCCATTGTGCGTGACGCCCCAGTACTCGCGCGCATGGCGAGTCTCAACGATGGTCGTCGGCACATTGCGTGGTGTCGCGACCGCGATGCTCCGTCCAGGCGTGCTGAGATAGGTCAGTTGCTCTCGTCCCGCATTCAGGCTGAGATCCTGATTGCGCGCCGGCTTGACCGCCAGCTTGATGTCAAAGCTGAGGTCGCGTTGACCATTTGCCCCGCTGGTGCCATTGAGCGGGTAATAGATATTGTCCTCGCCGCGATGCAACGCCTTGCCCGACACCTGCAAGCCGACCACATCCTTCTTGATCGGGCCGCCGACCCAGAAATCGACGCTCCGGGTGTCGCCCTGGTTTTTCTCCTGCTGCAACACGCCGCCGACGGTGACCGTGCCGCCCCATTTCTCGGGGACCTTGCGCGTGATGACGTTGATCACGCCACCCATCGCATCCGCGCCGTACAACGACGACATCGGGCCCCGCACCACCTCGATGCGCTCGATCGCGCTCAACGGAGGTAGCAGATTGCCTTGAACGCCAGCCGTGCTCCGATTCATCGTCTCCCGGGTATTCTGACGTTTGCCGTCCACCAGTATCAGCGTGTATTCGCCTGGCATTCCGCGGATCGAGATGTCTTGGTCGTTCGGCCCGGCGCCCACCACGCTGACGCCTTCCACGGAGCGCAGGATGTCGGCCAGCGAGTTGTATGGTCTGGCCTCGATGTCCTTGCGCGTGATCACGGAAATGCTGGCCGGCGCCTCCTTGATGGCCTGCTCGCGCTGGCTGGCAGTCACGACCACGGCCTCCAGCGTTACCTCGCCATCTGATGGCTTCGCCGGCTGTATCTGCGCCCAGGCACCGGATGCCCCCAGGACGCCGGCAGCCACTACGGACTTGAGGGCAAAACAGGGTAAGGAATGTGACATGGTTTCAATTTAGGTAATGAGAGTCATTCGCGTTTTCATTATCTGCGTTGAAGGCATGTGAAGTGTTTGTGCAAGAAACGAACTTGTTTGCGCGACTGTCTTCAGCGCTGACCGCTGCGCCGGGCAAGTTTCGGTGTCACCCCGAAGCGCCGTTTGTAGGCAGTTGCGAAATTTGCAGGGCTGGTATAGCCGGCTAGTGCTGCAGCTTGCTTGATGCTGAGGGCGTCGCGCTCCAGCGCCAGCCGGGCTCGCTGCAGGGAGTTCTCGCGCAAAAAGTCGAATATGGTCGTGCCGTAGGCGGTACGGAATTGCCGCTGCATGGTGTTGGCGTTCATGCCCATTTGGCGCGCCATATCCTCGAGCGAAAGCTGGTTGGCTGCCGCGCCGCTAAGGAATGCCCGCAGCTCCGCCATGCGGCAATACCCTCTTGAGCTAAGGCCTGTCGCATTTGGCTGCGCGATATTGTGGATGATGCTCTGGCTGCCCCGCGGCGGTGCCAATGCCTCTGCCAGCAGGTCCAGCATGCGGCTTTCCAGGTAAATCGCCTGCAAGATCGGTTCAAAGGCTGGCGGTCGGACGATCTGCTCGGCCAAGGCTATCGCGCGTGGCGTAGGTTGCCAGGGCTGCGCCAGCAGGTGAGAAGACAGCAGAGAACGCAAGCGCGCGGGCATCGCTGCGCAACTGGCCTCTTGGAGGTGCTGCAGCCATTCGCCGGAGACGACGGCACTAAGTCGTCGCGCATAGGTTCCTTTGCTGAATCGACGGCTGAAGGTTTCGGGTTCGATGGCGTTCATCAGGAACGCCTTCGCGTAGCCCGGTGGCCGCTGGGATAGCTCGTGTGCGTTGCGTGGGCAGGCGGTCGTCAGTACCACGCGCCGATTGCCATACGACAGGTCCAGATTTCCCTCGAGCAGCACCACCAGGTGCAGGCCGGGGGCGCAGCATCCGGAGACGGTGCCATTGAATTCGTCCGTCGCGTCATCGGCGTGCATGCGCAGGCCCGGTCGCATCTCACGGATCTTGGCGATGTGTGTAGCCAATCCTGGCTTGCCGGGATCAAGAAGACGGTCTTCGCGCGCATCCATGCTGCCTACCCCTTTGAGCTTGGCGGCGCCGACTGCTTATCCGGCGGGGCAGCGCAAACCATTTCGTTGCTTTGCCAAACAAACGGCGCCACAACACACATCCTTTCCAGGATAAAATGAAATGAGAATCATTAGCATTATCGGAGTCGGCGTGAGAAAGACAAGCAAATTTTTGTTGCGGCTCTGCGCGGTCGCGCTGCAGGGCGAATACTGGACGAGCCTCGGGCTTTGACATGCCGATATCCGCAACCATCACGCGCCGCACGCTGCTGTTGGCGGGCCTGGGCGGCGCGCTCTCCGGCTGCCTCACGGCCATGAGATCCGGCGCCTCGTCCCGTGACTTGCCGAGCCTCGCCGCTTCGCCGCCCGTTCAGGTCCCTGCGAGCCGGCAGCTCGACGTGACGATCGCCGGGCAACGCCGGCGCATTTTCGTCGCATTGCCGCCGGAGCCGGCGCCGCAGCAGGGATATCCCGTCCTGTACGCGCTGGACGGTAACGCGTCGTTTCCCCTGCTCGCGCAGTTGGCGCGCAACCGCGCGGCGCGCCCCGATGGAGCGCGGGCCAGTACACCGGTAGTGGTCGGGCTGGGATATGCGACGGACGGGCCTTACGACATGCAGGGGCGCACCGACGATTACACTCTGGCCGCGATGCCGGGCCCGACGCCCGGAGCGAGCCGCAGCGGCGCAGATCGCTTCCTGGCCTTTATCGAGCATGACGTGCAGCCGTGGCTGGCGCGGCAGCTTCCCATCGACCCACAACGGCAGATTCTGTTCGGCCATTCCTATGGCGGATTGCTGACCTTGTACGCGTTGTTCACCCGCAGCCGCATGTTTCAGAACTACGTTGCGGCCAGCCCGTCGATCTGGTGGGGCGATCGCGCCATCCTGCCATTCCGGGACCACTTCGTGCGGCAGGCGTCGCCGCTTGAGCCACCCGTCGGCTTGCTGATCACGGCAGGCAGCCTCGAAGAAGGCGTGCCGAACGCGGATCCGGAACGCGCGCGCCGCCAGCAGGCGCGCAAGCAGGTCGGCTCTGCCCGCGCCCTCACGCAGAGCCTGCAGGGCGTGCAGGGATTGCGGGCCGAGTTCCGTTTGCTTGAGGGCGAGGACCACGGCAGCCTGGTTCTCCCCAGCGCTGCCTTGGCCGTCAGCATAGCCTGCGCCCCTCCACTAGCTGGGGCGCCGGCATGAGCACTCAGCTCCGGGCCTCGCATCCATTCGTTGGAAACGAGAAGGCAGCTGACAGGGCGGAAGCGAGTGGATTGAATATGCATTGTAATGAGAAGCATTAGCAATTATATTGGACTGTGGAACCGTTTGCGCGAGGGTATTGCTGCGCTTGTCGAGTCTCCAGTTGGATTAGCGGGGCGATGATCGTCATCAATGTCATATGTGGAGCAATCTGAATGGAAGGGTGAGACCATGAATCGCGAGCAGCAGGAGATTGATCTACTCGATATCAAGGCCGAGTGTGTCGAGTTGCAGCGCGGCCTGATCATCAACCTCGTTTCGTCTAGCCGCCAGTCCGAACCTGTGAAGGCGGTTTCCTATCAACACCAGAGCGACTACATTCACTTCAATTACTTGATGCAAGGGCGGTTCGAGGCCAAGGTGAGGGGCCAGACCATCGCGATGTCGCCTGGCGACTTGAACGTGGGGTTCGCGAATGGTGAACGATTTGACATAGCGCATTGCTGCAGTTTGCTTGATGTCGAACTGATGGTTGATTTCGAGTTGCTCATGGAGTTGGCCGGTGGCGACGGTCCGTTGGTGGACGACATCACCGTCGACCGCTTCTTTACACGTAGCCGCCGTGGCTGCCATCGTGTGAGCGCGGCGGCGGGACAACTGGTCCACTGTTTTCAACAGGCCCGCGATGCCAAGCTCTTGCTGTCCTCCGCCTCGCTCGAATTTCTTTATTGGCATCTGCAGGCATTTCACGCAGACTGCGGGCATGGCGATATCTGCCTGCGGGAGCGCCGCAGACTGCTGGAGGCGAGGGACTATCTCTTGCACGATCTCAGTGCGCCGCCCACCATCGCCGAAATCTCCCGCAAGGTGGGACTGAATCAATTCAAGTTGAAACAGGGCTTTAGGAGTCTGTTCGCTAGTAGCATCTATGCCTGTTTCCAGGCGGAGCGTATGCGGCAAGCGAGGCAGTTTTTGCGCAAGCACAATGTCACGGAAACGGCGATGATGCTGGGGTACAGCAACGTCAGTCATTTCAGTTCGGCTTTTCGCAAACATTTCGGTATGTTGCCCAGCGCCGTGCGCAACGCCTAGGTTGGCAAACGGTCACCAGCATTTCCACCCCCTTCGTGCCTTAGCAGCGCGTTGCGTGACGGTCAGTTCATAGCGGCGGACACGCTTCCTCGCCCGTCGTGCGCCCACGTGCTTCGGTATCGGCAAGCGAGGCCGTTTCGATGCGGATGCTGGCCCGTCCGTACTCTTCCTGGCGCCAGTCTATGCGCACCCGCGACGCCGATGCCATGTACGTCAACGCCTCGCACTCCATCTCTCTGACCAGATTGCCGAGTTCGGGGCACTCAAGTTGGCCGAACATGTCTGCATAAGCGCAGTACGCGACGTCGTAGCCTTGGGCGGTGCTGTTGCCAGACAGCAGGCCGAGTTCTCGACAGCGTTCGGCGAAAGCTTGCCAGTACGCCCGGATGCCGACCTCTGGCGACGCGCTTTCCGCGACCACTTCCGGCATTGGCCAGAGCCAGCGCATTTCCATGCGCCCAGTGTCGAGAAACATGCGCCGGTACAGGGTGAACGCCTGTTCCTGGCCCAGCAGCGCGCGAGCCTGGCTATAGCCGGCGGTGAACATGCTGATATCGCGCGTAATGCGTGCCCAATGCCCAGCTTGCGTGGCGTGCCGCTTGCGCATTGGTGCCAGGGCGATGTAATGGCGGCGCCAGTGGAGCATCACCCGAGCCACGAAGCGGGCAAGGCCCAGCGGCGACAGGCTGGCCTTGAGCTGACGCCACAATGCCGACTCGGTGAGGTAGCGGGTTTGCAACGCGCTCATGCGCGGATGGAGGGCTATGTCATACCAGCACTGTGCATAGTGCGGCCAATCTTCCCCCTTGTCGGCGACGATCTGGCACCAGCCGAAATGCAAGGGATCGCGTTGGTACTGGAGATCACTGGCCCGCCGATAGGTGACGCCGTGGCTGCGCAGCGCGGCGCTCAGCGCCGCATGCGCCGTGTCTGGCAAATGTTCGACCGCATGCGCCCCGGCTTGGACATCGAGCGCGCGGTCGAGCATCGTTTCGACGGCAGCGCAAGCCATCGCGGCGGTGAAATCGTAGGACGAAATGCCGCCGTGCACTAACAGGCCATCCTGCGGCCGGTCGTCGGGGTACACCCATAGGCTGCAGTCCGGGTCGGCGTTCTTGCGTCGTTTGATCGACTGTCCGTTGCTGTAGAACAGGCGTGCCAGTCGCTGGCGCATACCGCGCCCGCGGTCGAGGCGTGCGAACAGGCTGGCCATGCCCGGTGACAGAAACTGGATGTGGTAACGCGCGTCTAGCGTGGCGATGGCGGCGCAGCCGGTCCTGCCGCGCGCGCTGGCCAACCCGGCGATTTCCGGGCTCGAGTAGGGGATCAAGGGCAGCGCTTCGCGCTGTCCGGGAAAATGGAACTGATGCCGAGCATCGCGGCGTGGTGTGCTTTCCTGGCAGCGCTGGCCCTGTGTCAAGCAGGTGCGCTGGGAGCGGAAGCTGTCCAGGATCGCATGGGGGCTGGACTCGCCGCCGCCATAGGCCGCGCCGGCGTAAAAGCGGCTGCGGTAGGTGCCGCTGGGCGAAGCCAGTTCCCGCGCCAACTGCATCAGCAATAGTGTCGATAGCCCGGGTGCTAGCCCCATGCCCGTGAGAATGCGTCGGCCGGCGCGACTTGCTTCGCTGTCCAAGGCCAGGATCGCGTCTGCGGCGTCCAGGTTGTCGTTGATGTCAATGCAATCTATGCCCGCTTGCAGGCATAGCGCATGCGGTGTGGCGGCGAACGCGTTCATGGGGCCGAGAGCGAGGATGGCCAGATCGAACTGGCGTAGCACTGCGATGGCACTATCAGAGTCGCGCATGTCGATAGCGATGTGCCGCACGTCAGGGGGAAGGTGGTCCCCAATGGCGGCGCGGCGCGAGGCGCTGGTCAGGATTAGCGTCGGGTGCCGGGCGCGCAACATGCGCAAGATGCGGCGACCGGTTTCGCCACTGCCGCCGATGACGACAATGCGGGCTGGCGGCAAGTTCGAGAATGGCTTCATGTCGCAGACTCCTGCCTGACGGGGCTTACGGATTGCGTCAAGCCATCGATGACGATCAGCCCTTCGACCTGCAACAGCGCAACGAAGCGCTGGCAGTCCATGGCCTCATGCAATAGATGCACGCCGGGGGGAATGGCGGGGCCTTCCAGCAAGCAGCGCGCGGCAATCGCGATGGTGGCACCAGTGGCCCGGTAGGTGTCAGAGATCATCAGCGTCGCGTTAGCGCTTTCGCCGTCTTCGTAGCGCACTTCCGCTTTGAGGCCGTATACCGGCGGCAAATGCCGCATATCCTGCCGCGCGGCGCGGACCAGCCATTTCGCGGCGCACGCGATGGTTTCATGGCGACGATAGAGCGCGAACAGCTTGGCCAGCAGGCAGACCATGGCCGCGCGCGGCCCGATATTGCTGCCGTAGGCGCGCGCCTGCGGGATGTTCAGCTGACGCGCCAAGCGTGCTAGCTCCTCGGCCGGCATTAGCAGGGTGGTGACCCGGCCCGCCGGCTTGGGGAAGCAGGTTCGATGGCTAGCCCGGTGCAATGGCAGCCGTTGATGGTTGCCATTGCGAATTTCGGGGAAACCGCGTCGCTGGCCGAAGTCGCCGAGGCCATGAATGATGTCCCAGGCCGAGTTGTAACTCCATGCATCGCGGCCGATGCAGTAGGTGCGCAGGCTGAGCGGGCTGCGCCCAAGCGCGCTGCGCTCGATCAGGTATTTGGGGAATAATCCCGACAGTCCCGGTAGCAGGCCGACGCTGATGATCAGCGGAACCGGCGACGGTTCGGCAGCCTCCAGGGCCTGGAGCAGGGGGTCGTAGCCCCCGGCGTCGATCAAGGGAGTCGCCACTTCCCGGCAGACGCTGGCGATGCGGTCGCCAATCAGGCCGGACGGGCCGACGCAGGAGACGACCAGCGCGGCATCGCACAAAATGGCTTTGAGCGCCTCGCGGTCAAACGCGTCCAGCCGGATCCAGGAAAGCCGGGACGAGACCGGCAGCGAGCTGGTGTCATCTGCGGGAGCGCCCTGTCGCGACGCCAGGACCAGAGCGTGGTGGGTATGCTTGAGCAGATAACGTGCTGTTTCGCGCCCGACCCGCCCGTTGCCGCCCATGATGACAATGCGTTGGGCAGAGTTTATGTTTGCTGTTGTCATGAGTGCTGGTCATTTGAATATTTAGAAAGAACGGAAACAAGCACGCTGCAGTCGGCTGCGGCGTTTAGCGTTGAATGATGCGATCTATCTGATCAGCGACCTGCCGATTCAGTCCGGGATCTCCCAGCGTATGAAAAAACCCGAGCTGCAGGCGATGGGCGGGCGACAAGCGGAAGGACAGGACCGGCCGGTTGTTTAGCCGTGCGCCGATCAGGTCCTTGGGGTTGCTGTTGGCGCTCGCCACATAGTCGCGGCACTGCGCGCCGGCAAGGCAGTTTGGATGCCGGTCCAGTTGGTAATTGGAAAAGTTGGACAGGGTGCACGAGGTCGTATCGTTGAAACCGCCGGCCAAGCCACGGGCGAGGGCGAATTCAAGCATCTTGTACAGGCTGAGATGGGCGCCCATGGCTTGCCAGGCAAGCAGCAGGTTCTGGATCTGCCGTCCGATCTGGTGCAGCGCTTGTCCGCCGGCGACCGTTACTGGCAGATAGGCGATGTAATTGCCGATGCAGCATTGGCGCAGCGCGGGCGGCAGGATATCCATCAAGATTCGCAGACTGATCGTGTCGGTGTGCGCGATCTTGCGCGAGCCGTGGTTCAGCTCATACAAGGCCTTGGCAATCAACGCACAGACCAAACTGTTAGGCGTGAGGTCAGGGTCTTGTCCCTGGCATTGGCGCATCAGTCGGGAGAGATCGAAGCTTACGCTCGCGCATTGCGCCATCTGCGGAGAGTGCCGTGCCAGCTGGCCGGCCATCGCTGGATAGGGGGTGGCATACTGGCCAGCGTCTGTCGTGCGATAGGCGGCAAGCCGGCAGAGATTGGCGAGATGCCGGACATGGCCAAGCCGGATCAAAGTCTTGCCGCGACCGAAGGCGTAGATAGCGTCGGGGGCAGGCGAGGTCAATCGACGCAGGCTAGCTTGTATGCCTTCGATCACCGGGCTATCCCCGGCGCATAGCGCATTGTAGTAGCGGATCACCTGGTTGAAGAGCAGCGCGACACTGCCGCCATCACAATGGCTGTGATCGCCGCACTGGAGAATCATGAACTCGTCTGGCGACAACGCGGTACGCATCAGAATGAAGAACATCGGGGCGCAGCGGCGCTGCGACTTCAAGGCGAAGACATCGCGGAATACTTGGCGATAACCGGCATCCAGGTCGGAGACCATCATGGTCCAGAAGTACTCGCTGGCGGCTGGCGCCGCTTGCCAGTGTCCGCGTCCGCGCGCATCGCTGCAGATCGAGCGCGCTAGTCGGGACACTTGGCTAAGGACGCCGGCGATGCTCTGATGTAGTCGCTCCGCGTCAATGGCGCCGTGGAAACGGTAGCCGCAGACGAAGGTCACGCCGCAGCGTGCCATCGAGGCGTCCAGACGGGAGAGGGCGATGTCGGCGGGCATGCGGGCGGGCCAGTTAAGGTGTGCTCGGCCACGGCGCGGATTGTGGTACCGACACACCGGCCTCAAGCACAGTGGCGAGCACCGCTGCTTGCTGCGGGACCAGGTAGAAATGGCCGCCAGGAAGACGCCGCAGCGTGAAGGCGCCAGTGGTCTCCTCGGCCCAAGCCTGGGCGTCGCAAGGAAACAGTTCCGTATCGCTGTCACCGACTAGTGCAGTAATCGGCGTCGTCAGACATGGGCGGTCCGGGCGCGGCGCATAGGTTTCGATGGCCTGGTAATCCCCGCGCAACGCTGGCAGGATCAGCGCGACCAATTCGGGAGAGGACCCCGCCGCGGCTCGGGTGCCGCCTAGTCGCAGCACCTCCTGGATTAGCGCTGCATCCGGGCCGGCGTGCAATCGGCTTGGCCGTCGGCGGCTGGGCGCTTCACTAGCCGATAGCAGCAGGTGACCCGGCAGCTGGCAGCCGGCGCGCCATAGGGCCAAGCTCAGCTCGTATGCCAGCGCTGCGCCCATGCTGTGGCCAAATAGCAGATAAGGCCGGTCCAGCCATCGCGGCGCGGCCTGCAATTGCTGGGCGATCTGCGCGGCCAATGCTGGCAGGTCACGCACGGGTTCCTCGTTGATGCGGTCTTCGCGGCCCGGATACTGGATAGCCGACATTTCGATCCACGCCGGCAATGCCAGGCTCCATGGGCGGAAGAAGCTGGCTGAGCCGCCGGCGTGGGGCAGGCAGAGCAGGCGCACCCGGGCCTGGGGGCGTGGTAGCCAACAGCGCAACCACGCTGTAAGGGGCGCGGCCGGCGTGCCGGCGCGTTGCGTGACGGTAGCTGAGTGAACGTGATTCAACATGGGGAACCCTGTTTTGGCGCGTCAGTAGCGCAGTGTCAATGTGGCGCCAATAGTGCGAGGGCTGCCGATCTCGGCCAGCGGCACCAGTCCCTGCTGCGAGATCACGGTGGCGTAAAAGCGGTTGGTCAGGTTCTTCACCCAGAGATAGGCATCCCACCTTTGTGCTTCAACGCCGAGCTTGAGGTTGACCAACGTATAGGCGTCCTGTTTGAGGGTGTTGGCGGCGTTGAAATAATGCTTGCCCTTGTATTGCAGATCGACCCGGGCCAGCACGTATAAGGCGTCGTTCAGCGGGCGTCGGTGCTGCAGCGCCAGGTTGGCGCTGAACTGCGGCGCGAAAGGGAAACGATTGCCGGCATAGTCGGTGGCCTGGTCGAACTGGTACTGCAAAAAGCGCGTCTGCGTATAGGCGGCGCCTGCACTGAGCATCCAGCCGCGTGCGGGAAGCGCGCGGATTTCGGCTTCCAGCCCACGGCTGCGGCCGCGGCCTGCATTGTCGGTGACGACATTGAAGGCGGTGGCACCGGGGATGATGCGCTGCACTTGCTGGTCTTTCAGGTCGGTCTGAAATAGCGCGGCGCTGAATTCGGCGCGCTGTTCGAACCAGGAAGCCTTGTAGCCCAATTCGTAGCTGGTGCTCTCTTCGGGCCGGAACGTTGGACGCTCACGATCCAGGTACAAGGTGTCGAAGCCGCCCGCGCGGTAGCCTTTGGCAACAGTGCCATACCACAGTGTGTTCTTCGCGGGGGCATACGACAGCGTGGCTTTGGGTAGCCACTTCCGGAACGACAGGCGCCCCTGCAGTGGGTAGTCGGTGCCCATGCTCTGGCGGTTGACTTGCGCGTCAAGCTTGCGGGTTTCGTCATCCATGCGCAAGCCACCGCTAAGGGTGAGCGTGTCCGTCAGCCGGTAGTTGATCTGCCCGAACAGGGCGTAGCCGAAACTGTCTTTGTTGTAGGCATAGCGGTCAGTGATCGGGCCGCCCAGCACCACGCCGGTATAGTCGGCGTTGCTGACCGAGCGGGAGCGGGTCGTGGTGTCATAAGCGTATAGGCCGGCCAGCCAACCCAATGTCGGTTCGCCCTTGGAGGCTAGGCGCAGTTCCTGGGTGAGTTGCGTCAGCGTGTCTCGGCTATGACTGTCGTAGAAGCCGTAGGACGCACTCAACTGGTCGATTCGGTTGTTGGAGCGCCAGTCGCGCCAGCTGGTCACCGAGGTGAGGTCGACATCATCACCCGCCCAGCGGATATGCAGCGCACTGCCGAGTGACTCGCGCTGGTCATTGCCGCTCAAGACGGTGGTCGAGGTGTAGCGGTCCCGTTTCATATCCTCCAGCGGACCGTAGGTATAGGAGCCGCCGGAGAAACTCTCCGCGTCCAGGCTCCAGTTCAACGTCAGGCGAGGGCTTGCCGTCCAGCGCAATTTGGAGCGTAGCGAGTAGTCTTCGCGCGCGTTGAGCTTCTTGCCGGTGATGCCGCTCTTGACGTAGCCGTCGCCCTCGGTGCCGGCGAAGGCCAGGTTCCACGCCAAGGTGTCTGCGATCAGCGGCACGTCAAGCACGCCTTTGACGCCGCGCGTGGCGCGATCGTCGGCTTGCACCGACAACTTGCCTTGCGGCGTGTCCGCAGGAGGACGGGTGACGATGTTGATTACGCCGGCCAGTGAGTTACCGCCATAGAGCGTGCCCTGCGGGCCGCGCAACACTTCAATGCGTTCGATGTCAAGCAGGTCGAGGTCGAACAAGCCGTTGCCGAGGTAGTTGACGCCATCGACATAGAAGCCGACCGTGGGTTCAGTAAACAGTCCCGGGCCGATGCCGCGGATGAAGACGTTGGTGTCGCGCCGGCCGCCCCAGGAAAAGAGGTTCAGATTCGGAACCAGGCTTGAGAGTTCGGCGAGGGAGCGGATCTCGGCATCTTCCAGGTCGGCACTGGTTTTGACCGACAGGCTGACGGCTACGTCCTGGGCTCTGGCGCTCCGCTTTTCGGCAGTGATTTCGATGGCGGGCAGCGTGACGGGATCTACGCTGGCCTGCGCCCATGCCAGTGACGGCAGGATGGCCAGCGCCACGGCAATCAGGGTCGGCTGCAGCGCGCTACGGGTGGCTGGCATTGTGCCGTGATGCGCTGACGTAGGCTTGGTCATAGGCATGCGGTCATGCTTTGAGATGATGAGAAACAAGAATCATTCCCATAATGTCGCAGCGACGGCCTGGGGCGAACTCCCCGAAACCGTCGTGTCAGTGCTCCTATCGGGAGTTTTTGTCGCTGTGCGCGTTGTCGGCTTCAGACCGCGCTCACCACCAGCAGCGTGGCCATATGCTGGCCGCATGTGCGATAACGCCCGGTGAAGCACTGGCCTTGGCGCCAGCCTGCGTTCAAGGTGCGCGCTAGCCGGACCTGGAAACGGTCTGCGTCCACGGCGAAGACTTCGGCGTCCTGGCAGTCGAAATAGGCATTGACGCTGGGATAGAGTGCTTTGAAGAGGCTTTCCTTGGCTGAGAACACCAAGGTGACGAACCGCTGCCGAGCGCACGGCGCCAACGTTGCCGCCCAGCGCCTCTCTTCCGCGCGCAGCACGCTGGCGCTCACCTCGGCCACCGTAGCGGCGCACAGCAAGCGTTCGCAGTCGATGCCGAGCGCATGGACTTGATCGTTGCGAGCAACCGCAGCCAGGGCCAGGCCTTCGGCATGGCTGATCGAACCGACCAGCCCATGCGGCCATGCCGGCGCGCGCTGCGCGCCGATTGCCACTGGCGCGGGATTCACGCCGAGAGCGGCCATGGCGTCGGCGACGCACAGGCGGCCGGCTAGGAATTCGGCACGCCGTTTTGCGACGGCGCGTCGGATACCCGGCGGCTGCTCGATGCCGTAATGGCGGTACAGCGCGTCGCTAAAGGCCCGCAGCTCGTAATGGGTGGCGCGCAAAGCGACGTGGGCCGGCCCGAAAGCGTCGAAGCCGCTATCGGCTTGCAGAAAGCCGGCGGGCGGCTCAGCGTGCACCGCGGCGCTCAACGCGCATCCTCAACCTCGGCGTCGATCTCTTCGGCATGCTGGCCGTGCCAGAGCCGCGCATAGAGTCCCTGCTTGGCGAGCAGGGCGTCGTGGCAGCCGGACTCGACCAGCCGGCCTTGGTCCAGCACGAGGATCTGGTCGGCGTGGCGTATGGTGTTGAGGCGGTGGGCGATCATGATCACTGTCCTGCCCCGAGCCAGCCGCGACAGCGCCTGCTGGATCCGGTGCTGGGCTTCGGCGTCCACCGAGGCGGTGGCTTCGTCCAGCAGCAGGACGGGGGCATCACGCAGCAAGGCGCGCGCGATCGACAGGCGCTGGCGCTCGCCGCCGGAGAGCCGTTGCCCGCCTTCGCCGATGCGGGTGTGATAGCCCTCGGGCAGGGCCTGCGCGAATTCCTCGCAATAGGCTTGCCGGCAGGCCTCGATGACCGCCTCGTCGCTGGCGTCGGTGCGGCCGATGCGTACATTGTCGAGAAGGCTGCCGTCGAACAACTGTACGTCCTGGAACACCATACCGATGCGCCGGTAAAGCGCCGCACTGTCGAGTTGGCGCAGATCGACGCCACCGAGCAGGATGCGGCCTTGTTGCGGATCGAAGAAACGCGCGATCAGGTGGGCCAGTGAGCTTTTTCCCGCGCCGGACGGGCCGACGATTGCGGTGAAGCTACGCTCGGGCACATGAAACGAAAGGGTTTGCAAGTGCCAACGCGACGCCCTGGCCGGCTGGGCATCTTGGTAGGCGAACTCGACTGCATCGAAGGTAATGTCATAGCCCGCCGGCAAGGCCAGCGGCGTTGTGTGGTCGGGCACGGCCTGCGGCAGCGGCGGCTGTTCGAGCACGGCCTGGATGCGGGCTTCGCTTTGCGCAGCGATGCGCAGCACGGTCAAGTAGACGGCAGCATCGAGCAGCGGGTCCAGTAGCTTGTAGGCGACGACGAGGGACAGGAACCAGTGCAGCGTCGGCAACGCGCTGGCACCGGCCAGGTAACCGCCGGTCAGCAGGAGCGCCACCAGTCCGCACTCCAGGCAGAGGCGATAGAGCTGGACTGGGCCTGCGCCCCAGGCCTCGGCGTCAATGCTGCTCTGGCGCATGCGTTCGAAATGGCGGTCGAGCCGGGCGAGCCACGGGCGGAACTGATTGAACAGCCGCAAGGTGACGATGCCGGTGACGTACTCGACCAGCAGCCCGGACGCTTCGCGGAATTGCTCCTGTTTGCGCCGTCCGGCGCGCAGGAACAGCGCGCGCGCGGCATTGAGCAGCCACAGCGCCAAGGGCAGCGCCAGCAGCAGGCAAGTGGCCAGGCGCCAGTCCAGCCAGGCCAGCGCCGCCAGACCGAGCAGGGGCACGGCGAATGCCGTGACCAGATCGGCGGTGACGTGGGTGAAGATGCTTTCCACGTTCTTGATGTCAGCCGACAGCACTTCCGCCAATTGCCCGGCGCGCTGCTGCCGCAGGGTGTGCAAGGGCAGGCGCTGTACGGTGGCGAGCACATGCTCGCGATAGCCACCCATTAGCCGGTAAGCGCCCAGAAAGCAGCATAACTGGCCGACGTAGCCGCACAAACATTGCGCGGCGAGCGCCAGCAGCAACGCCAGGGCCAGCGCGCCGATGCTGGCCGGCTGCGCCGTGGGCGCGCCGCCGGCGACGGCGTCGCGGAACCAGGCGTAGCCGATCAGGAACGGCGTCAGCGCCAGCGCGCGTTCCAGCCCGCGCAAGCCAAGACCGAGATAGAAGGTGCGCGGCGAGGCGCCACTGAGCGCAATGACTCGCTGCAGCATGCGCAACAGGCCGGGCTCGGACTGGCGGGTGGAGGAGTTGGGGTCGTGCATCTCAGCCTCCCGCCGTGGCCGGCGCGGCCAGGTTGCCGGCATCTTGCGGGAGCAGCCGCCAGTCTTCGCTATCCAGATGGCGCCGCCACATGCCGCGGTACAGCAGATTGCGGTGCAAGAGCACCTGGTGGCGGCCGCAGTCCTGGACCCGGCCGTCCGCCAGCACCACGATTTGATCGGCCTGCGCCACAGCGTGCATGCGGTGGGCGACGATGAGAATGGTCTTGTCAGGATAGGTTTGGCGCAAGGCCTGGTAGAAACGGTGCTCGGTCAGGTTGTCGGCAAAGGCGGTGGCTTCGTCCAGCAGCAGGATGGGGGTGGCGGCCAGTAGCGCGCGGGCGACGGCGAGACGTTGGCGTTCGCCGCCGGACAGCGTCAGACCGCGTTCGCCCAACTCTGTATCGTAGCCGCTTGGCAGCGCCTGGATGAAGGCGTCGGCTTGGGCGACCCGCGCTGCCTGCCGCACTTCCTCGTCGCTGGCGTCGGTGCGCGCCAGGCGCAGGTTTTCCAGCAAGGTGCCCTGGAACAGAAAGGCCTCCTGGGTGGCGACACCGATCAAGAGGCAGCGCTGCGCATCGGACAGCGTGTCGAGCGCGATGCCATTGAGCGTGATCGTGCCCTGCGACGGCTGCAGAAGTCCGCCCAGCAAATGCACCAGCGTGGATTTGCCGGCGCCCGAGGGGCCGACCAGCGCCGTGACGCTACCCGCCGGCAACTGCAGGTCGACCGTGTGCAGCACCTGGCGCGTGCCATAGGCGCAGGACACGGCGCGCAGTTCGACGTTCAGCGGCGCCGGCATCGCCTGCTCGGGCCCGGGGGCCGCGGTTGCCGCGTCCAGCAGCGGCAGGATGCGCCCCAGGCTGGTTCGCGCCGCTTGGAAGTCCGAGAAAAACTGGGTCAGCTTGAGCAGCGGCTTGAGCATGCCGGCGCCGAGCATCATCGCTAGCATCACGCCGGCCAGATCGATATGACCCTCTCGGTGCAACCAGGCGCCCAGCGGCAGAATCAGAAAAGCACTGGCGCTCAACAGGACCGTAAACAGCGACCAGCCGGGTACGGTTTTGTGGGTCACCTCGCGGATCAAGGCGTAATAGTCGTGCAACTGTTGACGCAGCTGCTCGAAGCGCGTGACGTCCTGATTAAAGGCCTTCATTACCGGCATATTGCGCACATATTCGACCAGGGTGGCATTGAGCGCTGCTTCGGCACGGGTGTAGCGCTCGAAGTGTGCGTTCATCCGGCGCAGCGGCAGCGCCGAGGCCAGCGCCGCTAGCGGCACCGTGGCCAGGGTGGCCAGCGCTAGCCGCCAGTCGGTCCAGAACAGCAGCAGCGCGACGCACAGCGGAGTGACCAGGGCGGCCAGCAGTTCCACCGTATGGTGGGCAATGAAGGATTCCAGTTGTTCGACGTCCTGCAGCAGAATGCGCTTGAGCTCGCCAGAGCGAAAGCTCTGCAAGTCGCGCAGCGGCAACCACGACAGGCGCCGCGCCAGTTGCTGCCGCAGGTAGGCTAGCAACTGGTAGGCGGCTTGGTGGCTGAGGGCGTAGGCGGCGGTGTAGCACAGATATTTGCCGAGCAGCGCCAGCGCCAGCCAGGCAGCCAACTGGTACAGCGCGCTGGCCGCAAGTGCGTCGTCGGCCAGCAGCGTCAGTGCGATGGCGCGGTACAGTATCCAGTAGGGTAGTAGCTCCAGGGCCGCAGCGGCCACCGTGAGCGGCAGGGCGGCGAGCAATCGTTTCTTTTCCGTGCTCGCCAGGCAAAGTAACCGGCGGAGGAGAGCGGCGGAGGTCGGCATCTTTGGGTTCTCGCGATAGGCGCAGGCAGGCCTGATGGGCTTGCAGGATTGATGCCGACCACTCTGGGCCAGCCGCTACAGGCCCGCTCCCCGCAACGGTAGTGCTAATGGCCGGATCAGGAATATTTGTTGCATCCGCACGTCGATTTGTCCGGCCGCGCAACTGTGTTTTCGGGGGATTCGCTCCGCTTTCGGGTAGCCGACCGACGGCCGCGACGACTAGGATGACCTTCCTTACGCTGAGAGAAGGACGTCGTCGATGAAGCGAATGCTGCAATGTGCTGCGCTGTTGGTCGCGCTGCTGGCTGTCGGGCCGGTGCTGGCCGACACGTTTCCTGTGCGCGTGCAGGACGGCCGCGGCAAGGCCGTAACTATCGTCAAGCAGCCGGCGAGGGTAGCCTCGGTCTCGGCCTTCGGTGCCGACCTGATGGGCGCCTTGGGCCGCGATGTAGTGGGCGTGTCCTCAATGGGCAATCAGAAGCCGGCCTTTCTTGGCCGCCATGTCGCCAAGGCGGTCGATCTGGGCACAGCCAACGAGACCAATATGGAAATGCTGGCGCAACTGGCGCCGGATCTGACCATCGGCATTCGCACCTACACGGAGATGTTCGAAAAGCAGTTCGAGGAGATCGGCGGCTTCCTGGCCTATGACCTTGTGACCTACGAGCAGTCCCGTTATGCCATCGCCTCGGCCGCAACGGCGGCCGGCTTCGCCGAGCAGGGGCGCCGCTTGAACGCCGACTTCGCGCAGCGGCTGAGCGAAGTCGGACGGCGCGCTCCTGGTGGGGCGTCCGCCATCTTCATCTGGCACTGGGCGGATACCCTGTGGGCACACTACGATCACCATATGACCGCCACGCTGATGCGGGCGCTGAAGGTCCGCAACGCGCTGGGGCCGAGTCCGCATCCACGGCAGATGAACCCACATGGCAAGGCGATCAGCATGGAGCAACTGCTGCGGCTCAATCCGGATTTTATCTTCTCATTCCAGGCCGGCGATGCGCCGATCCGCGCCCATCCGGTCTGGCCGCGCTTGCGGGCGGTGCAGCGAAGGCAGGCGTATCGCGTTGGCAATCAATATGCCGAGGTACACGGTCCGCTGGCGCGCGACATGGTGCTGCGGGAAATGGCGCACTTGTTGTATCCAGGCGTCTTTCCCCCGGTGCAAGACATTCCGGATGCGGCTCGGGCGCGGCCGCTGAGCTTCAGGGATTGAGCGGGATGGCTGTATTTTCGGAGGGCCTCGCCAGAGTCGCGTTGATGGCGGCAACGGCGGTGGCGCTGACCGTCGGCGCTGCCGTGCTGTCGTTGACCCACGGCGACGCCGTCGTGTCGCTGCCGCAATTGGCTGCGTTGTTGTGGCGGCCGGACGACTCTGCCGCTGGCTTCGTGTTGTGGGAGTTGCGCTTGCCACGCCTGCTGGCCGGCATTCTGGTCGGCGCGGCGCTTGGGATGGCCGGCGCGATCGCGCAGTCAGTCACGCGTAATCCGCTGGCCTCGCCGGATCTGCTCGGCGTCAGCGCTGGCGCCGCATTGACTATCGTTGTTGCCACCATATGGCTGCCGCTGTCGGTGGCGGGCATGGTGCTGGCGGGCATCGGCGGTGGCCTGCTGGCGGCGCTCATGACTATGCTGATCGCCTGGCGCGCTCGGCTCGATCCGATCCAGTTGACCTTGGCAGGCATGAGCGTGGCGATCCTTTGCTCGGCGGCGATCATGGTGGTTCTGGTGGTGGCGGCCAATGAAGCCAATGGCCTGTATTTCTGGTTGATCGGCGGCTTGGCGGACCGCACCTCCGCGCATCTGGCGCAGCTGTTTCCCTGGGTGGCGCTGGGTCTGGTGCTGGGCTTGCTGTTTTCCCGGCCTCTCAATGTCCTGATGCTGGATGACGCCGTCTGCCAGGCATTGGGCGTCAAGGTGTTGACTTGGCGCGTGCTGGCCGGACTGGCGGCGGTAATCCTGACGGCGGCCAGTGTGGCCGTGGCCGGGCCGATCGGCTTCATCGGCCTGATGGTGCCGCATATCGTGCGCCTCTCGGTCGGCCATGCAGCCAGCGACCACCGGGTGCTGTTGCCATTGGCCGCGCTGGTCGGCGCGGCGTTGCTGGCGTCGGCCGATGTCGTGGCAACGAGGCAGGACATACCAGTCGGCATTCTGATGGTGGTGCTGGGCGGGCCGCTGTTTCTGTATCTGATCGGTCGACGGGTGCGTTGACGATGACGGAGATCCGCGTAAAGGCTTTGTCTCGGCCACCAGCCTGGTCGGCTGGCCGCTACCCCTTCTGGCCGTTGATGGCGGCGCTGCTATTGGGACTGACGGCGCTGTTGCTGGCGGCGCTCGCTTTTGGTTCAGTGGCCCTGCCCATCGAGCAAATTTGGGCCGGCCTGACCCGGCCGGCTGCTGAGGCGCCGCTGGCCCACCACTTGGTCTGGCGCTTGCGTTTGCCGCGCAGCTTGCTGGCGCTGATGGTGGGTGCGCAGTTTGCATTGTCCGGGTTGTTGTTGCAGACCGTGATCCGCAATCCGCTGGCCGACCCGGGCGTGATGGGCGTCTCGGCCGGCGCCAGCCTGTTCGTGGTGGGTTTCATTTTGTGGCTGGATGCCTTGAAGCTGGTGGCAAGCGCCCAGGCGCATTTCGAATTGTCCATCGGCATGCTGCCCTTTGTCGCCATAGCCGGCGCGGTGTCGACCGCGCTGTTATTGCTGGGTTTGAGCTGGCGCCACCGGCTTCATCCACTACGCATGGCTTTGTACGGGGTGGCGTTGGGCGCCATGTTGAACGCGGCGGTGATGTGGGTGGTGGTGGGCTGGGGCGGCGGGCGCACGGAAATCACCCTGCTGTGGCTGAGCGGCAGCCTTTATGGGCGCGATGTCGAACATATCGCGGTGCTGTTGCCCTGGCTGGGCGTCGGCGTGCTGGGCGTGGTCGTGGTGCTGCGGCCGCTGGCCGTGCTGCGCTTTGACGACGACATGGCAAGGTCGCTAGGCTTGGCGGTGCGCCGCTGGCGGCTGGCGGCGGTGCTTGTGGCGGTTGTATTCGCCGCCAGCGCGGTGGCGGTAGCCGGGCCGGTAGGCTTTGTCGGCCTGGTGGTGCCGCATTTAGCGCGGCAGTTGGTCGGTGGCGAACTGCGCTTCCTCGCACCGGCCAGTGCCGTGTGCGGGGCCGGCCTGATGCTCGCGGCCGACCTGATGGGGCGCGTCTTGTTTGCGCCGCTGGAGCTGCCGGCCGGCGCGCTCACCACCTTGATCGGCGTGCCGGTGTTCTTGACACTGTTGCAGCGACAGAGTGGGAGGTGTCCATGATTCTGCAAGCCACGGCATTGCAATTGGGCTATGGCCGGCACGTGGTGGTGCGGCCCACTTCGCTGACGTTGGAGCCGGGCCGGATCACCTGTCTGATCGGGCCCAATGGCTGCGGCAAATCCACGCTGCTGCGCGGTCTGGCCGGGATGCTTGCGCCGCAGGCAGGGCAGGTCTCACTGGACGGGCGGGCGTTGTCCGCCTGGCCGGCCGCAGCGCTGGCGCGGGCCATGGCAACACTGCCGCAGTCGCCCTCCGCGCCGGACGGGTTGTCCTTGCAGCAACTGGTGCGATATGGTCGCTATCCACATCATGGCTTGCTCGGCGGCTGGTCGCGGGACGATCAGACAGCACTGGATTGGGCGCTCGAGGCCACCGGCCTACGTCGCTTGCGTGAGCGCGATATCCGGACACTATCCGGCGGAGAACGTCAGCGCGCTTGGATCGCCATGGCGCTGGCGCAGCAATCCGCCTGGCTGCTCCTGGACGAGCCGACCACGTTTCTGGACATCGGCCATCAGATCGAAATACTGAGCCTGTTGCGCGCGCTCAATCGCGCCTACGGCCTGACCATTGTCATGGTCTTGCACGACCTGAACCAAGCCAGTCAGTTCGCAGATCGCCTGCTGGCGATGCAGGCCGGCCGCCTTGTCGCCGACGGTGCGCCGGACGCGATGGTGTCGCCCGAGCTGGTGCGCCAATTGTTCGGCATCGAGGTCGAAATCGTGCGGCGCCAGGATGGCGACGAAATCTATCCCTATTGCCTGCCGGCGCATTCCGCCGCGCGCGTGCCGGCAGGGGCTTAGCGTCGCGGCGCAGTTTTCCTTCCATCACGCATTTCCCGTTGGGGCAACGCGCGCGCCGCCATCCCTTCGACGTCGATCGAACATTGCGGCGCCGATTCAAAATCCCGATGCGGCCATTTCAATCCCGTTTCGAGTATTTGCTGGTAGCGAGAATCATTACTATTTGCGCATGGCGAATGCACGCCATCGGCCGCGATCGGCCAACGGTGACTTAACGGTCGCGGCACAGACCCGCAGGCAAGGCACGGCGGTGCTCGGCGCGGCGGCGAAAGGAGAGTAGTAATGATGATCAGGGATTTCACGCCTTGGCCCGAAGTCGAATGCCGTCGTTTTGAACAGGCTGGCTACTGGCAGCCGCAGACATTGGGCGAATGGCCGCAGCACTGGGTGGACAAATACGGCGACTGCACCGCCCTGGTCGAGGGCGACCACCGCTTGTCGTATCGGCAGTTGGCGCTCAAGGTTACGCACCTGGCTGCCGGCTTGCACCAGTTGGGGATAGGCAGCGGCGACAGGGTGCTGGTGCAACTGCCGAACGGCGTTGCTTTCGTTGCGGTCTGCTTTGCCTTGTTTCGCCTTGGCGCGATACCGATCCTCGCCATGCCGGCGCACAGAAAAAACGACATCGCGGCCCTGTGCACGCTGGCCGAGCCGTTCGCCTACATCTTCAAGGATCATTTCCTCGGCTTTGACTATTCGGCGCTGGCGCGCGAAGTGGCCGCCAGCCAGCCGACGCTGGCCCACCTCATCGTCGACGGCGAGGGCGGCGCCGACACCGCACTGAGCGCCATCGAAGCGGACGGCGCTTGCGCGCCGAGCTTGTTGCCGCCGCTACCGTCGCACCGCGATGTCGCGCTTTTGCTGCTGTCGGGCGGCACCACCGGAACGCCCAAGCTGATCCCGCGCACGCATGCCGACTATAGCTATAGCGCTCGCGCCTCTGCCGCCTTGTGCAGGCTGACGCCGGCCAGCGTCTACCTGGCGGCTTTGCCGGTGGCGCATAATTTTCCGCTGGCCTGCCCGGGCGTGTTCGGCACCTTGTCGGTCGGCGGCACCGTAGTGCTGGCGCATACGCCGGGGCCGGACGAGTGCTTCGCGCTGATTGCGCGCGAGCGCGTCAGTTTCACGGCGCTGGTGCCGCCATTGCTGCAGGCCTGGCTGGAGGCGCGCGAGTGGGATAGCGCCGACCTGTCCAGCCTCGCGTTCCTGCAGGTGGGCGGCGCGCGCTGTGAGCCGGCGCTGGCGGCTCAGGTAGCGCCGGGCTTCGGCTGCCGTACGCAGCAGGTGTTCGGCATGGCGGAAGGGTTGCTGTGCTATACCAGGCTCGACGACAGCGACGAGGTGGCACTGCATACCCAGGGGCGGCCCTTGTCGCCGGACGATGAGATTCGCATTGTCGATGCGCGCGGGCAAGACGCCGGGCCTGGTGAGGTGGGTGAGTTGCTGACTCGCGGACCCTATACCTTGCGCGGCTACTATCGCGCGCCCGAGCACAATGCCGGTGCTTTCACCGCTGACGGCTTCTACCGGTCAGGCGATCTGGCTCGCATGACGCCGCAAGGCAATCTGGTAGTCGCGGGGCGGATCAAGGAGCAGATTCAACGCGGCGGCGAAAAGATCGCCGTCCCGGAAGTCGAGCAAGCGCTGTGCCGCCATCCCGAGATCCGCGGCGCGGTCCTGGTCGCCGTTCCGGACGAACGCATGGGTGAACGCAGCTGCGCCTTTCTGCTTGCCGGCGAACGGCATTTCAGTGTCTGCGAGATCAGCGCCTTCCTGCTGCGCGAGGGGCTGCCGCAGTACAAATGCCCGGACCAGATCGCGCACATCGCCGCCTGGCCGCTGACCCCGATCGGCAAAGTCGACAAACAGCGGCTGCGCGTCCTGGCGCAGCGGCCGGCCGAGGAAACGGTCGAAGGCGCTTCCGGCGCGCTGTTTGAGGCCGCCCGCTACATGCAGCGTGAAGTGGCGATCAGCACGGAACCGCTGGTCCTGGCCGCCGCCATCGCGCAGGCCGGCTGGGCCGATGACTATGCAATTTATGAACGTCACGGTGAGTGGTCGTTGGGGCTGGGCGTCGCCGCTACCGTGCACGCCGATGCGGCCGGCGTGCACGTCCGGCATGGCGATCTGCAGCGCACCTGGCCTGGCGCACAGCCGTGCGAGAACATGGGAACGGCGCTTGCTGCTATCGGCATCGAAGGCTGGCGGGCATATGGTTGCGCTGATTTCGAGTTGGCCGACGCGATCTATGGCATCGGCGCCCCGTCGCTGGACGCGCCGCTATTGCAGTTGTTCATCCCACGCCAGGAAATCCGCTTGCGTCAGGGGACAGCCTTGCTCAGAAGCCTGGACGGCGCTCGCTTGCCGGACTTGGCCGACAAGCTGGCCGCGCTGGATCGCCAATGCATCCACGCGCCACCGGTATCCGGTGCTGGACGGAGCAGGCTCGCTGCGCCTGTCGCCAGCCATGATGCGCAGCGCTATCTGGGCCAGGTCAGCGATGCGCTGGCCGAGATTCGCGCCGGCCGCTATCAAAAGGTCATCCTGTCGCGAAAGGTGCCGGTGTGGGGCGACGTCGATCTGATCGCCAGTTACCTGTTCGGGCGCCGCCATAACACGCCAGCGCGGTCCTTCGTGTTGCAGCGCACGGCGTTGACGGTGGTGGGCTTCAGTCCAGAAACGGTCGTGGAAGTCAACGCTGCCGGCGAGGTCAGCACCCAACCGCTGGCCGGCACCCGATCGCGGGGCACGGGGCCGGACGACGAATGCCGCTTGCGGCATGAACTGGAAAACGACATCAAGGAGATTGCCGAACATGCAGTATCGGTCAGGCTGGCGGCGCAGGAACTGGCGTCGGTCTGCCTACCTGGCTCCGTGGTCGTGAGTGAGTTCATGACAGTGCGCGCGCGCGGCACGGTGCAGCATTTGGCCTCTCGCGTAAAGGCGCAGCTTCCGGCCGGCTGCAGCGCCTGGAGCGCCATGCAGGCGCTGTTCCCGGCGGTGACGGCTTCGGGTATTCCGAAGCGGGAAGCCATCGACGCCATCCACCGGCTGGAGGCGGATGGGCGCGGTCCCTATAGCGGCTGCATCCTGATCGCGGACTGCGACGGCAGTCTGGATGCGGCGCTGGTGTTGCGTTCGCTGTACCAGCGGCGCCAAGAGACCTGGCTGCAGGCCGGGGCCGGCATCGTCGCTCACTCCACGCCGGAGCGCGAGTTGGAGGAGACGATAGAGAAGCTAAACAGCGTCGCGCAGTACCTGATAGCCGCAGCTCTGCCGGCCCAGCTGCCAGCGGAGGCTCGCCGCGACGCGACGCTGCAGGAGGGCTGCTGATGTCCGACCCGAATCTTTTGGCGCCAGCGGCGCAGGCGACCCGGGCGGCAGTGCGCAAGCAGGTGTTGGATTTGCTTGGGCAGGCGCAGACGCCGGTAGCGGACGACGACGATCTACTCGGGCATGGGTTGGCATCCTTGCACATCATGCAGTTACTCAACCGTTGGCGACGCTCAGGCGCGGCATTGACATACGCGCAATTGATCGAGTGCCCCACCATCGCGGGCTGGTCAGCGCTGCTGGCGCCAAGCGGTAGCTTGCAACAGTCGGTTTGCCTTTCCGAGGAGCGGCGCTAGTGAATACACAGCAGAAGAATGACGGCGGTCAAGCGCAGTGGCGCAAGGCTGCACTCGGCGCCCAAGTGCGGGCTTTGCTGCCCGATCCCGATGTGCGACTAGCCGGCGATGACAACCTGATTTCGCTTGGACTGGATTCGCTCAGTGTCATGCGCCTGGCCAGCGGCTGGCGACGGGCGGGCGCTGCCGTGACCTTCGCCGACTTGATCACGGAACCGACGCTCAATGCGTGGTGGCGATTGCTGCTACCGGTGGCGGCACCTGGCGTTGTCGAAGCACCTGCCGCCAGCGCGGCCGTGGTCACCGGTAGCGGCACCGACGGTCAGCCGTTCGCATTGACCGATGTGCAGCACGCATACTGGATCGGCCGGCAAGACGGCCAGGCACTGGGCGGTGTCGGCTGCCACGCTTATCTGGAACTAGACGGCGACGGCGTCGATGCGCACCGGCTGGAGGTAGCCTGGCATCGGTTGCTGGCGCATCACGCAATGCTGCGCACCTGTTTCACCGAGGATGGACAGCAGCGCACAGAAGGGTTCGTCAGTCGCCCGACGCTGCCGGTACACAATTTGCGCGGGCAAAGCCCAGCGGCGGTCGAGGCCGCGCTGGCAGATATCCGCCAGCACTTGTCGCATCGGAGGCTAGCTGTCGAGCGCGGTGAGGTAATGGGCATGACCCTGAGCCTGCTGGACGCGGGTCGAACCCGCCTGCATTTCGATATCGACTTGCTGGTTGCGGATGTGCAGAGCTTGCAGATCATTCTGCGCGATCTGGCTGCCGCCTATGCACGCGAGGCGCGCCCGGCCGCAAATCCGGATTGGCGTTTCGGGCCGTATCTGGCTCAGGAGAACGCATGCCGGCAGGCGGAAGGACAAGACGCCGGCACCTATTGGCAGCGCCGGCTCGCCACTTTGCCGGGCGCGCCGGGCTTGCCTTTGCGCACGGAAAAGCTCGCCGTGCCACGCTTCTCACGTCGAGAACATAGGCTGTCACCGGCTTGCTGGCAAGCCTTGCGCCGCCACGCCGCCGCGCATCGGGTAACGCCGGCCATGCTGTTGCTGACCGCCTATGCGGAGGTGCTGGCGTGCTGGAGTTCAACGCCGCGCTTTCTGGTCAACGTGCCGTTGTTCGACCGGCAGGCAGGGCAGCCTGGCATTGATGAGGTAGTCGCCGACTTCACTAATCTGTTGTTGCTTGAAGTCGATTTTTCCGCGCCGCAGTCGTTCCTGGCGCGGGTGCGCCAAATTCAGGCGCAAGCGCATGCCGATATCGCGCACGCGGCCTATTCCGGCGTGCGGATACAGCGCGACCTGGCCCGGCAGGGGCAAGGCGGCGGCGTGGCCGCGCCGGTGGTGTTCGCCTGCAATCTGGGCACGCCGCTGATCAATGCCGAATGCCGTTCGACGCTCGGTCAGCTTGGCTACATGATTTCGCAGACGCCCCAGGTTTGGCTCGATCACCAGGTCTATGATCTCGACGGCGGCGTGCTGCTGGCCTGGGACGCGGTCGACGCACTGTTTCCCGATGGCGTGCTCGACGCCATGTTCGCGGCCTATGTCGGCCTGCTTGACTGGCTGGTGCAACAGGACGGCGCGTGGGAGCAGCTTGCGCCGGCATTGCAGCCGCCGACCCAGGCGGCGGCGCGGCAGGCGGGCAATGCGACGCGGCGCGAACTGGGTGAGCGCGTGCTGCATGCCGAGGTCTTCGCCCGGGCTGCGCTCCAGCCGGAAAGGGTGGCGCTGATCGCCGGCGACGGCACTGTGCTCAGTCACGGGGAACTGGCGCGACGGGCCTTGCAGGTGGCCGCTTGGCTGATGGCTAAGGGTTTGACTCCAGGCATGCCGGTGGCGGTGAGCCTGCCGCGCGGCGTGGAGCAGGTGGTTGCGGTGCTCGGCATCCTGGCAGCTGGCGGCTGCTATGTGCCGATTGGCATCGGCCAGCCGGCCAGCCGGCAGGCGCGCATGCACCGCGCGGCGGGGGTGAAACTGGTGCTTTGCAGCCGGACGCATTGGCCGCAGCTGACGGCGGACAGTGAGGTGGCGCGGCTGGACATCGCAGCGGCGGCGGACTGCGTGCCACTGGCGAGGCCGGTCGACGCTTCCGCGCAGCAGACCGCGTACGTCATCTTCACCTCGGGCTCCACCGGCGAACCGAAAGGGGTGGAAATCGCACACCGGGCTGCGGCCAATACAATAGTCGACATCAACGCGCGCTACGGCGTCGATGCCGACAGCCGCGGGCTAGCGGTGTCGGCGCTGGACTTCGACCTGTCGGTCTACGACCTGTTCGGCGTGCTGGGAGCGGGCGGCTCGCTGGTGCTGGTCGATGAGGCACACAGCCGCGATGCGGCGGCGTGGCTGGAACAGGTGAAACGGTACGACGTGACGCTGTGGAATTCGGTGCCGGTGCTGCTCGACATGCTGCTGACGGTGGCAGGTGCCGAGCAGCGCTTGCCCTTGCGCCAGGTGCTGTTGTCGGGCGACTGGATCGGTCTGGATCTGCCGCGGCGGCTGCGGGACGCTTGCGGTGGTGAGGCCAGACTGATCGCGCTGGGCGGGGCGACGGAAGCCTCGATCTGGTCGAACGCGTTCGAGGTGAAGGGCGAGCTGCCGGCGCACTGGACCTCGATCCCCTATGGCAGGCCGCTGGCCAATCAGCAGTACCGGGTGGTCGATGCACAGGGCCGGGATTGCCCGGACTGGGTGGCCGGCGAATTGTGGATAGGCGGCACCGGGGTAGCCCAAGGGTACTGCAACGAGCCGGCGCTGACGGCGCAGCGCTTCGTGAGCCATGACGGCGAACGCTGGTACCGGACCGGCGATCGGGGCCGCTACTGGTCGGACGGCACGCTGGAATTCCTGGGCCGGCAAGACCACCAGGTAAAGGTACGCGGTCACCGCATCGAGTTGGGCGAGATCGAGACGGCGATGACGGCGCAGGCTGGGGTGGCGCAAGCGGTGGTGGTGACGGTGGGCCAACCGGCGGTACTGGCGGCGGCCGTGGTGCCGGCGTCGTCGCCGGCCGAATCCGAGACCTTCCTGACCGCCTTGCGGCAGCAGCTGGGACAGGTCTTGCCCGATTTCATGATACCGGCATTGCTGCTGATGCTGGATGCGCTGCCCTTGAGCGCCAACGGCAAAGTCGACCGCCAGCAGATCCGTCAACAACTGGAGGCGCGGCGCCACGGCGGCGCATTGCCGTTGACGCCGCCGCAAGGCGAGCGAGAGCAACAGGTCGCGTCGCTGTGGCAAAGCCTGCTGCAGTTGGAGCGGGTCGGGCGCGAACAGAGCTTCTTCGCGCTGGGCGGCGACAGCCTGCTGGCCACGCAGGTGATAGCGCGCCTCAAGCAGATGGGCCTGGGGTCGGCGCAAGGATTGCGCATGCTGTACGCGCGGCCGGTGCTGGCCGATTTTGCGGCGCAACTCAAGCCGATAGCCACGGAGACTGAGCGCGTTATCGTGGCCGAGCTGCAGCAGCGGCATGCACCGTTCCCGTTGACGGAAGTGCAGCGCGCCTATTGGCTGGGGCAGTCTACCGGGCTACCGTTGAGCTGCGGCACCCATTATCTGGTGGAGCTGGACGGCCACGAGGTCGATCTGACGCGGCTGGAGTGGGCTTGGAACCAGTTGGTGCTGAGGCATGAGATGCTGCGCGCGGTCGTCGACGAGGACGGCCGGCAACGGATCCTGGCTACTGTGCCGCAAACTGAGATCCAGACGCAGGAGATCGAGCAGGGTGGCGCAGCGCAGGCGCAGGCGTGCCTGCATCTTTGCTGGGAGAGTCAGAGCCGGCAGCGGAGCGACTGGCCGCTGTTCAGTCTGCATGCGGTGCGCTATGACGGCGAGCGCTGTCGCATCGGCCTGTTTTTCGATTACATGATGCTGGACGGATTCAGCATCAAACTGCTGCTGGATCAATTGACGGCGCTCTATCGCGATCCGCGGATCATCATCGCCGCGCCGGATCTGTCTTTCCGGGACTACGTCAACCAGGCGCGCCCCGAACCGGAAGCGCTAGCGCGGGCCGAAGCCTACTGGCGTGGGCGGCTGGAGGCATTGCCGCTGGCGCCGGCGCTGCCGCTGGCGCGCGATCCGCAGTCGCTTGCCGAGGTCCGCTTCCAGCACCGCCAGACGGTGTTGCCGGCGGCGCACTGGCGGCGCCTGCGCCAGCGAGCTCGCGCGCAAGACATCACGCCTTCGGTACTGTTGTTGACCGTCTACGCGCATGTGCTGTGTCGATGGAGCGGCGGCGCGGCGCACACCTTGAACCTGACTCTGTTTGACCGCCAGCCGGTGCATCCCGATATTGACCGGGTGTTGGGTGACTTCACCTCCCTGGCGCCGGTGGCCTTCCACCCGCGCGCCGACGCCAGCCTGCTGCAACAGGCGCGCAATACGCAGCATGAAATCGCGGCGGCTATGGAGCATCGCGAAATCTCCTCGCTGTGGATACAACGAGAGCGCAGCCGGCAGACGGATCTGGTTAGCGCGGCGCTGCCGGTCGTGTTCACCAGCATGCTGGGACCGGAGGGCAGGTTGTTCGAGCATGCCGAAGCCGGTCAATTGGAACTGGTGGCCGGCGGCGGCCTGTCAGAAACGCCGCAGGTGTGGCTGGATCACCAGCTATATGAACACCGGGGTGAATTGGTGCTGACTTGGGACGCCGTCGACGCGCTGTTCCCGGAAGGAGTGCTCGATCAGATGTTCGCCGCCTATCGGGAGGCGTTGCTGCAGTTGCCCGATAGCGATTGGGATGGGCCGCTGGCGCTACCGCTGCCGGCGGCCCAGGCCGCGGTGCGGCAGATGGCCAATGCGACGCGGCGCGAACAGCGCGAACGCCTGCTACACGACGACATCTTCACCGAGGCTCTGCGCCAGCCGGAACGGGTGGCGCTGATCGCCGGCGACGGCGCGGTGCTTAGCCGCGGGGAACTGGCGCGGCGCGCCTTGCAGGTGGCGGCCGGGCTGGTGGCACAGGGCGTGATGGCGGGCACGCCGGTGGCTGTAAGCCTGCCGCGCGGCGTGGAACAGGTGGTGGCGGTGTTGGGCATCCTGGCAGCTGGCGGCTGCTACGTGCCGATTGGCATCGGACAGCCGGGCAGCCGGCAGGCGCGCATGCACCGCACGGCAGGGGTAAAACTGGTGCTGTGCAGCCGAGTGCATTGGTCACATTTGCTGTCGGAGAACGATGCGGAGCATCCCGTTGCGCTGCTCGACATCGTAGAGGCAGGCGATTGCACGCCGTTGGCAGCACCAGTGGTTGTGTCGGCTCAGCAGCCTGCCTACATCATCTTCACCTCGGGTTCCACCGGAGAACCCAAGGGCGTGGAAATCACCCACCAAGCGGCAATCAATACGGTCGACGACATCAATGCGCGCTACGGCGTCGATGCCGACAGCCGTGGGCTGGCGGTGTCGGCGCTGGACTTCGACCTGTCGGTCTACGACCTGTTCGGAGTTCTGGGAGCGGGCGGTTCGCTGGTGCTGGTCGATGAGGCACACAGCCGCGATGCGGCGGCGTGGCTGGTACAGGTGAAACGGTACGACGTGACGCTGTGGAATTCGGTGCCGGTGCTGCTGGACATGCTGCTGACGGCGGCAGGTGCCGAGCAAAGCTTGTCCTTGCGGCAGGTGCTGTTGTCGGGCGACTGGATCGGGCTGGATCTACCGCGGCGGCTGCAGGCGGCTTGCCGCGGCAAGGCGCAACTGGTGGCCCTGGGCGGAGCGACTGAAGTGTCGATCTGGTCGAACGCGTTCGAGGTGAAGGGCGAGCTGCCGGCGCACTGGACCTCGATCCCCTATGGCAGGCCGCTGGCCAATCAGCAGTATCGGGTGGTCGATGCGCAGGGCCGGGACTGCCCGGACTGGGTGGCCGGCGAATTGTGGATAGGCGGGTCGAGCGTGGCGACGGGCTATCGGAGAGCGCCCGAATTGACGGCGCAACGCTTCGTAAGCCATGGCGGCGAACGCTGGTACCGGACCGGAGACCGGGGCCGCTACTGGTCGGACGGCACGCTGGAGTTCTTGGGCCGGCAAGACCATCAAGTCAAAGTTGGCGGTCACCGCATCGAGTTGGGAGAGATCGAGGCGGCGCTGACGGCGCAGGCCGGGGTAGCGCATGCGGTGGCCGTGACGCTGGGTCAGCCGGCGGTATTGGCGGCAGCGGTTGTGCCGGTGTCACTGCCAGTGGGGTCCGATGCGTACCTTGCCGCTTTGCGGCAGCAATTGAGCTTGTCCCTACCCGACTACATGATGCCGGCATTGCTGCTGACGCTGGATGCGCTGCCCTTGAGCGCGAACGGCAAAGTCGACCGCCAGCAGATCCGTCAGCAACTGGAGGCGCGGCGCCACGGCGGCGCATTGCCGTTGACGCCGCCGCAAGGCGAGCGAGAGCAACAGGTCGCGTCGCTGTGGCAAAGCCTGCTGCAGTTGGAGCGGGTCGGGCGCGAACAGAGCTTCTTCGCGCTGGGCGGCGACAGCCTGCTGGCCACGCAGGTGATGGCGCACCTCAAGCAGATGGGCCTGGGGTCGCCGCAAGGCTTGCGCATGCTGTACGCGCGGCCGGTGCTGGCCGATTTCGCGGCGCAACTCGAGCCGATA
This sequence comes from Cupriavidus sp. GW822-FHT02D05, assembly GCF_058802485.1. NCBI lineage: Bacteria > Pseudomonadati > Pseudomonadota > Betaproteobacteria > Burkholderiales > Burkholderiaceae > Cupriavidus > Cupriavidus sp. GW822-FHT02D05. The sequence goes on along the minus strand of NZ_JBXAOE010000005.1, from coordinate 40,727 downwards.
GCTACGGAGACTGAGCGCGTTATCGTGGCCGAGCCGCAGCACCGGCATGCACCGTTCCCATTGACGGAGGTGCAGCGTGCCTACTGGCTGGGGCAGTCTACCGGGCTACCGTTGAGCTGCGGCACCCATTATCTGCTGGAATTGGATGGCCGCGAGATGGATCTGACGCGGCTGGAGCGGGCTTGGGACCAGTTGGTGCTGAGGCATGAGATGCTGCGCGCGGTCGTCGACGAGGATGGCATGCAAAGGGTGCTGGAGCAGGTGCCCAGCGTTAGGGTCACGCGGGAGCAGACAGAGGCAGCCAATGAAGCCGATGCCCAAAGGCGCTTGCTGCAGGTCTGGGAGTTGCGAAGCACAAACCTTGTCCACTGGCCGCTGTTCAGCTTGCATGCGGTGCACTATGGCGATCGGCGTTGCCGGCTGGGGCTAATGTTCAACTATATGGCGCTGGATGGCTACAGCGTCAAATTGCTGTTGAACGAACTGAGTGTCTTGTATCGGGATCCGGCAACCGCCTTGCCGCCAGTGGGGATTGCGTTCCGGGACTATGTCAACCAGGTGCGCCACGAACCGGAAGCACTTGAGCGGGCTGAAGCCTATTGGCGCGAGCGGCTGGAGGCATTACCGCTGGCGCCGGCCCTGCCACTGGCGCGTGATCCGCAGACGTTGCCTGAGGTGCGGTTCCAGCGTCGCAGCGCACGCGTGGCAGCGCAGGCCTGGCAGCGCTTGCGTGAACAAGCTCGGCGGCACGGCATCACGCCCTCGGTGCTGGTGCTGACCGTCTACGCGCATACGCTGAGTCGATGGAGCGGAGGGGCCGCGCTGACCTTGAACTTGACCCGTTTCGATCGTCAGCCGGTGCATCCTGATATCGACAGAGTGTTGGGCGACTTCACCTCGCTAGCGCCGGTGGCTTTCCATCCGCATGCCGAGGCCAGCCTGCTGCATCAGGCGCGCACCATGCAGAGCGAGATTGCCGAGGCCTTGGAATACCGGGAGGTCTCCTCCGTCTGGGTGCAGCGCGAACGCGGCAAGCGCGTCGGCATCGCAGCCGCGGCCTTGCCGGTCGTGTTCACCAGCACGCTCGGCATCGCCGACAGCTTGTTCGATGAGGCCTTGCCCGCGGGCTTCCCCGATCTGGCCGGTGGCGGTCTGTCGGAAACGCCGCAGGTCTGGCTGGATCATCAAATGTACGAACACCGCGGCGAACTGCTCTTTTCCTGGGACGTGGTCGAGGATCTGTTCCCTCCGGGAATGATGGACAGCCTGTTCGGTGCTTTTGTCCAATTACTGGCGCAGTTGCCCGACAGCGACTGGGACGCACCACTCGTGCCGCTGCTGCCGGCGGCCCAGGCCGCGGCGCGGCGGGCGGCCAATGCGACACGGCACGAACAGCGCGAACGCCTGCTACACGACGACATCTTCACCCAGGCTCAGCGCCAGCCGGAACGGGTGGCGCTGATCGCCGGCGACGGCGCGGTGCTTAGCCGCGGGGAACTGGCGCGGCGGGCCTTGCAGGTGGCCGCGTGGCTGGTGGCACAGGGCGTGACGCCGGGCATGCCGGTGGCGGTGAGCCTGCCGCGCGGCATGGAACAGGTGGTGGCTGTGCTGGGCATCCTGGCAGCTGGCGGCTGCTACGTGCCGATTGGCATCGGCCAGCCAGGCAGCCGGCAGGCGCGCATGTACCGCACGGCAGGGGTAAAGCTGGTGCTGTGCAGCCGAGCGCATTGGCCGCTGTTGCCGTCGGCGAACGATGCGGGGCATCCCGTTGCGCTGCTCGACATCGTAGAGGCAGGCGATTGCACGCCGTTGGCAGCACCGGTGGGAGTGTCGGCGCAGCAGACCGCGTACATCATCTTCACCTCGGGCTCCACCGGCGAACCGAAAGGGGTGGAGATCGCGCACCGGGCGGCGGCCAACACGATAGACGATATCAATACGCGCTACGGCGTCGATGCCGATAGCCGCGGGCTGGCGGTGTCGGCGCTGGACTTCGACCTGTCGGTCTACGACTTGTTCGGGGTGTTGGGTGCGGGCGGCTCGCTGGTGCTGGTCGACGAGGTGCACAGCCGAGACGCGGCGGCGTGGCTGGAACAGGTGATGCGGTACGGCGTGACGCTGTGGAATTCGGTGCCGGTGCTGCTGGACATGCTGCTGACAGCGGCCGGTCCCGAGGCGCGCAGCTTGCCGCTGCGGCAAGTGCTGTTGTCAGGCGACTGGATCGGTCTGGATCTGCCGCGGCGGCTACAGGCGGCCTGCGGCAACGAGGCCAGACTGGTCGCGCTGGGCGGAGCGACGGAAGCGTCGATCTGGTCGAACGCGTTCGAGGTGGAGGGCGAATTGCCGGCGCACTGGACCTCGATCCCCTATGGCCGGCCGCTGGCCAATCAGCAGTACCGGGTGGTCGACGCGCAGGGCCGGGATTGCCCGGACTGGGTGGCCGGGGAACTGTGGATAGGCGGCACCGGATTAGCTCAAGGGTATCGCAACGAGCCCGAGCTGACGGCGCAGCGCTTCGTGAGCCATGACGGCGAACGCTGGTACCGGACCGGCGATCGGGGCCGCTACTGGCCGGACGGCACGCTGGAGTTCCTGGGCCGGGAAGATCACCAAGTGAAGGTGCGCGGTCACCGCATCGAGTTGGGAGAGATCGAGACGGCGCTGACGGCGCAGGCCGGGGTGGTGCAAGCGGTGGCGGTGACCGTGGGCCAGCCGGGGGTATTAGCGGCAGCGGTTGTGCCGGCGTTGCCGCCGGCGGAGCCTGATACCTTCCTGGCCGCCTTGCGGCAACAGCTGGGACAGGCCTTGCCTGACTACATGGTGCCGGCATTGCTGCTGACGCTGGATACACTGCCCTTGAGCGCCAACGGCAAGGTCGACCGCGGACAGATCCGCCAGAGGTTGGAGCAGGGCGCCGACGCTGAGATCCATTATCAGCCACCGCTCGATGCCTTGGAGGCGGAAATTGCTGCCGTTTGGACGACGGTACTTCTGCGGGAGCGCGTCTCGCGCGACGATGATTTTTTCGCCATTGGCGGCGATAGCCTCAGCGCCACTCGGATCGTAGCGCTACTACAGCAAGGTCGGTTGGCCGCAGAGCCGGTAACGCTGCGCCTACTGTTCTCCTATCCCAGCATCGCCGCGCTGGCTGCGCAGATCCGCGGGCAGTGGCAAGCCCTGGGTGTGTCCGAGGGTGGTGACCTGATATTCGAGGAGGGCGCACTATGAGCGTGGCAAACAAGCGAGCCGAGGAAGACCTAGCGGTGCTCCTGTCAGGGCTGCGGTCCCAGGGCGTGCAGCTGTGGCAGGAAGACGGCCAACTGCGTTTCAAGGCCCCGGCTGGGGTGCTAACCGAGGCGTTGCGCCAGCGGCTTAAGCGCCATAAGGCAGCATTGCTGCAGCACTTGTCTACGCCACTGGTCGCGCACGCTGCGGCGCGCTTCGATCCGTTTCCGCTCACCGATCTGCAACTGGCCTATCTAGTGGGTCGCGGCAATCTGTATGAATTCGGTGGCGTAGGCTGCCACTGCTATATCGAACTGGAAGTACCGCAGCTGGACGCCGCTCGTCTGGAGCGGGCTTGGCACCAACTGATCCAGCGCCACGATATGCTACGCGCCGTGGTCTCGCCGGCCGGCCACCAACGGGTATTGCGACAAGTGGCGCTGCCGCCGTTGCGATTAGACGATTGGCGCGGCGCAACTGACGCGCAGGCCCAGGCCGGGTTGGCGCAAACGCGGGAGGCCATGGGCCAACGCTGCTATCCCCCTGATCAATGGCCGTTGCACGAGCTGCGGCTAAGCCACCAGGGCGAGATTTCCATCCTGCATTTTTCCATGGATCTCTTGGTCGCGGACTTTGCCAGCATCCAGATTCTGCTCAACGAATTAGGGAAGCTCTATCGCGATCCGGAACTGAAGCTGGAACCGCTGGCCATCACCTACCGCGATCTGCTGCTGGCGCAACAACAGGCGAAGGCCGATGCGCAGACTACGGCCGCTAGCGGGAACGACCGGCGTTACTGGTTGGAGCGCATCGCGAGTGGCTTTCCGCCGCCGCCTGAGCTGCCGGTATTGAGCAAGGAGGAGCGTGCCGCTGCACCGATATCGGCGGTGGCTTTCGGCCGCCTGCATTTCGCCTTGCCCGCAGCGCAATGGAAAAGCCTGCGTACCAAAGCCGCGCGCGGTAAGCACACGGCCTCGGGCGTGGTCTTGGCGGCTTTCGCCGAAACCGTGGCGCGCTGGTCGCGACACGGGGAGTTCTGCATCAATCTGACCTTGTTGAACCGGCCTGCGTTACACCCCGACGTCAACCGCGTGGTCGGTGACTTCATTGCAGTCAATGTGTTGGCGGTGTCGCTGGACGCGCAGGCGACATTTGCTGAGAGAGTCACCCAGTTGCAGCAGCGATTGTTGCAGGACATGGAGCACACGGGCTTTACCGGGATAGACGTGCTGCGTGAGCTCAGCCAGCGCCACGGCAGCCAGGTGATGGTGCCGGTGGTGTTCACCAGCACCGTAGGCGTCAAGGGCGAGGGGTTGGACGGTGGCGATTTCATGCAAGGCGCGAGCCTGCGTTATGGCATCACCCAGACGCCACAGGTCTGGCTGGATTGCCAGGTGACCGAGCGCGGCGACAGCTTGCAGGTGGATTGGGACATCCGCAACGGCGTTTTCAAGCCTGGGACGGTCGAGTCGGCGTTCGACGCGTTTTGTGGATTGCTAAGGCAGTTGGCCGATGACGATGACATCTGGCATACGCCCCATCCCATCACCTTGCCGAGAGAGATGCTGGCGGCGCGCGTTGCTACCAATTACGGCGCGGCACCGTTGCCAATGGATGGCCTGCATAGCGGCTTCTGCCGCAGCGCGCTGGCGCGACCCGAGACCGTCGCGCTGATCGCCGATGGACAGGCATTGAGTTACGGTGAGCTGGCCGCCTGGGCCTCGCGGCTGTGCCATCGCTTACGGCAGGCTGGCTGCGCTGCCGGTGCGCCGCCGGTAGCGATCGTGATGGACAAAGGAGCCGGCCAGATCGCAGCCATCCTGTCCGCGTTGCTGGCCGGCGTCGCCTACCTGCCTATTGATGGCACGCAGCCGCCGCTGCGCCGCAACCGCATGCTCGCCGATGCCGGCGTGCGCTGGGTTCTGACCGACGCCGCGCGCATGGCAGAAGACTGGCCTGCGACGCTGCGATGCATCAGTGTCGAACGGTCGGAGGACGGCGCTACAGCGGCCCCACAGGAATCCCTGCTGGCCGGTTGCATGGCCGGTGTGGCGGAGCAACCCGCCTACATCTTATACACCTCCGGCACCACTGGGCAGCCCAAGGGCGTGGCCATCAGCCATCGCGCCGCGCTGAACACGGTGCGCGATATCAATCGGCGCTTCGCCGTCGGGCGCGGCGACAAAGTGCTGGGACTGGCCCATGCCCACTTCGATTTGTCGGTCTGGGACATATTCGGCAGCTTTGAAGCCGGGGCGACGCTGGTGCTGCCGCAGGCGCGGCTGCGCAATGATCCTGCGCACTGGGTCGAACTGATTGCTGCGTGTGGGGTGACGCTCTGGAACTCGGTGCCCGCGCAGATGCAGATGCTGATGAGCAGCCTGGAGCGCGAGTCGGGGCCTGTGCTGCCAAGCCTGCGGCTGGCCATGCTGTCCGGCGACTGGATTCCCGTATCTTTGCCGGACGCGGTGCGGGCGCGCTGCCCCGGTATTCAACTGGTCGGCCTGGGCGGGCCGACCGAGACTGCCATCTGGTGCGTGTGGCATCCGATCGGTGAGGTGGCGCCCGGCAGCGTCAGCATTCCATATGGCAGGCCTTTGAGCAATCATCGCTTGGCCATTCTCAACGAGCGCTTGGAAGCGTGCCCGGATTGGGTGGCCGGGGAAATGTACATCGGCGGCGCTGGCTTGGCGATTGGCTATGTCGGCGACGAGGCGCGCACCCGCGAGTGTTTTATCCGGCACCCACTGAGTGGCGAGCACTTGTATCGCTCCGGCGATATCTGTCGCTACCGGTCAGATGGCGTGATCGAAATCCTTGGGCGGGAGGATAGTCAGGTCAAATTGCTCGGCCATCGCGTGGAACTAGGGGAAGTCGAGGCAGCGTTTCTGGCCCAGGACGGGGTCAGGCAGGCTGTGGCCGTGCTACGGGACGGGCCTGCGCTGGCCGCGGCGATCGTATGGCGTCAGCCGCCGCAGGAAGACGACGACCAGCAGACCGCCATCGCGCGCGTGAAGGCCGGAGTTGCTGCGCGGCTGCCAGACTACATGGTGCCGGCACAGATCCAGCCGGTGGCGGCCATACCCTTGAGCATCAATGGCAAGATCGATCGTGCCGCTTTGCGCCAGCTGCTGGCCCAGGCGCCGGTCGCCGCAGACAGCGTCTATGAAGCGCCGCGCGACAGTGGCGTGGAACCGGCGCTGGCTGAGATTTGGCAGGACTTGCTCGGCTTGGCGCGCGTCTCGCGCAACGACGATTTCTTCCAGGTCGGCGGCTCGAGCCTGTCAGCCATCACGTTGCTGAGCAAGTTGCTTGCCAAGAATTTCGCGGTCGATGTCGAGCTGATCTTCGGCAATCCGGTGTTTCATCAAATGGCGCAAGCACTGGAGCGCTCGAAGGTGCAGGAGCGCGCGTTCATCGATGGCATATGCCTGGATGATATCGCCGCTGCCTCGCTCGCCGATCTGGGGACGGCACTGCCTTGTGATTCAGGGCACGGCCTGCGCCACGTACTGCTGACGGGTGCCACCGGCTACTTGGGCATTCACACGCTGGTGGCCTTGCTGGCGGACACAGACTACACCGTGCATTGTCTGGTGCGTTGCCAGGATGCAGAGCAGGGCAGGCAACGCTTGCAGCACGCCGCCGAACAGAAGGGGCTGCAGCTCGACGCGCGCAATCCGCGCATCCACCTGGTCAGCGGCGACGTCGTGCAAGACCGGCTGGGGACTGACGAGAGCGCCTATCGGATGCTGTGCGAGGACGTGGACTGCATCATCCACGGCGCGTCGATGATTAATCTGATGGACCCGCTTGCGCGCCTGTATCCGACCAATGTGCTGGGCGCCGCCCGCATAATCAGTCTGGCCGCAACGAGCCGGGTCAAGCCGGTGCACTACATTTCAACTATCGCTGTGCATCATGCCTTGCCCAGCGAAACAGTCGAACCTGTGCCGGAGTCGACGCCGGCGACGCAAGCCTGGCGCGATATCACGCTGACTTACGAGCAGTCGAAGACGATGGCCGAGCAGCTGTTTTATCGTGCCAGGGCGGCCGGCCTGCCAGTCAGCATCCTGCGGCCGGGAACCATTACCTGGGACAGCGGCCTGTATGGCGGTCGGCGCGACGCAGACAGGGTCTTCATCAATGACGATGCGTTCCTGAAGTTCTATCGCGCCTGCCAGGCGATCGCGGCGTATCCGCGCTCGTCGCTAAGCATCAATATGGTTCCTGTCGATTACGTGGCCAAGTGCATCGCCTGCATTGTCCGTTCCGAACCGTTGTCGAGTGAGAACTATCACCTGGTTTCGGAGCGCAGCGTGCCGGTCGACGACGTCTACGACATTCTCACGCAGATGGGCGCGCAACTGGTGCCGCTGCCGTTCCCCGAGTGGAAAGCGCGCTTGCGTGACAGCTTTGTCGAAGGCTTTGTCAATCTGTACTTTAGGGACGGCATGGGCAACGGCGGCCATCACCAATATGGCAGCGACGCCTTGCGGCGAGTGTTGATGCCCCATGGCGTTGCCGGTTTTTCGGTCAGCCGCGACTACTTGCGCATACTGCAGAAGCATTGCCCTGAGTCCTAGAGCGTAGAGCGGCATATCTGCCTATGAATACGCTCATGAAGGAAATGCGACCGCCTGTCTCGCAGGCTGATCGCCACCGGCGGGCCTGCTGGCAACAGTGGGTGCCGGGCCAGTGCCATGGCAACGCCCACGCCATCATTCCCGGCTGGACCAGCGCTCGCCGCCGCGGTGTTTGTCCCCCTGGCACATGCACCCATCCGCTCACCCCCCGTCGCCGTTTCGGAATAGGTTAATCTTCCGCGCAGATGACCGACCTCAACTTGCCGGCCTCCGGGGCGTCCTCCGTCCCGGTGCCGGCTCTCGTATCCCATGATGAACGAACCTTCTCGCCCGCAGCTCGTTGGGGAGCATCCCTCCATCGTCGCCCTGCGTGAACTGGTCGCCCGCGTCGGGCGCAGCCAGGCTAGCACCGTGCTGATCTATGGCGAGACCGGGACGGGGAAGAGCCTGGTGGCGCGCATGCTCCACGCACAGTCCAGTCGGGCCGGGCGCGAGTTCATCGACATCAATTGCGCCGCGATTCCTGCCCAGTTGCTCGAATCCGAGTTGTTTGGCCATGAGCGCGGTTCGTTTACCGGCGCGGTCAGCAGGAAGGAGGGGCTGATCGAGGCGGCGAATGGCGGCACGGTCTTCCTGGACGAAGTCCGCGAGCTGGATCCTGTGATGCAGTCCAAGATCCTGACGCTGCTGGATACGCGGCGATTCCGGCGGGTCGGCGCGGTGCGTCCTATCAGCGTGGACGCCCGCTTTATCGCAGCGACCAACAAGATCCTGTTGAGCGAGGTCAAGGCCGGCAAGTTTCGCGAGGATCTGTATTACCGGCTGCAGGTGATCGCCATCAATATCCCGCCACTGCGCGAGCGTGGCGATGACATCTTCCTGCTCGCAAGCAACGCGCTGGCGAAGTACAACGCGCAGTACGGCAGCCACTTCCAGCGGCTGGATCCGGAGGTGGCGCGCATTTTCCGCGCGTACCGGTGGCCGGGAAATGTGCGTGAACTCGAAAACCTGCTGGAGCGCATCTGCCTGCTGGAGGAGGGCGATTGCATCCGGCCGCATCACTTGCCGGCGCGCATCCTGCGGGACGTGGCGCGGCCCGCGGGCGCAGCGGACGATGCCGTGGCGCAGCCGGCTGCAATGAACGGCCATGCTGCATCCGAGCAGGGGCAGGACTATCACGAGGCCACGGCTCGCTTCCAGCGTGCGCTGATTGAGCAGACGCTGGTGTCGTGCGGCCAGAACCTCGGTGCGGCGGCCGAGAGACTGGGGTTGAGCCGGCACGCTTTGCGGCACCAGATGATGAAGCTGGGACTGCTGGCCCCGACTGCCGGAAGCGACGAGGGGATGCGTGAACTTCACGCAATTACGGCATGGTTTTTGCGTGAAAATCACGCGAAAGGCGGAAGGTGTGGCGCTAAATCTATGAAATATAAAGATTTTTTCATGAGTCGCCCTGTGGCACGCAATCTGCTCTAGATGAATCGTCAAGCCCGGCTTGGGGAAGACACCATCTGGAGAACACTGCATGCAGTCCCTGAAGATCATTTGCCCTAATGGCCATCTCGGCTTTGCGCCGTTGCGCACCGAGAGCTTTGGGTTGGGGGTGGAGGCGGGCCCTGACTATATCGCGGCCGATTCGGGAAGCGACGACGTGGGCCCGGTGCCGCTGGGCTCGGACACCTCGACGAGTCCCGAAGCTTGGCAACGCCACGATCTGGAGCAAATGCTGTTGGCGTCGCGCCGTCTCGGCGTGCCGATGATCATCGGCTCGGCCGGCGATACGGGGTCGAACAGCCGCGTGGACCTGTACGTGCGGATCATCGGCGAACTGGCCGCCAAGCATGGCCTGAAGAAGTTCCGGGTCGGCTACTTCTATTCCGAGGTGGACAAGGCTTTTCTTCGCGAGTCAATGCGGCGCGGAAAGACGGTGAGCGGGCTCGATGGCTTTGCAGACCTGACCGAAAGCGAACTCGATGCAACCGACCGTATCGTTGCCATGGCCGGTGTCCATCCCTATGTGGCGCTGCTGCGCCAGGGCGCCGACGTGATTATCGGCGGGCGCAGCTCGGATGCCGCGGTCTTTGCCGCGCCGGCGCTACACCACGGCTTTTCCGCCGATCATGCCTATTACCTGGGCAAGGTGCTCGAGTGCGCATCGTTCTGTGCCGAGCCCTATGGCGGCAAGGAGACCGTGATGGGCGTCATTTCCCACGAGGACGTCCAGGTCACGGCGATGCATCCCGAGCAGCGCTGCACCGTCGCCTCGGTATCCGGCCATGCGATGTACGAGCGCTCCAATCCGTACGAGGAGTTCGTCGCCGGGGGCAGGCTGGACATGACGCATTGCCGCTACGCGCAGGTGGACGATCGCACCACGCGCATCACGGGCTCGCGCTTTATCGAGGCGGAAACGGTCCGGGTCAAGCTGGAAGGCGCGGGGAAGGTGGGTGAGCGCTTCGTCGGCCTGTGTGGCATCCGCGACCCCTACACCATCGCCAACGTGGACCGGGTGATTGCGTGGGCGCGCGAGCAGGTGCGCGCGCGTTTTGGCGACAGCGGCTATCAACTGCACTACAGCGTGTACGGCCGCGATGGCGTGATGGGCGAGCTGGAGCCGCTGCGCGACCGGCCGGGGCATGAGCTCTGCGTGCTGGTGCAGGGGGTCGCCCCGACCCGCGAGATGGCCGAGGAGGTGACGATGATCGGCTTGCGCCAGATGTTCTATGCGCGGCTGCCTGACGTCAAAGGCACGGCCGGTTCGGTGTCGTTCCCGCTGGATGAAGTCCTGCATGCCAGCGCGGCCTATCGTTGGACGCTGAACCACACGGTGGAGGTGCAAGACCCCATGGCGCTGTTCCCCACCCACCTCGTTGAAGTTGGCGTCTGAGCCTGGTGCCGCATATGACAACGACGACAACGACGACTACGATGACTACGACGACTACGATGGCAACGCAAAAACTGCATCAACTCGCCAAGACCATCCGCAGCAAGAACGCGGGGGTCAACAAGATCACCTTCGACATCATCTTTCGCGAGGCGCACGAGTACGAACGCGTCAAGCGCTCGCGCGTGCTGAGCCGGGAAAGCATGGCCGCGCTATATGGGATCCCGGTCGAACGGATCTCCGATTTCGTCGAATACGATCCCGCGTACGCCATCAAGTTCACGATCTATCGCACCCGGCCCAGCGGCAGCGCCGGCGATGGCGACATCTTTGGCGCCCAGCAGTACGCGCCGCTGCTGGACCTTGATATCCCCGTCTAGGCAGGACGTCGCCGGATTCCACGGGACCCCGGGTGGACATCCGGCTCCCGGATCCTGACATCCATGCTGCTCTCCCCATTGCTACCCATTGCTACCCATTGAGACAGGAGCGCCGAATGCGAAAGACGTTAGCCCACATTGCGCTGTTGCTTGCCGCGATGTCCGCGGTAACCATGGTGGCGGCCCAGACCGATGCCAAGGTGCCGCCTTTGATCAGAATTGTCGTGCCGTTTTCGGCGGGCGCGAGCAACGACGTGATCGCGCGTGCGATCGCGCCGGGGCTGGCAAAGCGCCTGGGGACCACGGTCATCGTGGAAAACAAGCCGGGTGCGGCAGGCGTCGTCGGTGCCGATTCGGTTGCCAAGGCGCCACGGGACGGGTCCGTGCTGCTTCTGACGTCGTCCACCTTCCTGACCGCTGCCGCCACCCAGCCGCGCTCGCCCTACGATCCGCTCGCCGCGTTCGCGCCGGTGTCCATGGTCGCCGAGGGGCCGCTGTTGCTGGCGGTCTCGTCCTCGACCCAGATCAGGTCGCCGGCCGAGCTGATCGCGGCAGCGCGCGCGAAGCCGGGCGCGCTGACCTACGGCTCGGCGGGGATCGGTTCGCTGGCGCAGCTGGCGACGGAGTTGCTGTGCGACATCTCGAAAGTCCAGATGATGCATGTCCCGTACAAAGGGGCCTCCAACGCGATGATCGATCTGGCCGCGGGGCAGATCGACGTCATGATGTCCAACTACAGCTCGCTGGTGACGCAGTTGAAGTCCGGCAAGGTACGGGCGCTGGCGGTGACCTCGCAGCGGCCGAACCCGGCGTTTCCCGAATTGCCGTCACTGGCGGCATCGGTGCCAGGCTACGGGATCGAGATCTGGGTCGGTGTCCTCGCACCTGCCGGCACGCCCGCGCCGCTGGTCCAGCGGCTGAACCGCGAGATCAATGAGATCGCTGCGTCGCAGGATGTGCGTGTCGTGCTTGAGCCGGACGGCTCGGCGCCCAAGGCAATGAGTCCGTCCGAATTCGGCGCGCGCATGAGGCAGGATCTTGCGCAGTGGAAGCACATCGCCAGCGACAGGAAGATCGTGGCGGAATGAGGGGCGGGCATAGGCCCCTCAGGCGCCGCCCAGCAAGTCGCGCGCGTTCAGGATCGCGTATGCTATATCCGGCTTTGTCTCCAGGCAACGGCGTATCGCCGCGGGAATCGCCTGCTTGGTCTTGCGGCATAACCCGGTTTGCTCTTCCACCTGGATGTTGATGCCGCGCACCGTGCGCACTTCGTGGATGCTGGGCGTGATCGTCAGCACGATGCCCAGTTGCGCATGCATGCGCTTTTCCATGTCCTTGAGCTCGGCAAGACTCGACAGGCTTTCCAGGCGGGCGATCAATCGCTTTTCCTCTTCCCGGGTCAGCCTCAGAATCCGCATGTCGGATTGCGGGTCGTCCAGCAGCGCTTCGCGACCGCACGTGCAGGCGCCTGGCGGACACTCCTTGCGAATCGGAAAGGGGACGTTCATGTCGTCGAGGCGATATGCGCCTCATCCGGAGGGGGAGGGGATATCTTAAATCAAGAGGCCAACTGGGCGCTGGCCCTTGTTGGGATTGAACCCGACAGGGCCGGCGCGAGCGAAAGCGGCTTGACGTGCGCCCGCAAAGCACAAATCATAGTAATGATTCTCATTTATACTCAAGGAGTCAACAACATCCGGATCTTGGCTCCGCGCCCGCGACCGCCATGCCCGACTTTCACTTGAGGCCTCCCATGCCCGTACTCCACCTCGCCCGCACACCCGCAACGCACGCCGCCAGCGTGCATAGCGCATGACCAAAGCCCAGGACTTCGAATGCCTGGCGCAGGAGCATGGTGTGCTGATGCTGCAATATGGCTACGCGCAGGCGCGCTGCAGTGAACTGCTGGTCACGCAGGCCGCCGAGATCGTGCGCTTGCAGGCTGAGGCCATGCGCCTTCGCGCCGCGGTGATCGTGCGCGACACGGCGCTGGCCTATGCGCGCGAGGATGGTGTCGTGCCGATCCGCCTTGGACGCATGACATGGCTTGGCGGCGGCATTGCGCTGTGGATGCGCCTGCGTGAATGGACGAGCGCGTGCCTTGGCCGTGGGGGGGCGTCGGCAACGCACACCGAACCGGTCGGCGAGAGGGCTAGTCTGCGCGCGAAGTCCGTGCTCTGCGTGGGGCAGGACAAATCGGGTGCCAGCGTCGCGCAGCGCGTGGTGGAGATGGCCGGTGGCCAGTTTCTGCACCACGATGGCGGCGACGCCGCCGATCCTGATGACGGGGAGGCACTGGAAGCCAGCCTGATCGCAGCCGACCTGGTGATCTGCCAGGCAGGCTGCGTCAGCCACAACGCCTATTGGCGCGTGCGGGACCATTGCACGCGTACGGGCAAGCAGTGCGTGCTGGTCGAGCAGCCGCAGGCCATGCAGCTCGTGCGCAGCGCGCAAGCGCCGTCGGCGCAAGCGAGCCACCAGGAATGACTGGCGCGCCGAGCGTGCCATCGAACCCTATGGAGAGGATGTAATGTCTGCCGATATCGATCTGGCCGATCTGGCGCTTTCCGACCCGCAGAAGGTGGCCTTTGACTTCCTGCTGACGCGGCAGTCGCCGTGGCCGCTGGGCGCGCCCGCGCCGTCGCCGAAGGAACTGGACCTGGTGTTCGAGGCGGCCTTGCGGGCGCCGGATCATGGCCAGCTCCAGCCCTGGCGCTTTATTGTGATCCGCGACGAGGCGCGCGCCGCGCTCGGCGAGGTGTTCGTGCGGGCGGCGCGGGCCCGCGACCCGCAGAGCGATGGCGAGCGCTTCCGGGCCAAGGCCATGGCCGTACCGATGCTGATTGCGCTTGGCGTACACGTGGAGCGCGGGCACAAGGTGCCGGAGATCGAGCAGTTGCTGGCAACGGCCGCGGCCACCATGAATATGCTCAACGCCCTGCATATCCTGGGTTACGGCGGCTTCTGGGCAACTGGCCTGAACAGCTATGACGAAAGTGTCCGTTAGGCGCTCGGCCTTGGTGAGGAGGAAACGCTGGTTGGCTTCCTGTATGTCGGCACGCCCAAGGACGCGGTGCGCCCGGCCAGCCGGCCGGCGCCCGAGGGCTTTGTCCGCGAGTGGCGGGGACCGGCCTGAGGCTTCCCGGCCTTCATTCCCGCTCGCCGGTTTGTGCACGCCCGCGGCCCCCAGCGGCCGGCCGGCGAGAAACCGCTGGAAGGTTTATCCTCGCCGTGTCGCGCAACCCGCCGCGGCGCAATTTGCGCGCTGGCGGGATGCCGCGTCTGGCAATCACTACCCAAGGACACCCCCATGTCGCTCTCGATGTATGAAGTATCGATCCCGGCCTTTATCCGGGCTTTCGGCAGCTTGTCGGCCATCCTGGACAAGGGCGCCGCATTCGCGCAGGCGCAGGGCATGGACCCGGCCGACCTGATCCAGACCCGCCTGGTGGCGGACATGGACCCGCTGCCGGCACAGGTGCAGCGCGCCAGCGACAGCGCAAAGGGTTGCGCGGCGCGGCTGGCTGGCATCGAGATGCCGTCCTTTGCCGACACCGAAACCACCTTCCCGGAACTGCAGGAGCGCATCGCCAGGACGGTGGCCTTCCTGAACACCATCCAGCCCGCCCAGCTAGAGGGCAGCGAAACGCGCACCATCGAGCTCAAGCTGCGCCCCGAGCCCGTCACGTTCGACGGCAAGTCCTACTTGCTGGGCTTTGTGCTGCCGAACTTCTATTTTCACGTGACCACGGCTTACGACATCCTGCGCCACAAAGGCGTGCCGGTGGGCAAGCGCGACTACCTCGGCCTGTCCTGATCGAGAGGGCGGCCTTTGCCGGCCGCCCCTGCTGCGCCTATGGCCTTTTTTTACCAAGCAGTACAAATCAGACCATCTAGGATGCCAGCCATGGTGCCGCCGTCGCGCAAGGCGCCAGCCTCGGCGCGGAGCCCGCGCCATGCGGGCCGCCCATCCCGGTCCGTTGGTCAATACCGTGCATACGTTGGTCATCAATATCGGGCTGGCGGCGTGTCCGTGCTGGAACAGGCGTGATGCGCCGGGGTCAGGCCCTGGTGGCGGCCAGCTTGCGCTCGCTCTTGGGGTGTTGCGCCAGCCGGTCCAGCTGGTCCAGCCGCCCGCTCAACACGGTCAGGCCAAGCGCCGCCAGTACCACCAGCGCGCCAATCCACGGCGTATGCATCAGGCCCATATGGGTCACGATCAGCCCGCCTGCCCAGGCCGCGCCGGCAATGCCCAGATTGAACGCGGCGATATTGAGGCCCGATGCCACATCGACGGCACCCGGCGCATAGCGCTCCGCCTGCTTGACCACATAGACCTGCAGCGCCGGCACATTGCCGAAGGCGACGGCGCCCCAGGCCAGCACGGTCACCACCACCAGCCAGCGGTGCGGCGCGGTGAAGGTCAGCGAAAACAGCACGATGGACAGCAGCAGGAACACGATCTTGAGCGCGGCGATGGGGCCGTGGCGGTCGGCCAGGCGGCCGCCCCAGATGTTGCCCGCGGCGACCGATACGCCGTACACCAGCATCACCAGCCCGACCGCGCCGGCGCTGAAGCCCGATACGTCCTGCAGGATGGGGGCGAGGAAGGTGAAGGGGATGAACGAGCCGCCATAGCCGATCGCGGTCTTGGCGTAGACCAGCAGCAGGCGCGGTTCGGCCAGCACCTTGGCCTGTTGCAGCAGCGAGGCAGGGGCGCCATGGCGGATGTTGGCCGGAACGAACATCAGGCTGCCGACGAAGGCGACCAGGCCGAGCGCCGACACCGCGAGGAAGGTCTCGCGCCAGCCGAAATGCTGGCCGATGAAGGTGCCCAGCGGCACGCCGGTGACGAGCGCCACGGTCAGGCCGGTGAACATGATGGCGATGGCGCTCGCGGCCTTTTCCTTCGGCACCAGGCTGGTGGCGATGGTGGAGCCGATCGAGAAGAACACCCCGTGGGCCAGGCCGGTCAGGATACGCGCCAGGATCAGTGATTCGTAGCCGGGCGCCTTCCACGCCAGCAGGTTGCCCAGCGTGAACAGGGCCATCAGCGACAGCAGCAGCGCCTTGCGCGGCAGGCGGCCGGTGAGGGCGGTCAGCACCGGGGCGCCGATGGCCACGCCGAGCGCATAGAGGCTGACCAGCAGGCCGGCCGATGGCAGGGTGATGTGCAGATCGGCGGCGATGGTGGGGATCAGGCCGACGATGACGAATTCGGTGGTCCCGATGGCAAACGCGCTGATGGTCAGCGCGAACAGGGCAATGGGCATGGTGGGCTCCAGGAGCGTCCGGAATTAGGATGGGCGCAGTTTGCCGCAGTCTTTCTTGCTGATTAAGTGGGTGATCTGGATAAGATATTTGATTAGTATTCAACAATGAAGATCACACTCGAAGAACTGCAGGCCTTTGCCACCGTCGTGGACAGCGGCTCCATCACGGCTGCGGCCGAGCAACTGGGGCAAACCGTCTCCGGCATCAGCCGTGCGCTGAGCCGCCTGGAAGACAAGGTGGGCACCACCCTGCTGCACCGGACCACGCGCCGGCTGGCGCTGAGCGAGGAGGGTGAGGCACTGCTGGCCCACGCGCGCGCGATCCTGGCTTCCGTGGAACTGGCGGAGGAGCAGATGGCCGTGCGCCGCCAGCGGCCGGCGGGACGGCTGCGGGTCAACGCGGCATCCCCGTTCATGCTGCACGTGATCGTGCCGCTGATCGGGGAATTCCGCCGGGCGTATCCGGAAATCGAGCTGGAGCTCAATACCAACGACCAGATCATCGACCTGCTCGAACATCGTACCGACGTGGCGATCCGTATCGGCACGCTGCGCGACTCCACCCTGCATGCGCGTGCGCTGGCCAGCAGCCGTGTGCGCGTGCTGGCCAGCCCAGCCTATCTCAAGGCGCGGGGCCGCCCGGAAAGCGTGGCGGACCTTGCCGGCCACAGCCTGATCGGCTTTAACCAGCCCGAGTCGCTCAATCGCTGGCCCTTGCGCGGTGCCGTGGGTGAAGAGGTGCAGATCACGCCGCATCTGTCGGCGTCGAGCGGCGAAACCCTGCGCCAGCTGGCACTGGCGGGCGAGGGCCTGGTCTGCCTGTCGGACTTCATGACCGACGCGGACCGGCGTCGCGGCGACCTGGTGCAGGTGCTGATGGCGCACACCATTGACGAGCGTCAGTCGATCAACGCGGTCTACTACCTCAATACCCAGCTTTCGGCGCGCATCGCCAGCTTCCTGGATTTTGTCGGTGGCAAGCTGCGTGAGGCGGCTTGGGCGCAACTGTAGGCCGGCGCGGGCCATGGGCAGCGCCTGAGCGTGGCCTTGGCAATAGGGGAAATCAAGGAGGCGGCTGGAGCGGATTGCGCTCCTGTGCGAAAATAGCGAGTTCGCCGCAGTTTCCTGGCCAATAGTCTGGCCAAGAGTCGCCACGCGTCGCCAGTTGCCCGCCCGGCATTCGCCGCGCGCCGTGCACCGACTGCCTCACTGCACCGCCCACAGCACTACCTATAAAAGCGATCAGAGCTTTACCAGCCAGCATGACTTACGCCGTCAAGGAAATCTTCTACACACTGCAGGGCGAAGGCGCCAACGCGGGCCGCGCAGCCGTGTTCTGCCGCTTCTCCGGATGCAATCTCTGGAGCGGGCGCGAGGAAGACCGTGCCAGCGCGGTCTGCCAGTTCTGCGACACCGACTTCGTCGGCACCGATGGCACCGAGGGCGGCAAGTACCGCACTGCCGAGGCGCTCGCCGACAAGGTGGCGGCCCAGTGGCCGCAGGCGGTGGATAGCAGCGCCGCCGGGCGTCCGCTAGTGGTCTGCACGGGCGGCGAGCCGCTGCTGCAGCTGGATGCGCCGCTGATCGACGCGCTGCATGCGCGCGGCTTCGAGATCGCCATCGAGACCAATGGCACATTGCCGGTGCCCGAGGGCATCGACTGGGTTTGCGTGAGCCCCAAGATGGGTTCCGAACTGGTGGTGAAGCGCGGCGACGAACTCAAGGTGGTGATCCCGCAGGATGGCCAGGATTTCGCCGCATACGAGCACCTTGATTTCCGCTATTTCCTGGTGCAGGCCATGGATGGCCCGCTGGCACGGCAAAATACCGCGCTGGCGGTGGAGTTCTGCCAGCGCCGCCCGCTCTGGCGCCTTTCGCTGCAGACCCACAAGCTGCTCGGCATCCGGTAGGCAAATCGCGCAAATCGCGCCGGTACGCACCGGCACACCTCGGCACCCATTGGCCCACATGAACAAGCAAGTTTCCATTACCCGCCGGCTGGAGTTCGACTCCGGCCACCGCATTCCCAACCATGGCGGCCAGTGCCGCAACATCCATGGCCACCGCTATCGCCTGGACCTGACGCTGTCGGGCGAGGTGCTGCATCGCGCCGGCGCCTCGGATGAGGGCATGATCCTGGACTTCAGCGATATCAAGGCGCTGGCCACGGAACACCTGGTGTCCAAGTGGGACCACGCCTTCCTGATCCATCGCGGCGATACCGCGCTGCTGAACTTCCTGCAGACCATGGACGGGCACAAGACGGTGGTGCTCGATGCCATCCCGACCGTGGAGAACCTGGCCCAGATCGCCTTCGACATGCTTGCCCCGGTGTTCAAGGATTGCTTCGGGCACCAGTTGCAGCTCACCCGCCTGGTGCTGTTCGAGACCCCGAACTGCTGGGCCGAGGTCAGCGCTGCCTTCAGCCTGCCGGCGCAGGACTGACTCGCCGCATGATGCAGCCGCGATGACCGAGCCGACCCTCCCGCCCGAGGCCAGCCTGGCAAGCCCGGATCTGTCCATGGATCTGGCGCTTGCGCGCGACCGCCGCTATATGCAGGCCGCGCTCGACGAAGCGCGCCTGGCCGAAGCCGCCGGCGAAGTCCCGGTGGGCGCGGTCGTGGTGTGGAACGACACCATCATCGCGCGCGGCCACAACCTGCCGATCCGCTCGGTCGATCCTTCCGCGCACGCTGAAATGCAGGCGCTGCGCGCCGCAGCCCGCGTGATCGGCAACTACCGCATGCCGGAGTGCGAGCTGTACGTGACGCTGGAACCCTGCGTGATGTGCAGCGGCGCGATCCTGCATGCGCGGATTCGCCACGTGGTGTTTGGCGCCACCGATCCCAAGACCGGCGCCGCGGGCAGCGTGCTGAACCTGTTCGAGCAGGCGCAGCTCAATCACCAGACCACCATTGCCGGTGGCGTGATGGCCGACGCGTGCTCGCGCATGCTGAAGGATTTCTTCGGCGGCAGGCGCCGGGCCCAGAAGGCCGCGCAGAAAGCGGCGCAAGAAGCCGTACAAGTAGCCGCACAGGAAGCCGCGCAGGTTGCGGGGACAAGCGATGCGCCTGCCTGCGCGCATTGCGCCGCTGCCGCGCCTGCTGCCTCCACCGACACCGACCCAAGCCAGAACCCCGACGCATGAGCCAGCCCACGCCTACGCCAGCCACCGAAGTCCGCCTGATCGCGTCTTCCGGCTATCCGCACGACGTCGCCATCGCCGCGCGCGGCTGCGCCTGGCTCAAGGGGCAGGGCTTTCATGTCGGCAACCCGGATGTGCTGGCGCGCCGCTACCTGCGTTTTGGCGGCAGCGATGCCGAACGGCTGGCCGATCTGCATGCCATCGGCACCGGCGCGCCGCACGAGCTGACGCTGGCTGTGCGCGGCGGCTACGGTATCGCACGGCTGCTGGAGCAGGTGGACTTTGCCCGCATCGCCGAGCAGGCGCGCGCGAGCCAGACGCCCATCGTCGGCCACAGCGATTTCACGGCCTTCCAGCTGGCGTACCTGGCGGCCACCGGTGGCGTCACCTTTGCCGGCCCGATGCTGCTGGCGGATTTTGGCGCGGACGTGGTCGACCCGTTCATGTGGCAGCACTTCAGCGGCGTGCTGCGAGATCCGGCGTACACCATCGACGTGGATGCGCCGCAGGCTGGCGGGCAGCCTTTTTCGGGCGCGTTGGCGGGCACGCTGTGGGGCGGCAACATGGCGATGCTGTGCAGCTTGCTGGGTACGCCGTTCATGCCGGCGGTGCAGGGCGGCATCCTGTTCCTGGAAGACGTCAACGAGCCGCCTTACCGGGTCGAGCGCATGCTGCTGCAGCTGGACCAGGCTGGCGTGCTTGGCGCCCAGCGCGCGATCCTGCTGGGCGACTTTTCCAATTACCGCGTGACGGATTACGACAACGGCTATGACCTGCCTGCCGTGGTGGCGTACATGCAGGAGCGCCTGTCGGTACCGGTCCTCACCGGCCTGCCGTTCGGCCACTGCCCGCGCAAGTTGACCCTGCCAGTGGGAGGGCAGGCGCAGTTGAGCGCACGCGCGGATGGATTTTCGCTGTCGCTGTCGGGTTACCCGGTGTTGAAAGCGGCGCCTTGCGCCCACATCTGAGGCTTATCGCTTCGTTCCTTTGCCCGCCAGTGGTAAAATCGCGGGTTGTTTCCCGAATTCCCTGCCCGGGCCCCGCGCCAACGCGCCACCAGGTCGCCATGCCTGGCTTTGCGCCGTCCACGCAGCTAAGCAAATCAAGCGATTAGCCATTTGCACAGCCATCAGCAGGGCGGCAGCCCGAGGCAAGCGCGGCAAGTCCCGCGCCTCATCATTCATACAAGGTCCCAGACGTGCTTTCTACCGCAAACATCACCATGCAGTTCGGCCCCAAGCCGTTGTTCGAGAATATCTCGGTCAAGTTCGGCGAGGGCAACCGCTACGGCTTGATCGGCGCGAACGGTTGCGGCAAGTCCACCTTCATGAAGATCCTCGGCGGGGACCTCGAGCAGTCCGCCGGCACCGTCATGCTGGAGCCTGGCGTGCGCCTGGGCAAGCTGCGCCAGGACCAGTTCGCCTATGAAGACATGCGCGTGCTGGACGTGGTCATGATGGGCCACACCGAGATGTGGGCCGCCGCCGCCGAGCGCGACGCGATCTACGCTAACCCGGAAGCCACCGACGAAGACTACATGAAGGCCGCCGAGCTGGAGGCCAAGTATGCCGAGTACGACGGCTACACGGCCGAAGCGCGCGCCGGCGAGCTGCTGCTGGGCGTGGGCATCCCCACCGACCAGCATCAGGGCACCATGAGCAACGTGGCGCCGGGCTGGAAGCTGCGCGTGCTGCTGGCGCAGGCCCTGTTCTCGAACCCGGACGTGCTGCTGCTCGACGAGCCGACCAATAACCTCGACATCAATACGATCCGCTGGCTGGAACAAGTGCTCAACGAGCGCAATTCCACCATGATCATCATCTCCCACGATCGCCACTTCCTGAACTCCGTGTGCACGCACATGGCCGACATGGACTACGGCACGCTCAAGGTCTACCCGGGCAACTACGACGACTACATGGAAGCCTCCATGCAGGCGCGCGAGCGCCAGCTGGCGGCCAATACGCGCGCCAAGGAGCGCATCGGCGAGCTGCAGGACTTCGTGCGCCGCTTCTCGGCCAACAAGTCCAAGGCCCGCCAGGCCACCTCGCGCCTGAAGCAGATCGACAAGATCAAGGTCGAGGACATCAAGCCGTCGTCGCGCCAGAACCCGTTCATCCGCTTCGAGTTCGACAAGAAGCTGCACAACCTGGCCGTGGAAGCCGAGGGCGTGACCAAGACCTACGATCGCAAGGTCATCAACAACCTGTCGATCGCGATCCAGGCCGGCGAGCGCGTGGCCATCATTGGCGAAAACGGCGCCGGCAAGACCACCTTGCTGCGCAGCCTGCTGGGCAGCACCGTCAAGGGCGGCGTGGAAGTCGATCGCGGCACCATCAAGTGGGCCGAGAACGCCAATGTCGGCTATATGCCGCAGGACACCTTCGAGGAATTCCCGGTCGACCGCGACCTGATCGACTGGATGAGCCAGTGGACCCAGGCCGGCGACGACGACCAGTCGCTGCGCGGCACGATGGGCCGCCTGCTGTTCTCGGCCGACGACATCAAGAAGTCGGTCAAGGTGCTGTCCGGCGGCGAGAAGGGCCGCATGATCTGGGGCAAGCTGATGCTGGGCCGCCACAATGTGCTGGCGCTCGACGAGCCGACCAACCACATGGACATGGAATCCATCGAATCGCTGCAGATCGCGCTGGACAAGTTCACCGGCACGCTGGTCTTCGTCTCGCACGACCGCGTGTTCGTCAGCGGCCTGGCCACGCGCGTGATCGAAGTGCGCAACGATGGCACGCTGACCGATTACCTGGGTACGTATGACGAGTACCTGGAGTCGCAGGGTATTGACGGCTGAGCCGCTAGCGCCAGCCGAGCCAACAAGAAGGGCCGCCATGTGCGGCCCTTCTTGTTTTTGTGGCCGGGATCCATTGCGGCCACTAAAGGCCACTAAAGGCCACTAAAGGCAACTAAAGGCAACTCAGGCCGATGCATGCCCGTCGTCGCGCACCATCCTGTCGAGCTGGTCGATGATGGCGCCGGCGGTGATCTCCCCTTTGGCCTTGTGCAGGGCGCTGTATAGCGGATCGCGCAGCGCCGCCAGTTCCGCCGGGCTGCCGGCCTTTTCCACCTTGACTTGCAGCAGGTAGCCGCGCAGGCCCAGGTGATGGCCGATGACATCCGTATAGAAGTGATAAAGCTGCTGGTAAGTGCCGCCCGCGGTTTGCGGGGAGGCTGGCGCAGGCAAGGCGTCGTCCCATGACGGTACATTGGCACCACGCATGCCGTACATGGAGAACAGGCTGTCGGCCTTGGCATCGCCATGGCGATCCCCGCTGGCGGGCGGGTTTGCAGGGCTGGCAGCCGCTGCCGCAGGCTGCGGCGCATTCTCCGCGCGGATCAGACCGGCAGCCAGCAGGGCGTCAATGCTCTCCGGCCCGACGCCCATGCCGCCGGTCTGTGCCAGCAGTTCGCTGCGCCGGCGCTCGCCATTGACGATCAGCAGCAAGGCGCGCAGCTTATGGTCCAGCTTGCGCGCGCGCGTGCGGATTTCGTCCTGGCCTTGCTCGGTCTTATGAAAAACCGGGTCGGTCATGTCTCTGTCTCGCTCCATTGTTATAGGCCGGCCGGTGCCGTGCCGTGCGGTAGGCCGCACTTTGCGTCATGCGGCTCGCCGGCCGATTATCGGCACGTTGTTTGGGCTGCTGGCGCGCTGCAAAAAAAAGAGTCGCCAAAGCGCACTACAATGTGATGCACCATAAAAGTAACAAAATTTGCACCCGCCTATTCACCCAACTGAAAACTGTGGCCATGCAACAACGAGACAAACTCTTTATCAACGGTAAGTGGGTTGCCCCGCACGGTACCGGCCTGATCAACGTCATCCACTCCACGACCGAAGCCGTCATGGGCCGCATCCCCGAAGGCCACGCGCGCGACGCCGAGGATGCTATCCAGGCAGCGCGAGCCGCCTTCGACAGCTGGTCGGCCACGCCGCCCAGCGTGCGCGCGGACTATATCCGCAAGATTGCCGAGGGCCTGAAGGCGCGCAGCGAGGAACTGGCGCAACTGATCGCCGGCGAAGTCGGCATGCCGATCAAGATGGCGCGCGCGATTCAGGTGGGCGGCCCGGTCTACAACTGGGCACAGGCTGCCAAGCTGCTCGAGACCTTCGCGTTCGAGGAAGAAGTCGGCAATTCCCTGGTGGTTCGGGAGCCGGTGGGCGTGGTCGCGGCCATTACGCCGTGGAACTACCCGCTCAACCAGATCACGCTGAAAGTGGCGCCGGCGCTGGCCGCGGGCTGCACGGTGGTGCTCAAGCCTTCGGAGGTGGCGCCGCTCAATGCCTTCGTGCTGGCAGAGGTGATTGAAGCCGCCGGGCTGCCACCGGGCGTGTTCAACCTGGTCACCGGCTACGGTCCGGTGGTGGGCGAGGTACTGGCCAGCCACCCGGAAGTCGACATGGTGTCGTTCACGGGTTCCACGCGCGCTGGCAAGCGGGTGTCGGAGCTGGGCGCGCAGAGTGTCAAGCGCGTGGCGCTGGAGCTGGGCGGCAAGTCCGCTTCGGTGATCCTGGACGACGCGGACCTGGCTGCCGCGGTCAAGGGTACCGTTGGCGCCTGTTTCCTCAACTCCGGGCAGACCTGCTCGGCGCATACCCGCATGCTGGTGCCGCGCGCGCGCTACGACGAGGTCAAGGCCATTGCCAAGAAGGTGGTCGAGGGCTATACCGTGGGCGACCCGTTGCTGGAAACCAGCCGCCTCGGCCCGCTGATCTCAGCCGCGCAGAAAGACCGCGTGACCGGCTATATCCAGCGCGGCATCAACGAGGGCGCTGAGCTGGTTGCAGGCGGCCCCGAGGCGCCCGAAGGGCTGGACAAGGGCTTCTTTGTCAAGCCGACGGTGCTGGGCAATGTCGATCCCAAGGCCACGGTGGCGCAGGAAGAGATCTTCGGCCCGGTGCTGTCGATCATCTGCTATGACACCGAGGAAGATGCCGTGCGCATCGCCAACGACAGCATCTACGGGCTGGGCGGCGGCGTGTGGTCGGGCGACGAGGCGCGCGCCATCCGCGTGGCGCGCCGGATCCGCACCGGCCAGGTTGACATCAACGGTGGCCCGTTCAACATGCAGGCGCCGTTTGGCGGCTACAAGCAGTCCGGCAACGGGCGCGAGGCCGGCAAGTACGGGCTCGAGGAATTCCTCGAGTACAAGTCGCTGCAGATGAAGAAGCCGGCTGCCTGAGGCCGGCGGTTGGCGAGGAAAAATGCCCGGCTGGTCCGGGCATTTTTCATGGGTGGGTTCGCTGGCTCGATTCACGTTGGCTGCAGGCATGATTCGGCGATAATGCCGGAGTGCCATTGGCCGGCAAGCGGGACTGAACGCGGGACTGAGCGCGGACCTGCGGACGGGGCAAGAGGCATGGGACCAAAAACATAAATAAGAGCGCGGGCGCGACACGCCACGCGGGGAGAGGGATCGATGCGTTGGTTGAAACGGCTGACCTGGCTGGTATTGACGCTGGCGGTGTTGCTGCTGGTCTGCGCGTTTGGCGCTTATGTCTGGTATCGGCAAGCATCGCAGCCGCAGACCGCGGGCACGCTGAAGTTGCCCGGCTTGCGCGAGAGCGTATCGATCGTCCGGGACCGCCATGCCGTGCCGCATATCAAGGCGGCCAATGCACAGGATGCCTACTTTGCGCTCGGCTTCGTCCATGCGCAGGATCGGCTGTGGCAGTTGCAGATGAGCAAGCGCATCGTATCCGGCCGGCTGGCGGAAATCCTGGGGCCGAGCGCGCTGGATACCGACCGTTTCCTGCGTACCCTGGGCGTGCGGCGCAATGCCGAAGCCATCCTGGCCCAATCCTCCGCCGAGACCCGGGCCATGTTGCAGGCCTATGCCGATGGCGTGAATGCCTGTATCGATGGCCGCAAGGGGCCGTTGCCGCCGGAGTTCCTGATCTTGCGTACCCAGCCCGAGCGCTGGGAGCCGGCCGATACACTGGCCTGGCAGACCATGATGGCGTGGGACCTGGGCGGCAACTGGACCCAGGAGACGTTGCGCATGCGGCTCGCGCAGGTGCTGCCCGTGTCGCGCATCAACGAGCTGCTGGCGCCTTATCCTGGCGAACGGCCGCTGCGCACCATGGACTACGGCAATCTCTACCGGCACCTGGCGCCGCTGGCCACGGCCATGGCGCGTGTCGAGCAGCAGGCGCCGGCAGGCTATGTGGAGGGCATGGGCTCGAACAACTGGGTGGTATCTGGCGCCCATACGCGTTCGGGTAAGCCGCTGCTGGCCAATGATCCGCACCTCGGGCTGCAGGCGCCGGCGCTGTGGTACTTCGCCCAGATGCAGGCTCCCGGGCTGGATGTCACGGGCGCCACGCTGCCCGGCATGCCGGCGGTGGTGCTCGGGCATAACCAGCGCATCGCCTGGGGCTTCACCAATACCGCGCCGGATGTGCAGGATCTCTATATCGAGCGCTTGCAGCCTGGCAGCACGCAGCGTTACCAGACGCCGGACGGCTGGGCTGAGTTCGTCACGCGCACCGAGATCATCCACGTCAAGGGCGCGCCCGACGTGACGCTGAACGTGCGCGAGACGCGCCACGGCCCGGTGATTTCGGATGCGGCCGAGCCGGTGGCGACCGCCGCGGCCCCGCTCGGGGCGCAGTACGTGGTGGCTTTCCAGTGGACCGCGCTGCGTGCCGATGACCGGACCGTGCAGGCCGGGCTGGCGCTGAACCGCGCCACCGACTGGGCCAGCTTCCTGGCGGCGCTGCGCGATTTCCATTCGCCGCAGCAGAACATCGTCTACGCCGATGTCGATGGCAACATCGGCTTTATCGCGCCGGGCCGCGTGCCGCTGCGCCGCGCCGACAATGACCTGAAGGGGTTGGCGCCGGCCCCCGGCTGGGACGCGCGCTACGACTGGAGCGGCTTCATCCCATTCGAGCAATTGCCGCGCAGCTTCAATCCGCCCGAGGGCGTGATCGCCACCGCCAACCAGAAGATCGTCGAGGACGATTACCCGTATTTCCTGACCAGCGAATGGACCGTGCCGTATCGCTACCAGCGCATCCGCACGCTGATCGACGCCACCGAGCGGCACACCATGGACAGTTTTGGCGCGATCCAGAAGGACACGCTCTCGCTCGCCGTGCGCGATGCCTTGCCGCTGCTGCTGGCATCTCCCATCGCCAGCGACCCGGCGCTGCCGGAGCGCGAGCGCGCGCTGATCGCATCGCTGCGCAAATGGGATGGCGATATGCAGCCCAGGCTGTCCGAGCCGCTGGTCGCAACCGCATGGCTGCGCGAGCTATCGCGCGTGCTGTTCGAGGACAAGGTCGGAGATACGCTGTTCAACCGCCTGTGGGAGCAGCGTAACGTGCAGCAGCCCATGCTCAACGTATTGCGCAATCCGCGGGGGCAAGGCGCGTTCTGGTGCGACGACAGCACGACCCCGGCAACGGAGAGCTGCGACGATGCCGTCGCCAAAGCCTGGCGCCTCGCCATTGCCGACCTGGACCGGCGCTACGGCGACAAGCCTGAGCGCTGGCGCTGGGGCCAGGCGCATGCGGCCCGCTCCGAGCACAAGCCGTTCGGCAAACAGCCTTACCTGGCGGGTTTGTTCAACGTCAAGGTACCCAGTGGCGGCGACACCTATACGGTCAACGTAGGGCGCCATAACCTGCGCGACGAGGCGGCGCCGTTCGAGAGCGTGCACGCGGCCAGCCTGCGTGCCATCTACGACCTGTCAGACCTGGCCGAGTCGCGCTTCATGGATTCGACCGGGCAATCGGGCAACGTGACGTCGACCCATTACCGCGACTGGACCGACAAGTGGGCCGCGGTGCAGTACATCACCATGGCGCCGGGCCGCCGCGCGCCGGGCAATGAGGCCTTCGACTCGCTGGTGCTGCAACCGGCCGGCAGGCGATGACGATGACGATGACCGAGGTGTCCATTCCCATTGGCTGCGTGTTGCTGGGCACCGTGCGCCCGTTTGGGCCCAAGGGTGTGCCTAGCGGCATCGACAAGCAGGCGGTGGACGGGGCGGTGCGCGTCACCGTGCTGGGTTTGGCCGGGGACGGGCAGGGAGACTCCAGGCACCATGGCGGCCCGGAAAAGGCCATCCACCACTACGCCTTCGATCACTATCCGGCCTGGCGCGAGGAACTCTCACCGCTTTCCACGCAGACGGCCGAGGTACTGGCAAGGCCCGGCGCGTTTGGCGAGAACGTGAGCACCGCTGGCCTGACCGAGGCCGATGTCTGCATTGGCGATCGTTTTCGCCTGGGCGGGGCGTTGGTCGAGGTGTCGCAGGCACGCCAGCCTTGCTGGAAGCTGAACCATCGGTTCGGGCACGCCGGCATGGCGCGCGCGGTCCAGCAAAGCCTGCGCACGGGCTGGTACTACCGGGTGCTGGAAGAGGGCGGCCTGGCGCGGGGCGACAGCCTGGTGCTGGTCGAGCGGCCATATCCGGACTGGAGCCTGCAGCGGCTGCTGCACGTGCTCTATGTGGATCGCCTGGATGCGGGCGCCTTGTACGCCATGGCGACGCTGCCGGCACTGGCCGAGAACTGGCGCAAGCTGGCGCGCCAGCGGCTGGAGCGGCGCGAGGTGGAGGATATGGAGCGGCGGCTGGCAGGCGGCTAAGCCTAAGCCGGCCACCGT
This sequence comes from Cupriavidus sp. GW822-FHT02D05, assembly GCF_058802485.1. Taxonomy (NCBI): domain Bacteria; kingdom Pseudomonadati; phylum Pseudomonadota; class Betaproteobacteria; order Burkholderiales; family Burkholderiaceae; genus Cupriavidus; species Cupriavidus sp. GW822-FHT02D05. The sequence goes on along the minus strand of NZ_JBXAOE010000005.1, from coordinate 12,601 downwards.
GGGCGGAAGAGTCGGGCCTGGCTCAGCCCTGGCGGAAGCGCTTGCCTTTGCCCTCGCGTGTGATGCGTTCCCACACGGCCTGCTTTTCCGTGTCGTCCATGAAGACCCAGTTGCTGACTTCCATGGCGCTGCGCCCGCAACCCTGGCAGATCTCGTCGAACAAGGTCGAGCAGATGCCGATGCACGGGCTGTCCGGGCGGTCGAACAGGCTTTCGTCGCCGCGTGGTGCATTCGGTTGTGATTCCGGCTGTGACTCCGGCTGCCCGTCGGTTGGCTGGGCGGATTGGCTGGGGTCTTGCGGGTTTGACGGCATGCGGCTGGGTGGCGGGGCGGATGGGCGCTCATTATAAACGGCTGGCTGCGCCGGCCTTGGTTGCCGGTTGATGACGTGGGAGGTCATTGAGCGGCGCCGCCGTCGCGTCTACGCTGGAACCAGCCTGATCGTACCGATCCTCCCAAGGAGACCATGATGCTGTCCCTGATTCCCGCCTTGTCCAGCGCCGCGAGCGCCGCCGCCACGCTGCCTGTCGACCCCCGTATCCGCCATACCGTTGAGCAGGTGCTGATGGGCTCGCCCGTGGCCCGTGCCCTGGGCATCACGCTGGATGTGCTGGCTGTCGACCAGGTGGAATTGCTGCTCCCGTTCCGGCCCGACAACGTGACGGTCGGCGAGATCGTGCACGGCGGTGTGATCGCCACCTTGATCGACGTGGCGGGCGCGGCAGCGGCGGCTTCGGGCGCCGATGCCGGCAACCTGCGCGGCGGCGCTACCAGTTCGCTGAATATCCAGTATCTCGAAGCGGCTAGTGCGGCCAACCTGCGCGCTGTTGCCAGCGTGGTGCGGCGAGGGCGCCGCCAGGTGGTGTCGGAGGTCTCGGTCTATGCCCAAGGGGAGAACCAGGTTGAACTGGTGGCCAAGGCCTTGATGAGCAGCACCTTGTTCCTGAGAGAGGGGACGTCCTGAATTGGCACCGCCGCCACGCCGGCATCGGTCAGGATGCCGGCGTCTCGCACCGGATCAGAACTTGTGGCGAATGCCGACCGTCGCGCCAAGCTGGTTCGCGCCAGCCTGAACGTACGCACTATCGGTCGGGCTGTTGTTGTTGAAGCCGTTCACGCTCAGGTTCGAGTTGCCCTTGTTCTTGACGTAAGACAGGGAAGCGTAAAGGTCGGTGCGCTTGGACAAGGCGTAATCCGCCGTGGCGACAAAGTCCCAGGGGTCGGCACCGCTATTGCGGAAGTCCTGATAGTACGCGGCGCCCGTGAGCGAAAATGCCGGGGTCAGCTGGTAGGCCAGGCCTGCCCAGTACAGGTTCGCCCCGCCGTTGGTGAACTGGCCGCCAGGCAGCGAGGCGCCGTTGTAAGCCTTTGCCCAGCGGTAGCCCAGGAATGCCTTGGCAGCACCCAGCGTGTACGAGCCAGCCGCGGTGGCACGACGAATCATCTGCGCACTGGCGGCGCCGGTGTTGTTCGCTTGGTCATAAGCCGCGCCCACCGCGAAGGGACCCGCCGCGTAGCTGGCCAGGAAGCTGTATTCGCGGCCGTTGGTGAAGGCTCCCGCCACTTCGTTGCCATTGTTGGTGAAGCTGTAGAGACCGGACACGGTCAGGCCGCCGAACGTGCCAATGTACTTGCCGCTGTTGTCGGCACGCGAGCCAAATTCCGGCGCGGTCGAGGTAATGCCGTAGCGTGTCGAGATCGCCATCGGGTCGTAGAGCAGGCCGAAGTCGAAGAACGGGGTCGTGTGGCGGCCCAGGGTGAACGTGCCGTACGGGCTTTGCAGGCCGACATAGGCTGCGCGCCCGAAGAGGCGGCCACCTTGGCCCGACGAGCCGGTGTCAAAGTTCACACCGCTTTCTAGTACAAAGATGCCCTTCAGGCCGCCGCCGATATCCTCGACGCCGCGCATGCCCCAACGCGAGCCGGACTGATTGCCCGAGGTCAACCGATAAGCGTTGCCGCCGGGAGCGCCAGCGGCCGTCGCGGAGGATTTGTTCGTGTACTCGAGGCCGGCATCCGCCACGCCGTACAGCGTCACGCTCGACTGAGCATTTGCGCCGACAGCGGCCAGGGCAGCCATTGTGGCCGCAAGCAATTTCATTCTCATTTCAACGATCTCCTCTAAGGTTCTTGGTTTTTTCGAGCACGGCTGGTCCCGTGCCGATGTTTTTGCACAACCGCGAGCCGCTATGAGTGCGCCGTGCGCCGTGCCGATGGGCGTGCATCCGCTAATCGTGGGCAGCACTTTGCCTAGGCCGCGAACGCGTGCGCGTTCGGGCCCGGCAGGCTTGTCGCGGCCTGTGTTTCGTCAGGTGTCAGGAGTGGAGTGCGGGGGAGCCGAGGTTGGCAGCCGCCGCGCTGGGCGCAGCGCGTTCACGCGCCATCAGGAAGACGATGGCGGCGGCGATCAGGTCGAACACTGCCAGCAGGACGAACAGCGGGCTGTAGCCGATATGCGTGACGGCAATGCCGAACAGCAGCGTGAACAGGGTCGCGCCCAGGTAGCCGCTCATGCCGGCCAGGCCGGTGGCTGTCGCCACTTCGTTCTTGCCGAACGCGTCGGACGTGATCGAGTAGAGTGCGCCCGACAAGGTCTGGTGGGCGAAGCCGCCGACGCACAACAGCGCGATGGCGCTGTATGGGCTGTCCACCAGGCCAACGCAGGCCGGACCGATCATCGCCAGGCAGCCGACCAGCATGACCAGCTTGCGCGAGGTAAACAGCGACACCTTGAGGTGCTTGTGGAACCACGGGCTGAGATAGCCCCCCAGCACGCAGCCGATGTCGGCGGCGAGGAAGGGCAGCCATGCGAACATCGCGATCTCCTTGATGTTCATATGGCGCTCGGTTGCCATGTAAAGCGGAATCCAGGCGTTGAAGGTTTGCCAGGCCGGCTCCGACAGGAAACGGGGAATCGCGATCGACCAGAAATTCCGGCTGCGCATGATTTCGAGCCAGCTTGCCTTGGCCACGTTGGCATCCTTGTGCTGCGCCTCCTGGCCGGCAAGGATGTACTCGCGTTCCTGGTCCGACAGGCGCTGCTGATTCTTCGGGTGCTTGTAGCAGAGCATCCACAGTACGGTCCATGCCACGCCCAGCGCGCCGACGATGATGAAGGCCCGTTGCCAGCCGCCGTTCAGGATCGTCCACACGACCAGCGGCGGGGCGCATAGCGCGCCGATCGACGAGCCAATGTTGAACCAGCCGATGGCGATCGAGCGTTCCTTGGCGGGGAACCATTCCGTCGTTGCCTTTACGCCACCGGGGATGCCGGCGGCTTCGGCCAGGCCAAGCAAGCCGCGAAAGAACGCCAGGCCTTGCCAGCCGGAGGCCAGCGCGGCGGCGGCGCATGCCAGCGACCACGCCAGCGCGAAGATGCCAAAGCCGATCTTGGTGCCGATGGCGTCCAGTACCAGGCCGGCGACCGGCTGCATCATGGCGTAGCAGACCTGCCAGGCCACAACCACATAGGAGTACTGCTGGGTCGTCATATGCAACTCCGACATCATTGTCGGTGCGGCAACGGATAGCGTATTGCGCGCCAGGTAGTTGACGATCAGGCCCATCGTGACCAGGCTGACCATCCACCAGCGCATGCCCTTTATGTGTTTCATCATGTCTCCTTGTATTTATGGATTCGCGGCAAAGCCGTGTGCCGCGCTACGTCGTTCTCGATCCCGGTTGGCCCCAGGGCCAGCCCACGCAGGTCAGGTGGCCAAAGCAAGCGGCCATTGATCCTCGGCGTGGGGCATCGGTTGGAAATCAAGCCTCTTGGCTTAGGGGCTACCCGTGGGCGCCGCCATGGCGCTGCGCCTCTGGCGTGAAATCGATGCTCGCGAAACTGCCGCCCTGGTACTGGCGGCCGATGGCATCGAGCGGGTTCGGGGCTGCGAGAATCTCTTCGGCGAAGTCTTCGGCATTCTGTTTGGGCTGGTAGCGCAGGCGCGCCGCGCCATCGTTGTTCCAGCAGCTGCGCGTATTGGCGGAGACGCCCCACACAACGAGGAAGCCAAGGTCAGGCACCGTGATGCCCTGCTCGATGAGATGCGCGAGATCATCGTGTCCCAGCCAGGTACTCAGATGCCGAAACTCTTGCGGTCTCTCCACGCAGCTGCCGATGCGCACACAGACGCTCTCGATGCCGTGCTTGTCCCAGTAAAGACGGGCAAGCCCTTCGCCCCACATCTTGCTCAAGCCGTAAAAGCCATCCGGGCGAAACTCGCAGTCAGTCGAGAGTTGCTGGTCCACCGGATACATGCCGATCGCGTGATTGGAACTGGCGAACACGATGCGGCCGACTTTCTGGCGCCGCGCGCCCTCATAAACCTCGACGAGCGCCCGCAGGTTGTTGTCGATGATCTCCGGCAGGGGGCGCTCGACACTCGTTCCCGCCATGTGAATCAGCACGTCGACACCGTCCAGCAGGCGGTCGACCACGGCCGGGTCGCGCAAGTCGCCACGCATTACCTCTTCGCCCTCGGCGACCGGTGCGAGCGACTGCGAGTTGCCCGACGAACGCAGGCCATAGCCTCGCGCCAGCAGGGCGGTCCGCAGGACGGTGCCCAACTGGCCGCCGGCGCCGCTTAATGCAATCTTGGTCACGATATGAAATCTCCGTCTTGTTTGGTCTGGCCTGGCGTATGGAGCGCTCGCGCCCGGATCCCATGGAGAGTGCGAGCTGAACCGGCCTCGCGATCATTCATGGGACGTCATACAACTAAATTTAAACTTATTTGTCCGACAAGCGCATTTAAAGTAGGACAACTTTCTTAGGATTTCAAAGGGTTGTCAACGACAACGATCGGGAAATCGGGTTTACCCCCGGCCGTAGATGGCTTAATGACCATATTTCAAAAGTGAATTGGCTTGCTGAACTGTTGATAGACCTCACATGCAGTATGTTAGTCTGACAGCTTGCGCAACAACCCATACGCCGGCCAACCGGCGCAGCAGCAGGAGCAAGGTGTGGACGAATTGGTATTGACGGCAACCGACAGCACCAGTCTTTCGGAGCAGGTTTGCAAGCTGATCATCGGAGCGATCCTGCGGGGAGAGTTCTCCGCGGACCAGAAGCTACCGACGGAAGCCGATCTGGCCAGCCGTTATGCGGTATCCCGGACAACCGTGCGGGAGGCGCTGTCGCGCTTGCGATCCGAAGGCATCGTGGTCTCGCGGCGGGGATCCGGAAGCTATATCCAGCGCATGCCGGTACGCGGGCAGCCGGTCACTCCCCAGATCTCCAGCATCGCCGACATCGAGCACTACTATGCATTCCGCCTTTGTGTGGAAGTCGGCGTGGCTGAGATTTCAGCGCAGATGCGCACTGATGCGGACATCGACGCCATTCGCGCCGCCTACGCCGCGCTGGACCGCACACAGGAAAGCGAGACGTCGGGCGTGGAGGAGGACCTGCAGTTGCATCTGTCCATTGCGCGGGCATCTCACAATCCTTTCTTCGTGCCCACGGTCGAGCATGCGCTCGGCCCGATTCGCCAGTGCATGGAACTGGCCCGTAACCTGGGGCAGACGCGCAATCCCACGCGCTTCGAGCAGGTCCAGGCCGAGCATCTGGCGATCATCGAGGCTATTGTGCAGCGGTCGCCGACTCAAGCCTCGATCGCGATGCGCCGGCATATCGAGAATGCCAGGCGTCGAATCTTCGAGGGTGCCTGACTCATCGTCGTGCGCCGGCGCGCGTCCTGTCCAGGTGCGGTAGGGCCGTGCTGACCTATGTCGGGGCGCTCGCTTGCTTGATGTTGTATGGCAACTTTGCCTAAGTCCGGCAGCTTGGTTGTCTTTCGCAAGTGCCGTCACGAATCATGGTGCTTCGGCACCAATCTCAGCTGGCAGGCTGGTACAAATGAGGTTCGCGATGCGCTCCATGTTGTAGGACATCAGGTGTCTTGGGCTGGGAGATGGCGAGCCACTCGCGAAAGCCGTGTCAGCCGGGCTGGCCCTGGGCGACGTTCCGCGGCTCGGCGTCGAGTTGTCGCGCCAGCTCATCCACCGCGCGCCGGATTGGCTGACCGCTCCTGGCTACTTTGGCAAGCGTCAGTGCCCCTTGCCAGCCGCAGATCACCAGGCCGGCGAGCTCGGTGGCGCGTACCCGCGGGATCCCGCGCGCCGCGAAGGCATCGGCCAGCACGGCTTCCCATGCGGCAAAGGCCGCGTTGCCCGCTGCCGCCACGCCCTCGGCCTCCGGGGCGATTTCCAGCAGGATGGTGGAGATCGGGCAGCCGTCACGATAGTCAGACTGGGCCATCCAGCCGGCCATCAAGACGCCATAGGCCCGCACGATCGCCCCCGGCGAGTCGTGTTCCGCGCATAGCTGCGCGAGCGTCGCACGCACCAGTTCGCCGGCGTACACGATGACTTCCTCGGCAATCTGCTCCTTACCTTTCGGGAAGTAGTGATAGAGCGAGCCCTTTGGCGCACCGCTCAATGCAACGATGTCATTGGTGCCGCTGGCGGCGTAACCATACCGGCGAAAGAGCACGGCGGCGGCGCGGACGATCTTGTCCCGATGCTTGGCTTGAGCGGCCATGTGATGAAGTTCTCGGTCGTTGGAGGGGTTGATATCCTGCTGGAATTATATAGACTGGTCTACATTAAAAATAGTGGTTGAGCCATCACAGCCTCAACGATTCAACCAGGAGACATCACGATGACCAACGCCACGGCCGAACATGCCGACCTTCCCGCCGGCTTCGCGCCGCATTTTCGCCATAGTCCGCTGACCGACCCCTGGGAGCCGCTGTACTCGATGCGCACTGACCAGGCCATCGTGCTGGCGGTGAAGCTCGCCCAGGCCCACACCAACGCACGCGGCTTTGCCCATGGCGGGCTGATCACGGCCTTGGCGGACAACGCCATGGGGCTGTCGTGCGGCATGCAGTTCGCCGAGCCGCGCAGCCTGGTCACCGTGAACCTGTCGATCGACTTCCTCAACGTTGCCAGGATCGGGCAGTGGCTGATGTTCGAAACGTCATTCACCAAGGTTGGCGGCACGCTGTGCTTTGCCCAGGCTTTCGTCACCGCCGACGGCGTGGCTTGCGCCAGGGCCAACGCTACGTTTCGGGCCATGCAGTGAGTTTTTTCCTTGGATCTCAATCAGGCAGGGCAATGCAATGACAGCAGATATGAGCAGCACCAACGCGGCCACCAGCGCGACCACCAACGGCGCCTATTCGCTGGACACGGTCAAGCGTGTCAACCAGAGCGCCGCCTTCAACCGATGGCTGGGCTTCGAGGTGATCAGCGCGCAGGGCGGGGCGGCGGAGCTGCGCATGGCCTGGCACGACCAAGCCACGCAATATGCGGGATTCCTCCATGCGGGCGTGATCGGCGCCCTGGTCGATACCGCCTGTGGATTCGCGGCCACCACGGTAGGAGGGCCGGTGATGGCTTCCCACTTTTCGGTGAACTGCATGGCGCCGGCCGTGGGGCAGGCGTTCGTGGCGCGGGCCAGCGTGACCAAGGCAGGCAAGCGGCAGGTGTTTGCGAGGGCGGAAGTGTTTGCGGAGCAGGCCGGCGGCGAGCTTCGGCTGGTGGCCTCGGGCGAGGTCATCTTCGTGCCTGTCGAGCCACAGACCGCCAAGCCACCTGCGCAGCACGATTGAGATCTCTGGATTGACATCATTAGCGCAATTAACGGCCACGTATTTGCGCCCTACGACCCAACCGGTGCCGCCTCACGGGATACCGCAATTTAGGCCACACACGGCTTCGGCGAGCCAGGCAAGCCTGCAGGGCGAGAGGTAAGGCTTGAATGGAAAATGGCAGTCCGCTCGCTACGCGACCGGACTGCCATTCGCGCGGGGCGGACGGGGCGGGAGACGCTGATCCACTCTGGCGATCGTTGCAGATAGTGGCAGCTTCGGGATAGTCCCGGTGGCGGGCGCCATGGCTGGCCGTGCAGACTACGCGTGCCTTGCAAAATCTGCCTGCCATGACTGACACGAAATTTCGCCTCGCACGATTGGATGACCTGGATGGCTTGCTCTCGCTTTACAGGGAGTTGCGGCCGGCAGATCCGGACTTTGATGGCCCGCCGGCTGCACAGGCGCTGGCGCGCGTGCTGCAGAGCGATGCAACGCGTCTTGTGGTGGCGGAGCACGGCGGCAAGCTCGCCGCTACTTGCATGCTGGCGATCATCCCGAGCCTGCCCAGGCTCGGCCAACCGATTGGCCTGCTCGAACATGTGGTGACCGCAGCCGCCTGGCGTGGGCGCGGGATTGGCCTGGCTATGCTGCACCATGCCCTGGCGCTGGCCTGGCAGGCGGGCTGCTGCAAGGTCGTGTTGCTGTCCGGGGCGCAGCGCGAGGCGGCGCATCGGCTGTATGTCGCGGCGGGATTCGACGGCGACCGCGAGCACGGCTTTGTCATCAAGGCGCCCATGGTGGGCTGAAACGCAGGGGGCCGGCATCAAGCCGGGTCCCCTGGAACTACACCGCTACGCAGCTAAGGGCATGGCCCCCCGGTCAAGCGCAATCAACCCAGCGTGAAACCCATGCCGCCACGTCAGCGTGCCTCAGAACGCGTCGCCGGGCACGCGCACCCATCCTTCCATCAGCACCCGGGCGCTGCGGCTCATGATGGCCTTGGTCACGGTCCATTCGCCGTCGACCTGGCTGGCTTCGGCACCCACCCGCAAGGTGCCCGAGGGATGGCCAAAGCGCACTGCGTTGCGCTCGCCGCCGCCGGCAGCCAGGTTCACCAGCGTGCCGGTGATGGCCGCCGCGGTGCCGATGGCGACCGCGGCCGTGCCCATCATGGCGTGATGCAGCTTGCCCATGGACAAGGCGCGTACGAGCAGGTCGACGTCGCCTGCGGCAACCTGTTTGCCGCTGGAGGCTATGTAGTCGGCCGGCTCGGCGACAAAGGCCACCTTCGGCGTGTGCTGCCGGGTGGCGGCCTCATCGATATGTTTGATCAGGCCCATGCGCACCGCGCCGTGGGCGCGAATGGTCTCGAACATCGCCAGCGCCTTGGGGTCGCCGTTGATGGCGTCCTGCAGCTCGGTGCCTTTGTAGCCGATGGCTTGCGCATTCAGGAAGATGGTCGGGATGCCGGCATTGATCATGGTGGCCTTGAGCGTGCCGACGCCTGGCACCTCCAGGTCGTCGACCAGGTTACCGGTGGGGAACATGGCACCGCCGGCGCCATCTTCCTCGGCCGCCGGATCCATGAACTCAAGCTGGACTTCGGCGGCGGGGAAGGTCACGCCGTCCAGCTCGAAGTCACCGGTTTCCTGCACGGCGCCATTGGTGATGGGTACGTGCCCGATGATGGTCTTGCCGATATTGGCCTGCCAGATGCGCACGATGGCCACGCCGTTGTGCGGGATGCGGCTGGGGTCGACCAGGCCGGCACTGATGGCGAAGGGGCCGACGGCGGCGGAGAGGTTGCCGCAGTTGCCGCTCCAGTCGACAAACGGCTGGTCGATGGAGACCTGGCCGAACAGGTAGTCGACGTCGTGATCGGGCTTGCTGCTTTTTGAGAGGATGACGGTCTTGCTGGTGCTGGAGGTAGCGGCACCCATGCCGTCGATCTGCTTGCCATAGGGATCGGGGCTGCCGATGACGCGCATCAGCAGCGCGTCGCGGGCGGCGCCTGGCACCTGCGCGACTTCGGGCAGATCCTGCAGGCGGAAGAACACACCTTTGCTGGTCCCGCCACGGATGTAGGTGGCGGGGATCTTGATCTGGGGTACGTGGGCCATGGAAAATTCGTCCTGATGAAAGCGGGCGGTACGTCGCCATACCGCCCGAACACGTTGCGGGTCGATGCGCCTGCGCGCGCTTACGCAGCGGCCTTCGACGATTCGAGGAAGTCCTGCGCGAAGCGCTGCAGCACGCCGCCGGCTTCGTAGATCGACACTTCTTCCGCGGTATCGAGGCGGCAGGTCACCGGCACTTCCACGCGCTCGCCGTTCTTGCGATGCATCACCAGGGTGAGCTCGCAGCGCGGCGTGCGTTCGCCGATCACGTCGTAGGTCTCGGTGCCGTCGATGCCCAGCGTGGTGCGGTTGACACCAGGCTTGAATTCCAGCGGCAGCACGCCCATGCCGACCAGGTTGGTGCGGTGGATGCGCTCGAAGCCTTCGGCCACGATCGCCTCCACGCCGGCCAGGCGCACGCCCTTGGCGGCCCAGTCGCGCGAGGAGCCCTGGCCGTAGTCGGCGCCGGCCACAACGATCAGGGGCTGCTTGCGGGCCATATAGGTCTCGATGGCTTCCCACATGCGGGTGACCTTGCCCTCCGGCTCGATGCGGGCAAGCGAGCCCGGCTTGACCTTGCCGTCCACCACCACCATTTCGTTCTTCAGGGTGGGGTTGGCAAAGGTGGCGCGCTGCGCCGTCAGGTGGTCGCCGCGGTGGGTCGCGTAGGAGTTGAAGTCTTCCTCCGGCAGGCCCATCTTGGCCAGGTACTCGCCGGCCGCGCTATCGAGCATGATGGCGTTGGACGGCGACAGGTGGTCGGTGGTGATGTTGTCGCCCAGCACGGCCAGGGGCCGCATGCCGGTGAGCGCGCGTTCGCCAGCCAATGCGCCTTCCCAGTAGGGCGGGCGGCGGATGTAGGTGCTCATCTCGCGCCAGTCGTACAGCGGGTTGGCCTTTTCGCCGGTGTCGGCGGTCACGGCGAACATTGGCTCGTAGACCTTGCGGAACTGCGCAGGCTTCACGCTGGCGGCAACCACCGCGTCGATCTCTTCGTCGGACGGCCAGATGTCTTTCAGCGTCACCGGCTTGCCATCTGCGTCGGTGCCCAGCACATCCTTCTCGATATCGAAGCGGATGGTGCCGGCGATGGCGTAGGCCACCACCAGCGGCGGCGAGGCCAGGAAGGCCTGCTTGGCATACGGATGGATGCGGCCGTCGAAGTTGCGGTTGCCGGACAGCACGGCGGTGGCGTACAGGTCGCGGTCCACGACTTCCTTCTGGATCACCGGGTCCAGTGCGCCGGACATGCCGTTGCAGGAGGTGCAGGCATAAGCCACCACGCCAAAGCCCAGCTGCTCCAGTTCCGGCAGCAGGTTGGCTTCTTCCAGGTAGAGCGTCACCGCCTTGGAACCCGGCGCCAGCGAGCTCTTCACCCACGGCTTGCGGGTGAGGCCGAGCTTGTTGGCGTTGCGCGCCAGCAGCCCGGCGGCCACCATGTTGCGCGGGTTGTTGGTGTTGGTGCAGCTGGTGACGGCGGCGATGATCACCGCGCCGTCCGGCATCAGGCCGGGCTCGTTCTCGACCTTGCCGCTGATGCCGCGCGCGGCCAGCTCGGAGGTGGGCACGCGCTTGTGCGGATTGGACGGGCCGGCGATGTTGCGCACCACGGTGGACAGGTCGAACCTGAGCACGCGCGGGTACTCGGCATTTTTCAGGCTATCCGCCCAGAGGCCGGTTTCCTTGGCATACGTTTCCACCAGCTTGACCAGCGCATCGTCGCGGCCGGTGAGCTTGAGGTACTTGATGGTCTGCTCGTCGATGTAGAACATCGCGGCAGTGGAGCCAAACTCCGGCGCCATGTTGGAGATGGTGGCGCGGTCGCCCAGCGTCAGGTGGGTGGTGCCTTCGCCGAAGAACTCAAGGTAGGACGACACGACCTTTTCCTTGCGCAGGAATTCGGTCAGGGCCAGCACGGTGTCCGTCGCGGTGATGCCAGGCTGCGGCTTGCCGGTCAACTCCACGCCGATGATGTCCGGCAGGCGCATCCAGGAAGCGCGGCCCAGCATCACGCTTTCGGCTTCCAGGCCGCCCACGCCGATGGCGATCACGCCCAGCGCGTCCACCATGGGGGTGTGGGAGTCGGTGCCGACCAGCGTATCGGGGAAGGCCACGCCGTCTTTCACCTGCACCACCGGGCTCATGCGCTCGAGGTTGATCTGGTGCAGGATGCCGTTGCCCGGCGGAATCACGTCGACGTTCTTGAAGGCCTTCTTGGTCCAGTTGATGAAGTCGAAGCGGTCTTCGTTGCGGCGGTCTTCGATGGCGCGGTTCTTCGCGAACGCGTCGGGATCGAAACCGCCGCACTCGACGGCCAGCGAGTGGTCCACCACCAGTTGCGTCGGCACGACCGGGTTGACCATGACCGGGTCGCCGCCCTGGGCAGCAATGGCATCGCGCAGCCCGGCGAGATCGACCAGCGCGGTCTGGCCCAGGATGTCATGGCAGACCACGCGCGCCGGGAACCAGGGGAAATCCAGTTCCTGCTTGCGTTCGATGATCTGCTTGAGGGAATCGGTCAGCGTAGCCGGGTCGCAGCGGCGCACGAGGTTCTCGGCCAGCACGCGCGACGTGTACGGCAGCTTGTCATAAGCGCCCGGCTGGATGGCGTCGACCGCGGCACGCGTGTCGAAGAAATCCAGCTGGGTGCCGGGCAGCGGTTTGCGGTTTGCAGTGTTCATTTTTTAGGGACGAAAGAGAGTAATGATCAGGGGGTAGTGGCCCAGCTTTGCGGCCAACTACCCCCTTCTCCCACGGGCGGTACAGGGGAGCAAACCGGCAGCCGGCTAGATTACTTGCGATCCTTGATCGGCACGAACTTGAGGTTTTCCGGCCCGGTGTAGTTGGCGCTGGGGCGGATGATCTTGTTGTCGATGCGTTGCT